>JABSQT010000009.1 GCA_013215715.1 Mycoplasmatales bacterium | reverse complement strand
ACAGACAAACCAATGAAGAATCTGCTATTCAGTTTTGAAAGAACTAGAAACAAAAGACCTGTAAAGGTCCTTTTTTTTTGTCTTTTTTAAGTTCTATATAAAAAACTTTAAAAACTATTTCGAATTATTTTTCATGAATTGATTAATAAAATTGTAAATATAGTTATCGGTGTCATCTTCTAAAACGATATCTGCAACCATTTCTAAATCTTTATGTGAATTTGGAACTGATACAGAAATACCTGCAACATTAAACATTGCAATATCGTTTGGCGCATCTCCAAATACAATTGTATTTTTTAAATCAATATATTCGTATTTTTCTAAAATAGAAAGCGCTCTTCCCTTACTTATACCTTTTGGCATTACATCTAATACCATTGGAAGTGATTCAACTAAATATGATTCTTTTATAGTGCTAAAGAATTTATATATTTTTCTTTTAAGTGTTTTATCAATGTTTTCGGTTAAAATTAAAAACTTTGAAACTTTTGTTTTTGTTGATAATGATTTCTTTGTAAAAATTCACTTTTCCTCATCAGTCATTATTGCAAGGCGTTGTTTGATTTGTGAAATTCATTTTGTATTTGTGACATTGTTATAAAACATTTCATTTTTTGTGTAAGCTAAGAAATCAATTTTTTCTTTAATTAATCAATTATAAATTTTTTGTGTATCATCAATTTCAAAAGATTCATCATTTATAGTTTCATCATTATCAGTTATTAAACCACCATTAATTGAAATTACTGGTAAGTCAGGTTTTACTAAATTAATAATATTTTTAATCATCATTTGCGGTCTGCCTGTTGCTATTCCTATTTGCACACCTTGATCTCTTAAGATATTCAAAGATTTAAAATTTAGGTTTGTAATTTCTTTTTGTTTATTTAATAAAGTTCCATCTAGATCAAAGAAAGCATATTTAATGTTTTGAATCTTAAATTTTATTATATTGTCTATTGTGGTTTTGTTATTTGTTTTTATCATAATATAAATTATATAAAATACTTATTAAGCAAATATATAAGTTTTTTTCTTGATTAATTAACTATTTTGTTAGAAAGAATGTTTTGCAATATATAATAATTAATATAAAGGTAGAATTATGGGAAAACAAAAAGAAATAAGTAAATTAACTAGATTAAATAAAAAGTATAAAATTTTTATTATTGCAGCTGTATTTCTTGCAATTTTAGCTATGACTCTAGTGGTTGTTATACCACTAACAATTTAAGATAATTACATAAGAATGATTTGATTCTTATTTTTTTATTCCTTTTTTTATTACATAAATATAAGAGTGTTTTTAAAGGAAGATTCAAAATATAAGAATCATTTTTTTAAATAATGAATATTTATTATTTTTTTAAAAAAAGTATGTTAAAACAATATATTTCTTTGTTATACTATTAAAGCACCCATTTAAAGACTGGTATATTTATTAGACTTAAAATGGTGCTGATAGATCTTTGAAAACTAGATACAAGAAACCATGAATCCGGAATCAATTTATGAGAGTTTGATCCTGGCTCAGGATGAACGCTGGCTGTGTGCCTAATACATGCATGTTGAACG
>JABSQT010000008.1 GCA_013215715.1 Mycoplasmatales bacterium | reverse complement strand
TCTAATTTTGTTTTATCTAATTTAGCTTGATTTTGTGCATTTTCTTTAATTGTAGTTTTGGTATTTTCATTTCCTGACTTTTCAGAACCACAAGAAATAACTGTTGCCAAAGGCGCAGTTACAGCTATCATAGTTCCAATAGTTAATGTTGTTTTTTTCATTTTTTTCTCCCTAGACTCTTATTGAATTCTTCTGTATATATTTTATAAAATGAACCTTTTTAATCATTTGTATATTAATGAATTCAAACAATAAAAAAACTTTGTTATTTTCTAACGAAGTTTTTATGTTTTTAAGTATCCTAACGATAATATGATCATCCAACTATACAAATAGAAACCTCAACTTCTTGTGTTCCTTTTCTTAAGAATAATTGCAACCCATAAGAACCACCCTTATAATTGGGCAACTCTTCTCATTTTCAATCATATTTTCCATTTTCTTTTAAGGCAAGCGGGAATTCAAGGTATTTAGTCCTCCCTCCCCTTAAATCAATATTGCCATATTCACTTGTTTCATCTTCATCTTTAATGCGTTTAATCCCCATCAACTCTACACCCTTAAATCATTCAGCATAAGTTTTACCTTTGAAAGTTTTATTTTCATCATGTATATCAAAACCAAAAACAGATTTATATGTTTTTCTTAATCAATTTAAATCAGAACGATCAGTCGCTCTTGGGTCATTAATAAAAAGATAATCAGTAAGGGTTTGGTTTTTATCGCCTCCTCAACCTCCAAAAGCATTTACTCTTGGAGCATTTTTATAAAATTGCTCTTGTGTTAATCCAGGAGAACGATGTGCATATTTTTCATCTCAATACTCAATAGGAGGATTACCATCATTCTTCAATGAAGTTGTAAATCTAAATGCTTCTAAATGTTTCAAATAAAGATAATCGCTACGATCTTGATCCATAAAGAAATGATTTCCCAAAGTTTTCTTGAAATGCTTAGTTATATTATGCACTTGCATATCAAATTCAACTTCCATATTAAAATTAGCATCATTTGCATTCACTTTAATGTTATTAAAAGTAACATCTTTTAATTCAGGTTTTTCATTCTTAATACCAAACACGGTTTCTAAAATATTATTAGGAGTTACATTCTTAACTTCCGAAGGCATACGATCTAAAACCTTATGTGGAACTCAATTTGTTAAAAATGCATATGCCTTTTCTAATTTTGTTTTATCTAATTTAGCTTGATTTTGTGCATTTTCTTTAATTGTAGTTTTGGTATTTTCATTTCCTGATTTTTCAGAACCACAAGAAATAACTGTTGCCAAAGGTGCAGTTACAGCTATTATAGCTCCAATAGTTAATGTTGTTTTTTTCATTTTTTTCTCCCTAGACTCTTATTAAATTATTCTCTATATATTTTAATATGAACCTTTTTAATTGTTTGCACATCAATGAATTCAAACAATAAAAAACTTTGTTATTTTCTAACGAAGTTTTTATGTTTTTAAGTATCCTGACGATAATATGATCATCCAATTATACTAATAGAAACTTCAACTTCTTGCGTTCCTTTTCTTAAGAATAATTGCAATCCATAAGAACCACCCTTATAATTGGGCAACTCTTCGTATTTTCAATCATAATTACCATCCTTCTTTAAAGTAAGGGGAAATACAGGGTATTGTTTTCCACCTCCTTTTACATCAATATTGGCATAATTATTAACAATTTGATTACGCGGAATACGCTTAACCCCCATCAACTCTACACCCTTAAATCATTCAGCATAAGTTTTACCTTTGAATGATTTATTTTCATCATGTATATCAAAACCATAAGCAATTTTATATTCTCTTCTTAATCATTTTAAATCAGAACGATCAGTCGCTCTTGGGTCTTTAATAAAATTATAATCAGTAAGGGTTTGGTTTTGATCGCCTCCTCAATCTCCAAAAGCATTTACTCTTGGAGCATTTTTATAAAATTGCTCTTGTGTTAATCCAGGAGAACGATGTGCATATTTTTCATCTCAATACTCAATAGGAGGATTACCATCATTCTTCAATGAAGTTGTAAATCTAAACGCTTCTAAATGTTTCAAATAAAGATAATCGCTACGATCTTGATCCATAAAGAAGTGATTTCCTAAAGTTTTCTTGAAATGCTTAGTTACATTATGCACTTGCATATCAAATTCAACTTCCATATTAAAATTAGCATCATTCGCATTCACTTTAATATTATTAAAAGTAACATCTTTTAATTCAGATTTTTCATTCTTAATACCAAATACGGTTTCTAAAATATTATCAGGAGTTACATTCTTAACTTCCGAAGGCATACGATCTAAATCGTTATATGGAACTCAATTTGTTAAAAATGCATATGCATTTTCTAATTTTGTTTTATCTAATTTAGCTTGATTTTGTGCATTTTCTTTAATTGTAGTTTTGGTATTTTCATTTCCTGATTTTTCAGAACCACAAGAAATAACTGTTGCCAAAGGCGCAGTTACAGCTATCATAGCTCCGATAGTTAATGTTGTTTTTTTCATTTTTTTCTCCCTAGACTCTTATTGAATTCTTCTCTATATATTTTAACATGAACCCTTTTAATTGTTCAAATGTCTTAAAGTAATAATCTGTATTTTCAATTTTTACTGAGTGAATAGTTGTTATTATATTATCAACCAATTTAGCACCTTCGAATGAACCATTAATTTTAGAACCACCTATAAATACATGACTAAAATCCCTTCTTGGTTCTTTATTTAATAATATATTGAATTGTAGTAAAAGTTGACTATCATTATTGTAATCACCAACATTTGATTTTTTACCATTGGTGTCATATGCAATCAGTAAATGTGCCGGAATAAATTTTGTTTTTTGTTTCAAAGTATTTCACTGACCTTCATTTAAAGCAATACTTGTGTTATTAGAGAAAAATCCTTTTGAAACAGGCGCATTAAAATCATTTATTGACTTTATCATATATTTACCTAATTTTATTTCAGAATAAAATTTTTGGTTAATAATTTCACCTTGTATAAATATATCATTTGGATTAATTATTTTTTTAGTAATTTCTTTGAGTAATTTTGGCAAAGCGTTGTATTTTTTATAAGCCGCATTTATTAGGTTTAAATATAATTTCAGCGATTCATTAACATCTAAACTTACATTTTGGTATAGCTTATTTTCATAAAATCCAAGATCAAATCTATAATTACCGTCTTTGTCTTCTTTAAATGCTTTACCAAAATATTTTTCTTCATCTCCAAAGTATTTTTTGAATATTGTAGCAATTTCATCTGCGGATTTTCTCTCTGCACCACCAACATTTAAATCTTTGTGTAGTTCTTGAAGCATTCAATAAAATCATTTTTGTATTCCCGCATCATCACTAGGTAATTCATTATTTTCAAACTGAGTAATTTCTTTAGCGCTTGGAATTACTAAAGCACCTTTATGATTTTCAGGATTTAAAGTTATTTTATTTACTTTAATCTTTTCTGAACTAACACCTAATTCAACATCAAACAACTTGTGCCCATCTTTCTGTATTGTAAAAGTAGCTTTTTTATTTGGGTCTTTTCACTTTAATAAATCAGATAATAATTTGGATTTATTATTATCTATACTTATTTCTTTTAATGGAATTTTAATTGTTCTTTGATACTCAAAAGTATACTTTTTATTTTCAATCTTAACTTCATTTCATGTTTTCCAACCATAATATTTTTGTGTATCAATGTCAAAATCAGGTAATTTAGTCAATTGGAAAAAATCATTTTTAAACGATGCTCTGTCAATTTGATGGAAAATTTGATTTTCCGCATGCACTTTTTCTAAGATGGTATTTTTAATTAATTCATTTTTATAAAAAACATTATTTTGATTTGATGTTTTTAATGAATTCATATTAGAGATGATATTTTTAATTTTAGATTTGATACCGTCAATTTCATTCATTCTTTTTTGCGTATCATTTATACTTGCATTTCCAGTTTTTGTCATTGTTAATAAACTAACATTTTTAGCATTTATAAAATTTTCCAAATCATCAGAATTATTGAAGCTTGTTGAGGTAGAATTTCAATTTCATCTTTTTCCATAATTTTGAACACGGAATCCTAAGTCTCCTCATTTTCCTTCTCTAGAATCATTCATTCTTCAAGTACCGATGCCTCGTCAATCAGATTCTAAATTTACTGTTTTTGATTCTTTTTCTGATATTTTTTTCGTTAAGAAATCTATACCGTTTTCACTTTTTATATTCCATCCATTTCAATCCCTTATTTTTTGTTTCAATAAATTCAATACTCCAGCTCCAGTTTTTGTTTCTTTTGATTTTATTGAATCATTTGAAACAAAATTTGTGATTTTATAGTTTGAATTATTGGGTTTTTTTATATTTTGCCTAATAATTCCGAATATATTATTTTTTATATTTTCTTTGAAATCATTTATATCACTTATATTAAAGGGGTTTAGATTTTTTGGTATTGATACTAAATCATCATTCGAATCCATCGAAAGATATTCAACGTTATATATACCTATTTTTGATGACATAGAATTCTTTCTCATCGATTCTTCAGCTTCTTTTTCTGATAAGAAATTGTCATGACCGTAACCATCACTATAAACTGATACAACAGTCCCTGGATTATAATATGTTTCTTTTGCTCTATTGTAATTAGGTGTTAATCCTCCGCCCGCATTACGATATGCAAAATGAATTTTTGAAGGATCATAATCAGGTAATAATGATTTATTTAATAAACCTGATTCGGAATTGATGTAAGATCTTTCAATATCACCTAAAACACGATGGTTTTTAAATCTAATTTTTTCATTTTGAATTAAGTAATTTAACGCTTCATTAACTGTGTTAAACATCCTACCTTGAAAATAAACTTTTGGAGCCTCTTTGGTAGTTGAAAAAGATGTTGAAACAATTATTGATGCTATAGGAATTGACATCGAAAGTGCTCCCAATCATATTTTTTTATTTTTGTTCATTGTTACCTCCTGACATTTTAATTATGTAATCATATATTTCGGAAATTGAATTGAATACCATGCCATTAAAAAGGTATTTCATTGAATCTCTTTGTAGTGATGTTAAATAAATTTTAAATTCATTATTTTTAAGTTCTAATAAAGCTTCTCTTTTAGAAAGGAAGTATTTAATTTCACCATTTTTTGCATTAATTTTGTAAATAGTTTTAGTTTGGTTGGTTCAAGAATTATCTAAATATTCATAACTCCCTTTAGTTGCACTTTTTATTTTTGAGTTTACTAATAAATTTTGTGGGTCATTTAAAACTTCATATATTACTTCTTTACTATCTATTCTTAAGCCAACTGCATATCTTTTAATTAAATCATTTAATGATTCTATAGTTGAAAAATGGTCATAATTGGCCACACTTTCTAATGTGTTTAATATTTTTTTGTATTTTTTGTAAATTTTTGAATCATTTAAATCAACATTACCTGCAATGGATTTAATTTTTTCTCGTTCATCTTTACCCTTTATAACAAGATTAGGATTTAGTGTTATGTATCTAGAATAATCCATCAAATCTCCAGGATCTTTTTTCATTACAGCACCGTTTTTATAAAATGGCTTTGGTAATTCAAAATTTTTCTCTTGTTGTAATTCGCCGTTTATTGTTTTGGGCATTTTAATTATTAATACTCTTTTTTGATTATTTAAAAATGTTTCTAAGTTAGAATTTCAAGTGATATCACTACTTGATTGAAGCCCACTTCCTGATACATATATTTTTTTTGAAATAGTATCTTTACTTGCCAATAATGCAGTATTAGTTATCAAATCTTCTAACTTATCGTATTTTGCTACTTTTGAATCATTTTGATTTTCAAGTGGCAAACCTCATTTTATTTTGTCTTCATTATTTTGAAGAAATTTCGCTCTGTCCTTATTTAATAATGAGTCTATTTTCTTTTGAGCCATATAAAATCTTAAAGCACTCAAGTCACTGTGTATTTTGTTTCCATAGTAATATCCGTCTTCAGAATCTGAAAAACCAGAAATTATTTCTGGAGAAATAATAATTTTTAAATCTTTAATACTATAAACTTGTTCAGACTTTAAACCTCATCAACTATAATCAACTTGACCACCATTTCACAATAATTGTGTTCCATCTTCCGCAGCTTTAAATTTATAAGTTTGCCTTTCTGTTTTATTGAAATTATCAAAAATTCCCATAATCATACTAAATCCCGGTATAACGTTCTTAACAATGCTTATACTTATATCCATATAGTCATTAATCAATTTTGCATATTCACCTCCAAGCATCGATAAAAGACCAAATGCTGGATTAGTCATTAATTGTATTTCTTTTAGGAAACTTGTAGCAGGAGAATCTTTTATTGTACCCGTTGGGAATGATTTAAAAATTTTATCCGTAGTATCTAGCTTATCCTTAGTATCCATCTTAACAAATTGCCCTAATTTAGACTTAGCACTTTTAAATGCTCATGCAGAAGTTTTTTTGGATGGTTTTACCATCGCTTCCTTAACTGCCATACCTTCCGCAGATGCTCCAGCGGTTGCAACCGCTAATGCTGCTTGCCCTGCAAAAGTACCTACATTAGTAAGGAAATCTTTCACCCTCTCTCTTAATGGTATAACTGCAGAAGCAATCATATTTTTTAGATATTGATAACCATCATAACTAGAAGCTAAACTTCTACCTGTTTTCAATAGATTTGTTTGTTCTGGTGAAATAGGAATCATTGCAAAAGTATTTGTGTTAAAATCATTTTCTTGAAATTCTTCTTGAGTATTTCCATATTTACCTAATATTAAATTTTTCTTTTTGGAAATAGTTTCTTTATATTTATCAATTGCTTTATTTTGAAAATTCATAATATAATTATTAGCATTTTTCATAATTGTATCTGGAGCTATTTTAATATTATTAATTTTAATAGAATCTTTTATTTGATTTAAATTATTTCAAATAGATACTCATTCTTTGCTATCTGGGGAAGAATTTTGAAGACCATCAAAACTAAAATCTCATAAACTTGAATCTTTTCTCTTTTTAGAAAAACTTAGATTTTCTAATGGTATATTTAATTCATTAAAATTTGGATTTGTTGCATTTAAAGAATCTTTGTATCTATGCGCATCTTTTATTTTTATAATTTGATTTTGTTCTCATTCGCTATATACATTTTGATTGTGCCTTAACCCTGTTAACATTATGGAATTCATACCCATAGATGCTTTTAATATTTGGAAATAAACCTTTCTTTGAAGGTGATCTTTAGTTTGATTATCATTACCTAATAATTTTTTATAATAAGAATATGGATTGCTTTGAAAATTGATTCCTAAACCTAAACTATTTTTATCATAAAATTTAAAAGCATTTGAAAAATATTCAAACTTGAAATTTTTAAGTTTTTCTCCATTCTTTTTATTTACTACAAAAGGTAATATAAGAGGAGCGATAAAAGAATCCATAATTTTCGATATAGAATCAAAATATTGCGCAACTTTAATTATATCTTCTGAATTTTCGTTATTTTTTATCATTTTATTAATCAAAAATGAGTGAGTTGTAATTATTGAATCCAGAAAATTATGGCGAACTCCATGAGAAAGAGAAATTATTAATTTGGATACATCTTTCATGTACCCTTCTTTTCTTTTGAAATAATTGGTAGAACTTAAGAAATCTGAAAAAGTAGCACCACTTGATTTGTCAAGTTTAGTTTGTGCAATTAAATAAACAAGATTTTTTATCTTATGACTATCAAAGGCGTAATTGATAATACTTTTTAAAATTGTAATATCAACCAATTCTTTTGATGATGATGCTTTTATATCACGTTCTTCTTTTCAATTACTTTTTTTCTTGGCTTCTTCCATTCCCAATCCTGATTTAACGAAGTAATTACCATATAACATACCATTTGGTGTAGAAGAATCCATATCTACAACTTCGGTTGCAGTGTCATTATTAGAATTTACTTTAATGTATCTTAAATTTTCATCTTTTAAAGAAGCTGCTATTTGGGGAATATTACCTTGATTTGCCCTAATTCATTTTGCTGGCTGACCATCCGGAGCAACATTATAGTAGGGTACTGCAAAATCCTGGATCTTTCTTCTGAAATCCTTGTTTTTTGCTAAATCTTTTGATTTGGAGTCAAATTTTAAAAGCCCTCTTTCGGTGTTAATGATAGAATATGTTGAATTACCATTTATTTTCTTAAAGAATGTTTTTCTATTTTGATTCATATATCTTCTTAAGTCATTTATAGTCTTAAAATATATACCATTAAAATAAAAAGAAGTGTGAACTTGGATATAAGATTTAGCAGCCTCAATCCTTGCTTCTTCTATCTTATATCTAAGAAGATCTTTTCGCTTTTGTGTATCGCTTTCCCTAGGTAATAATGCAAACGTATAAGAATGCTCCATCACACCAGTGGTTGCTCTTTTATCAAAATCGGCGTTATATTTTTTGAAAACTACGTATTTTCTTGTACTTTTTGTTTTTATAAATGAATCTGGTCCAATAGAAGTTAATTTCATATTTTCAACGCCTGGTTTTAAATATACTTCTTCTGATACTATGTGTTTTTTTATAAAATCCATTGCATCTTTATATGTGTAAAAATCAACAATATCATTACCTATTTTAGCACTATAAATTCCTGAACCAGCAGCTTGCATTATTTTTTTCGAATTATTATTAATGTAGCTCAATAATTGTGATTTTGATGTAAATGTTTTACCCATGAATTTTAATTCATGTCCAAATGAAGGATTTTGAATTTCTTGGTTAGTTATATTTAAAGCTATAGGTGTAGCAACAGCAGCTGTTGCTACTGTTAATCCTATAGTTCCTATGAATAGTTTCTTTTTATTTGTTATTTTCATTATTTTATATCTCCTTTTGTTATTTTTTTATTTATTTGTTTTTTCATTCCTAAAGCCAATAATAAAATCATTGCTAAATAAATTAAATTTATCGGTGCTTTTGAGTGCGTTACAACATTAGTTTTTTTACTTATTATTAAGTTGTTTGAAACGTTGTTTCTAAAAGATACTTTTTGTATTTTATTTTTAGTTGAAGAATCAATTTTATGGATAATATCTTGAAGATTATTTATGGTGTGGTGCTTATCTATATAAGCATCCAAATCAGCTTTACTTTTAATTGGCATACCAATAATTTGGCTGATGTTATTTATATCGTAGTACAACCCATCTTCACCCAGCACTTGGAATAATGTTGTCCCATTGACGTTCTCTTCTCTTAAAATTACATTTTTGATGTATTCAATATCATACTTGTTCGCTATTTTATATTTATCATAAGAACTTAAATTAGGATGGAATTTATATATTTCTGAATAATTACCTATATTTTTATAAGAGAAAACATTGAATTTAGTTGTTTGACTTGATCATAAATAATTGACGAATTCTGAAAAAGATTGACTTATATTTTTCCCTAAATATTCTTTTATTCCATCTAAATATCTTTTAGATAATATGTCATACTTATTGAATATTGTATATAAAATGGAACTAGTAGTATCTATACCTATTACATGAGATATTATTTCTA
>JABSQT010000007.1 GCA_013215715.1 Mycoplasmatales bacterium | reverse complement strand
GTATTCTTCAACTCAAAATTCTTTTTCTTGAGGGTTATCTTTAATATATTGTTTTTTAGCCATACGCAATCTTTTGAATAATCTTTTTTTAGAATTTCAAATATACTTTCTAGATCTTTTCATAGCCATTATTTACCACCTCTATATCTTCTGAATAAACATCAACATACACAAATTCAGCTCGACCATTTTCCCAATAAGCCAATGCTAATCTAGCTCTTTCTTTTGTTTTAGCTTATGCTCACACCTCCACAAGAGTTATAACCAATAAAGATAGAAGAATAATTAATATCATTTTTATAAATTGTTTAGGATTCACTTTCTAGCTCCTTAATTCTTTGTTTTAGTTTTTCATTTTCTTGTTCTAATTTTTCAGATTTTCTATATCATAAAGTTCAACCTTTTTCATATTGTCCAGACATTCTTAATAATTCTTGATATTCTTTTTTTCAAGTTTTGTTAACTATTAAAAGTGATAAACCATAAGCTAAAGCCATTACAATATTTCAAACCGATAAAACAATTATAGCTATTATTTCTTGCATTCTTCCTCCTTTAACATTTTGTTCATTGCATTCATAAGTAATATTAACATATCAGCTTGAGTAATTTTCTTTTTATATGCAACATGCTTGAATAGTCCCATTGCTTGTCTAGCTAATGGATCATTCTTTGTATCTCTAATGTTCAGAGCTTTCACACTCTTAACTGCTTTGAAACTTGTTCTTAAAATTGTGTTAAGTTTGTTTAATAAGTCATAAGACATAGTATCATCCTTATCACCCATATATCAAATACCTTTATATGATATATCAAGCTTTATTTTAGACTTGTAATCTATAAAGTGATATATTTTCACACCCTCATCTTCAAATGAGCTGTGATAGTGTATTCCTAATGCTTGAATACGCTTAATTTGATTTTTAGTCATTGTTATGTTATCTTGGGTCATATTCATCCTTTCTTCTTCTTGGAGTTAGAATGTCTGTACCTGTAAATGGATTATAGTGTATTCATGGTGCTTCTTCTATCTCATTAATTACTTCTTTATCATTATAGCAATCTTTGCACTCAAAAGTTTGAACTATAATTTTAGCTGCAGCGTCAACTTTTAATGTAATCACTTCATTCACTAATATTCATATATGTTCGTGTGATGATTGTGCATGTTGCACATTTTGTTTAAATCTTCTACGCCTCATGAATCACCTCTACTTCTTCAATTTCATAAACAACATAATCATATCTTTGTTCGTAATGTTGTTTTATAAATTTTCTTGTTTCTTTATCATTGATAACAGGAAAATCTTTTGCTTCAGCTGAAAATATTGCTAAAGGAATTAATTTTGCAGTCCCATAAATATGATTTTCATTAAATACTTTACCAGTTTCACATCATATTTGACCTTTGAAATTTGGAAATTTACCCAAATTACCATTGTAATGTTTATCATACATTTGACCACAAGTTTCACATTTAATGTCTTCTTCCATCATTTCAAACATATATGTACCAGTTGTGATACCTTTATTAAGTTTTCTGACTTCAAATTGTTTCTTACCATAAACAATGCTCTCTCAAAATTTTCTTTTTATTTTTAATCTTTGCATTTTTGCTCCTTAAAATAATGTTAGTTGTTTTTGAAACTGCTTTGTATCATAATTTGTAATTAATACTTCTTGAGTTTCATTTACTTGGTCTTCAGGTTTTTCACCCATTGAGGTGTAATTTACATCTAAATAATTAATTTGATAATTATTCTTTTCAGCTCATTCTTTTAAATGTGTATTCTCAATGTTCTTGTTTTTAATAACATTGCTTAAAGCTCATTTAATACCCATTTTTTGAAGATAGTCAAGATAGTTTAATAACTTCTCTTCCATTTCCATTGTTCAACCCTCACCATCTCTATTATAGTTGGCTTCAGTGTTAATGTATGGAGGATCTACATATACAAAGTCTTCAGAATGATTAATTTCATTTATAAAATATTCTCAAGATTCATTTGTTAATTCAATATCTTTGTTATAGACATTCCTCATTTTCTTTATCATTAAATCACTTTTGTAATATCTATTACCAAAAGTAGAACCACCTTTAGTAAATCCGTCTTCATCATAACTTAAGATATTTGAGAAAGAGAACTGCTTTAGAAATATATGAAACATTGTGTTTTTTCTACTACCATCTTCATACCAATTGTTTCTACAATCCATAAATTTCTTTTTATCTATTTCAAAATTATCATATGTAAATTCCAACTCATCTTCTAAGTCTTGAATTTCCGTGTTAATTCTCTCTGGTGAATATTTATTAAAGTATTCAAATTCTTTAAATACAAATTCATTAAATTCATTATAATGAACTTTTTTTGCTTTACCTATAAAGTTGATACTCATAGTTCCAGAACCACCAAATAAATCATGGAATGTATTTATTTTGTCTGGAAACATTTCTCATATTTGAGGTAATAGCTTATATTTATTTCCCATGTAATATACGGGACTTTGTTTAAATTTCATTTTGCTCCTTAAAATAATGTTAGTTGTTCAGTTGTTTCATTTTGCACTTCACCATCAAGAATTGAAACCATATAAGTTCTAACTCTATTTTGTGGTATTCCGAAGTCTTTTGCATTTAAATCTTTATAGGTTGAAACATAACCTAAGTTTTTTAATACAGCTATTCATTTATTAAAGTCATCAATGTTTTGTTTTGAGTGTATTTTAGGTACATTTTCCATTAATAGTACTTTTGGTAAGTTATTAAGCTTTTTAAACCCTAAAAGTATTCTTTCTATCTCTCACAATAGACCAGAACGTGTTCCACTTTCTTTAGCCATACCTTTACCTTTACCAGCACTTGATAAATCTTGACATGGAAATGAATAAGTTAGTAAGTCATATCATTCCATATTTATCGGTTCAGCCTCTAAAATTGATCCATGATTTTCATTTAATTGATTTGCAACATATAAAGCTATTAAATCTTCATTACTTAAACTATTTAATTTGCTTGGGTTTTTAGAATCTAATGAAAAAGTTAAGTCTTTAAATCATTCAAATATTTTTTCTCTTGGTGGTTGCATTTTGTTTACATTTTTGATGCATTCTTTAAAAGCTCTATTATGGTGTAATAAAGCATAAGAAATAATTGCGGGTACAAATCATTCAGAAGTTTGAGAATGCACTTCATAACCTAAGTTTTTTAATGCTATTGCTTGAGAGCCATAGCCAGCAAATGCTTCAAATACTTTTAAAGGTCTATCTTTTGGAAAATCAATTTGTTTAAAAATTGCTTCTAAGACTTGAACCACTATTGAATTACCAGCTATGAAATATTGTTTTGATTCAGGTATAAGTTTAGATTCTTGAATTTTATCAATTTGAAAATCATTAAGTCCCATTAATCTAAGTGATTCTTTAGGTGTAATTTTTCTAATTCTATATTTATCTCATAAGTCATTTATAAATATTGCATTACCGTGATTTTCTTTAAATGTTGGTGCAATTTTTTCAGGGTCATAAACTCTACCACCATGATGACCACTTTCAAATATATTTTCAATAATTTTGTGGCGGCTAAATGCACCTGAAGAAGTTAAAGTTGGAATTGTTTCATCTTCTTTTGAAGATACTACATTTTCTTGTTCGAAGCTGCTAAATGGTTTTTCTTTTTTAATTTTTTCTTTTATGAGTTTCATATCAGAGTGTTCATCACCATCTCTTGTTGTTAGGGTTGGAATAAATTGGTTTTTTGCTATTATTTCCATTGTTTTTAAAGGTTGTGTTGAAGCATTTCAATTTGCAATTGCTTCAAGTCTTTCTTTAGATAAGTAATATTTTTCTGGTACATTAGTTTCTAATAAGTCCTTTAAAACTAAATTTGACTTCTTTGGTTTTGGTCATTTAAACTTTTTCATTTTTAACTCCTTTTATAAACTCTTTTTTCAAATGGTATTCACACCTATCTGTAAATGGGTATCTTTTTCTAATGCAAAAGTAAGCCAAACAATGTTTTCTTCGCATTTTAAATTTAAATAATAATTTCTTCATTATTTTTTAACCTCTTTTTTGTATCATTCTTGTTTTTTTTCTCACTTAAGATAATTTTCATCTAATAACTCATTAATATAGATTCTTTCTTTAGCCACTATAGCCCCCTTTTTTTAACTTCAGCTTGTATTTGTTTTTCTCTTTGAATTTGAATATGTAAATTAATTCCTAATTTTTCATAATTATCTCTATGATCTTTCTTCTTATCAAATAAAAGCAGTGATTTAAGTCTTTCCTTTAATTCAACGACTTTTTTATTTGTTTTATGAAGTTGGTCAACTAAATATGTATCAGTTCAAGTTTTCTTTGTAAAATCAAGTTTTTTAGCCATTTAAAACACCTCCTTTCTTCATTCTTCTAATAAGTTGTTTTCAATGTAATCAATTAGCTGTTGCTTGGTCATGTGTATTATTGAAAATGCTAATGGTTGGTGGTTTGTTATGAATTTAATTAAATCAATTTTTAAGAGAATTTTTGTTTGTTTTTTAAATAATTTTTTTTCAAATTCATTCATTATTCTTCACCACACCCAGAACAATCACAACAATCATAAGCTTCACTACAACAAAATTGATTTGCTATTTCTCAACATTTATTACAAACAAGTTCTTTTTCGCCAGTCTTTTTATTTTTTCGTCAAAATGTTCTTCTTGGTGTATTTTTCTTTTTAGCCATTTTTGCTCCTTTTTTGATTTTGTACCATTCTATCTATTGGGTATACATTAATTAATTTTACTTCTTCTCTTTCTATATCTTCAAAATAAAGTTGCAATTCTTGAACTTCTTTATTTTTCTTAAGATTAGCTATTACCCATTTAGCATCTGTTATTGAAGTAAAAACATAAAGTTCATTGAATTTTAAATTTGTTTTACCTTTTTTTACAAGTAATTTATAATTGTAATTTCTTTCTAATTTAATTTTTTTTACAGCCATAATTATTTTGCTCCTTTTTCTTTTTTATCATTGATTTCTTTTCATAATTGCGCCCTTGTTTTTTTATCAGGGTCTTTAATTTTTAATGCTTTTGCAAATTGAATTTGCTCCTTAGTTGGTTTTGTGTATGTTTTTTCAGCTCAAGGTGTCTTTAATTTTCCACCTCTATTTTTAGGAGGTGTAAATGTAGTTGGTTTTACTAAATCAAATGAATCTACCAGCATTTGGTTAGCTGCATTTATATTAGCTAGTTCTACATTTTTTATTTTAAGATATACACCATCTTTAGTTTGAGCTGATACTTCTACGGTTCACCCCATTATTCCTCCTCTTTTCTTGTTAATACTCTATATGTTTTAACAATTTTAACAATTCTATATTTTTCATTTGTAAAATGTTTTCTCATTAAGTCAGCACGCTCTTTTGCTTCTTTTCTTATTGAGAAATTAGGAGATACATCTACTCAATTTAAGTCTTTACCATTTTTAAGTGTTATTGTATTTTTTTTTCGCACTACATAACTTACTTCTTTTTTAATTAATTTAGCCATATTATTTGACCCCTTTCATTTGGTATTTAATTCTTGGAAATATTGTTTTAACTATAAAGTTTTCTTTGTTTCAATTTCCACATACTCAAACTTTCTTTTTGTTAACAGAAGATTTGATATAGTATTTTTCTTTGTCTTTTTGTTTGTAGACAATGAAATTATTCTTTTGTTTTCTTTTAATTAAAGCTGCTATCATTTGAGATAAATCTTTTTCTTGGATTCTTTCAAATGCTCGAGTTTTTGTATGTTGTGTTAATACAATTCTACAAAAGGTTTTATCTTTAATTTTTGAAAATCTTTTTGTGTTAAATCTTGTTGGTCTTTCAAGTTGTCTTATGTTTAGTTCATCAACATTTAATTTTTCAGCCATATTATTTTTGCTCCTTTTCTAATTTTCTAATTAGAACTTCAATGTTTCATAATGATTTTTGATTTTGTTTGTATAGTGTTGCTTGTTGTTTTGATTCAAACATTACACCAGTTCCACTTTGTGATATTGCTACTCACTTATATTTTTTAACTTGCTCTTTAAATTGCTTATTCATTTCTTCCTCCTTTTTGCATTTCTTCTTTTACTTCTTGAGCTAATTTTAAAGCATGACTTATACTATAACTTGAATATTCAAAATCTTTATCAAGAATAATTACTTCATAAAGTTTAGCTCTATGTTCTTCTTTTAAACCTAATTTCTCAATTAATAAATGTTTGTTGTCCTTTACTCATAATGTAATTTCCAACATTTCTATTCTTTGTTTTTCTCTTAGTCTTCTAGCTTGTGCATGTTGTGCTTTTTCTAAAATTACCCCATGATATTTAAATAATGAGTTCATTCTATCAAGCACAGGTTTTACACCATAATGTCTTTTGCATTTTTCACCAATTCTATTTTGAGATTGTGCGACTTTTAGTTTTTCTAAAATGTCTATTTTGTTTTTGTTATCTCTTGTGATTCTTTCGGTTGGTGTACCCTCAATTCATAATTTAGATTCACCATATCTTCTATAGATTTCCATTTCTATATTATGACCATATTTATTTTTACCAATAATTAATCTATAGTATTCATTTTCTTCCTTATATTCATTATCAGCTCATGAAAGATTTAATTCTTCCATTAATTTTTTGTCTTGTGGTTTAAGTTTTGATAAGTCCTTAATTCTTAAAATTCTATTTAGTTGTTTGTTAATTTGAATGTTTGCTTGTTTCATAATTGTTATGTTTCCTTTTATATATTTTTATTTTGTTTGTTTGGTTTTTTGCATTTTAAATAAAATCTAAATGTTTATTTATTTTGATTGCGTTTTCATAGTCTTCAGCTGTTAAGTTTGTTAATTTGTTTAATGTTTCAATACTTGTATTTTCTAACTTATAAAGTATATCTTTCAAGTCATTAATTTCATGTCTTGTTATTTCTTGGTTTTTTTGCATTATTCCACCTCTTCCCTTACTTCATCATCTCTATTTCCTGTTTCTTCATCTAATAAGAATTTTATATCTAGGAATGATTCAACTATTCCAAAGATTCCTTTTTGTGGTTCTACTAATTCATATTTAATATTTTGATTTGGGTGCATATTTCTAAGTTTTCCCATTTTTTCATCTAAGTCTACTAATTGTTTTGTTGGTGTGTCGCTTAATTCTTGAATTACATCATCCATATTTAGACCAGCATTTTTTATAACTATAAATTTATTAGCTAATTGTAATGTTTTAATGTTTTCTTCATTTAATGATATTCTTTTAATTTCTTGCATTTTGTTTGTTTCCTTTACCTCTTGGGATTTTATTGTTTTGTTAGTTTAAATAAGCCTCATGAAATACACAATTTCATTGTGGTACTTTTGTTTTGCATGTTGTACCTTTTTCTATATCTTTTGTTGTATATGTGATAAATTTACATCCACATTTAGCGGTTGATTTTCTTGATGTTGTTTTTTTCATGATCTTATTTTTCCTTTTTTATATTGTTTATAGTCTTGTTAGACTTTGTTTTTTTGGTGGGTAAGTGAGGAATTGAACCTCATAGAATTTACTATTAACCGATAACATACCCATTATGAAGAGCCAACAGGTGATGGCGCTTTCCTTTAGTTAGTTCTTGCTAACTCTTGTTTTACTTCCCCTATTTGATATTACACATACCCCTTATACCTCATTATTTCAAATGAGATTATGGGAAGCTATTCCATAGTATTTTTAGCTTGTTGAGCCTTTCAGCTCTTGGGTGTTTATCCTAACCCTTATCACTCCCCCCCTCTCACTAACAGGGGATCCTTATGATTTGGTATACTTTCAGCCCTCCACATACTCATACTATTTAGTTTTCAAAGATCTTTTTTATTTTCATGTTTGGTTGGTTTTTCAATTCCACCAGCAAGAAGTATTTTTTTTATTTCCTCCACTTCTTACATATATATTATAGCATATACTTTATACATTTCAACAATTATTTTTTTTTTATTTTTGTTTTATGTATCACTTGCTACATCTAAATAATACCATCAAATAAATACATTTTTACATCTTTTTTATTTTTTTTTATTTGATCATAGGTGGGGGTAGGTGGTGGTGCTGGTGAAGAGCATATATATTGATTGTAAAATACAATATAGCTATAAAGGTACATATAGATTGATTGTAAAATACAATATAGCTAATGGTGGGGGTATGGGTGGGGTGGCTATAGGTGCATATATAGATTGATTGTAAAATACAATGATTGTAAAACACAATATAGATAGTCCAACCACTCCTAAAACATTTTCATATTATTAAATAATAATGATATTTAGTTCACTAAATTTCATATTATCTTTGCTACCTTCCTCCCCTTAAAAAAAGGGGCGGGGTATGTATTTAATACACCCCCTATTTACATATTATTATAAATAATATGATAAATAGGGGAATAGTGCATTAAATATATAGCTCAATCCTTTTATTAAAAAGAAAAATGTAATAAATATTATTTGATAAAATTACAAATCAAATAATATTTTATTTTTCTTTTTAATAACATAAAAAAAATAGGAGCAGCTGGACCTCCTAATTTATTTACTTTTTTTTCTTTTTGTTAAACACTTGATTAAATTTAGGTTTCCAAAACATTATCAAAGTTTTTTCTATAGCTTCTAAATTATAACTATCACAGAATAAGAATTGTTCATATATATATTTCTCTGGATGCTTTTGAATTTCAATATCAATAGGGTGTTTCTTATTTTTAGAATCTTTTTGTGAATGACCAAAGTATCTATTATGAACATTCATTTTAGAATCCTTACCAATATACACTATCTCACCAGTGGCTTTATCTCTATAAACATATATTCCATGTTTGTTTTTTTGTTGCATTAATATCATGTCTGGTTTATCAGCCATTACTTACACTCCTTATTACCTATTTTTCTAATGGCTAAATATATTAACCAACCTATTACTCCACCGATTATAAATATTCCTAATACTATCAATGGTCAAATTCATAACTGCATTATTCACACTCCTTTCTTATTACATTAAAATTATATATTAATTTAAAATAATTATGGTAGAATGTTTTCCCGCGCGGGTCATGTGCGCTTTTGAATTGGTCTTTTCTTTTGATATGCTTGGACTTACTTGTAATAAGTACTAAGCTTATAAACACATACTTACTATCTAGCAAGAATGGGTACACTATGCTTTTAAAGTCTTTTAATACTTCTAAACATAAACATACTTATATATTTTATTAAACGTGCTATGCACTTAAAAATTATGTTAAAATATATTTATGGCTAAAGTAAAACAATCACATTATGACCAACAACATACTAAGAAAGCTAAGAGTAATTGGAAGAAGAGAATGGCTAGTGCTACTGGAATAGACCCGGAAGCTTTAGACTTTGATTTTGATTATGAAGATCTTAAACTTATATGTGATATTTGATATGAGGTTCTAACATTTGGTAAAGGTAAAGAAGAGATAGAAGATATTGAAATTAAGAATATAGTTGCTATAATGGGTAAAGATACTCGTAAGACAACTGTATGAATGATAATCTTATGATTTCTACTTTATGAGTATGAATGACTAAATGGGTTTGTTTTAAGAGATACCATTGATAAAGCTGCAAATGATATGAAATTACAAATCCGTAAAGCAGCTGACTTAATTACTAATGAATACAACACACCTGGTTTTAGTGAAGCTACTCAAGAAGCTGGGACTGCATTCTTTTTTGTGAGAGATAAAGAGAGAAGAGATAATCAAAAAATAGAATTGGTATCATTTGATTCAATTGTTCAAAAAGGTGGGTTCACTACTAACAATGGTAAGCCAGCTATATTTGTTTATGATGAACTTCAGAACCCTAACTCAAAAAATAAAGAACCAATTTCTAAAGCTACATTCTTAGCTAACTATAAATTTATTGATAAAAAGAATAATGGTATTGAAATTACTACAGGTAATAAATTACCAAAGTGAATGGCTAGACATATTTTCTTATCTAATAGATATGTTTCTGGACACCCATTAAATGAATTTTCTGAATTACATTTTCCATTCTATGATTCAATAAATGATAATGGTGATATTAAGCGTGGTGTTAAAACATGAATGCTTAAAGACCCTGAAAAGAATAATTTTATTGTTTCACTAATAACTGAAGATAAAATTAAAGAGGGTTGAGAAGACTTTAAAAACACACTAATTGTTTATGGCGGACCATTATCTAATATTCTTTTAACAAAAGATAAAGATTGAAAAAAGGATGCACTAGCTAAAATTAGAAGAGGTAAGTCTGAAGATTTAGCTTACTTCATTGGTGATTTATATGAGGGTTATGAAAATGGTGATAAAGCTTATCACTATACAAGAAAAGATAAAATTGATAGGAATGTATTCCATACTGACTATGCTCCTTATGCTACTCATGTTTCTATTGGTATAGACATTGACTACAATAGACAAATTAGAATTAGACCAAAATACTTTTGTAAAAAATCTGTGTTTTTAGAAAGTAAATTAAAAGAAGTATTCAAATATAGAGCAGTTAGAGAGAAAGCTTCTAAAATAACATGTAATGGTATTTCTAGAGATGGAGCAAAGACAGAACGTTATTATCAAGAAACTTTAAATAAAATAATTGAAATTACAAAGTACATTAACAAATGGATGCCGAATGTTAAAGTGATAAAGATATTATTTGATGAACCTTTTGCAAATTGGTCTGGTAGAATAAATGCTCATTTAAGAAAAGATAAAAAATGAATAGCTTATAAGGTAGATTTTAAACAAGCATGACCCATTAAGAAAAGACCAGCTGTAATTGATGAAATGCAAGATACTGGTTTCTTAATTGATATTGACGACTTTACAAACACTGCTCTTCACAACATTTATCAAATCACAATGTTAGACCCTAAAGCACAAGATAAAGTTAGGTATGAATATTCAAAAGATCCTAACATAGATGATATTAATTCAGATGAATACCCATTGCGTGAAGCACAAGTAGATTGTTTTAATAACATATTGACTACAAATAAATTAGGAGGTAAAAATGAATGATAATCAAACAACACCTGGTGAAGCACCAGTAGACCAAAGAGAATATTTTAAAAAATTCTTACAAGAATGAGCTGCAAATAATTTACTATCTAAAACTGGTGAAGTTAAATTTAAAGTAATGCAAGCGGTTAAAGATAGAATTTCAAGAGTTCACTCTTATGTTTTTGATACTAAAAAAGAATTAATTACAAATTTAAATGAAGATACTTTAAAAGTATTACAAAAACATAATTTCAAAAATAGGTTAACAGCTAAAAAATTACTTTCAGCAAGAACAAAATCTAAATATGGTAATTCAGCTATGGTTATTAGGGTTGCACCTGGTAAACCACTTGTTCAAGTTATGGAGCTATTATCTACTCCTAAATATTCAAATGGTGAACTTACTGAAGTTTATACAACACTAAATTCAATTTCACAAAATAATGAACAAAACTTATTAACTTATTTCCATTGAACAAATAATAATGGAGTTGTTAAAGTAGATACATACCAACAAGATATTTCAAATTCTCAAAACTTTACACCAGCAAATGGTGAGCTTATAAAATCTTTTACATACAAAAAAATTAATTACATTCCAATTGAAATAGATGTTAATAATGAAGAACAAAAAAGTGATTATGATTATGCAGCTCCTTTCTTGGGAATAGAATCTGACTTTACTGAAAAACTTCTTGTAGAATTTGAATTTGTTAAAGTTCAACTTTTAAACAATAGAGTTTATCAACCAGAGAAAGAAAGTGAAGAAGTTGAGCAAGATATTAAAAATGGTAAGTCAAGAGTTTATGACGTTGTTGATCCAGATGGTAAACTTCAAACTGCACTAACTTATTTATCTAATGGTGGAATGACTACTGATATTGCTATGTCTATTTTAGAGAAATATGAAAGCAAAGTAAATGATTACACTATGATAATTGCAAAAATGGATGGTGGTAATAATAAACATACTACTGAAGTAATTGGTGCTAATATTCACCCTTTAAATTATCTATGAGTTAGAAAAAACTTATATGAAGAATTTTTAGGTAGATTCTACTGAAAATATTTAGACATTTTAGAAAAATATGGTTATGAATTATTTACTGAAGAATTACCAGAATATGTTGAAGTTGAAGCACAACTATCAAGACCTATGGAAATTATTCTACAATTAAATGCAGATTCTACTGAACAAGACGCTCCAACTGAAATAACTAAATTCCAACAAGAAGAAATAACACCTGGTGAAAATAATGGAGGAGGTGAATAATGACCAAAGAAGAAATATTAAAAGTATTACAAACATTCTTACCTTTATGAGAGGGGTTAATAAGAAACACCAAAACACTTGATAAAATTGACCAAATAGCAAAAGAACAAAAACTTGATAATGATAAAAAACAATGATTAATAGATGAATTAAGTAGAATATCTAGGGAGGCTAAATAATGCTAAACACTAATGAAGATATTGCAAAAATGAAAGTAGATGGTGATCCAACCTCTTTAGAAGTTTTAATTTATGCACATAAAAATGAAGTTGGCGGACCAGAAGATTCTATTTTCCAAAACAATGCTCATGTTATTTTATATGCTAATGATGGTGAACCAATAGAATCAATTGCTTTAGCTAATGAAATATCTACAGATATAATAAGTGAAAGTAATACTATAGAGGGTTCTAAACACAAATTGAAACAAACGGATTCTTTCACTGTGTACTCAAAAACAAACCCAACAAAGTTTTTCGATAAAAATCCAATTCTTTATACAATTGGTAAACCTATTGATCCAACTGATCCTGACCAAAGTATTTTTATTGCAAGGAATAC
>JABSQT010000006.1 GCA_013215715.1 Mycoplasmatales bacterium | reverse complement strand
ATCGTTCTGATTTAAAATGATTAAGAAGAGAATATAAAATTGCTTATGGTTTTGATATACATGATGAAAATAAATCACTCAATGGTAAAACTTATGCTGAATGATTTAAGGGTGTAGAGTTGATGGGGATTAAACGTATTAAAGATGAAGATAAAACAAGTGAATATAGCAATATTGATTTAAGGGGCGGGGAGACTAAATACCTTAAATTCCCACTTGCCTTAAAAGAAAATGGAAATTATGATTGAAAATGAGCAGAATTAGCCAATAAATATGATGGTGGTTCTTATGGATTGCAATTAATTTTAAGAAAAGGAACACAAGAAGTTGAGGTTTCTATTTGTATAGTTGGATGATCATATTATGGTTAGGACACTTAAAAACTTCGTTTAAAAATAACAAAGTTTTTCATTGTTTGAATTCATTGATATGCAAACAATAAAAAAAGGTTCATGTTAAAATATATACTATATTAGGATAAAAATTTAAGATACATTCAAAGTGTTAGACATCATGCGAGAATATTCGTATGGTGTTTTATTATCTAAACATCTTTAGACTCTATTGTTATGATATCAATATTTATAGTCATTTAATGTTTTTATTAAACTTTCCACATTTCCTGTTGAACTTGGAAAAGGATAATTGAATCCCCTTTTTAATATTGAGAAGAAATATTCAGAAGGTCTATTAGCTAATGAATTACCTTTCGGAGACATAGATTGAATAATTTTATTCTTCTCAAGGAATTTTTTGAATTTAAAATTAGCATATTCAACTCCATGATCAGTATGAAAAATACCAGGGTACATCTTGGAAGTCTTTCTAGCTTTTTGAACAGCTTTTATAAGCATGCTTGCTTTTCTATCTTTGATGATTTCTAGGACTTAATCTTTTTTGTAAAACCATTCTTAATTAGAAGTGCCACATTGTATTTCTTATTAACTCTATATGTAATGTCTGAAAATCATGCTTGATCCTCATATTTATAATTAAAATTGAAGTTTACTTATCACTCGTTCAAACACCTTTATACTTTTGCCCTTTTGGTTTTCTATGATATTCCATATGGTAATTACTCTTGTAATCCAGTGTTTCTCAATGCTTCTTAAATTCATAGGTGCTAACTTTATATTTATTCTTAAAGATGATGTAAAACTTATATCTACCAATTGAATTATAACTTTTACTAATGATAGTTTTAATGTCTTTAATTAAATATGCATTTAAAATAAAAGAAATGACCTTCTTTTTAGATTTATAGTAAACGTTACGTTATTTATAATGATAATGATGAAGTAATAGGCGAGTCTAAATCTTCTAATTTTGATTCTTGATTTGATGTTTTAACAACAATAAAACATAATGCTGAATCTATTCTTTTAAATTACATTAGAAAAGATATTGCAAAAGTGTTTGTTAAGAAAAAAGATGGCGCTTGATCAACTTCGCCAATAGTAAATAAAGTAAATAAAGTATATAATCTAAAATGAAAAGATAAAACAAATATGTTTGAGAATTTCTGAAATGTTAAAGATTTCATTGAAGAATGAGTTAAAACAAATTCTGAAACAATCGTTGTGAAAGGATAAATATGAATAAAAAGAAAATTACAATGGGTGTATTAACTGGGGTAATAACTATTGCAACACCAATTGCAGCAGTAGTATCTTGTGGAAAAGAAAAAACACACAGCACTTCAAGTTATTTGAAGGTCCATACTGATAGAGACTTAGGTATGAAGACTAACTACGAGTTATTAAAGGAACAAAATAACCAAAACATCAATCATTTAATGAAAGAAGTTAATGGAAAAAAAGTATTTAAAGAAGCTATGAATTTGGATGAAGAACAACTAAAGAAAGATAAAAAAATTATGTTAAATATAACCTTAAGCGATTATATTAAACAAAACTTTGAAGTTGAATATAATAAAGTCTTAAAAGAAAAAACAGATTTTATTAAAGCTAGATTCGAATTAGGTGGATCTAAAGAATTTGATGCGGAATTTCTTGTTGATTTAGTAGAAAATAAAGATATAACAAAAGCTAGAGTGTTAGCGAACAAATTGAATAACCTTGAAAAAGCAAAGGACTTTGAAATAGTTTTTAATGTAGTTATGCCACAATGATTGGAAAAAGAAAAAGAAACCGAGATTATTCTTGATATTTCAGACAGAGTTAAAAGAAATGATTTTGACAAAATTGAAAAAATTACTTTACCAAAAGATACAAAAAATAGATTAATTGAAGTTTTTATATCTTCCACATTAACAAATTTTGATTTTAAATCATTACCAAATTCATTAGAAAGTTTATCTCTTTGGGAATTACACATGCAAAGTATAGATCCTAAAAGTATCCCTAAAAATTTAAAGTGATTAAAGTTATCAGATGCCTTTAAAAAAGATTTTCTTGCAATTGATTTAACTATTGAGGAAAAACAAAAACGTGCAAAATTTATTGCATGAATTAAAAAGAATCGCCCCTCAATAAAAAAACCAAATACAATATTTAATACTTAATAAATAACCTTGAAGGTTATTTTTATTGGATGGATTTCATAAAGTCTAATATTTAAATCTTCTATTTAAAAAGAATTAGAAGAAAATAAAAAAAATAGATAAAAGATTCATTGCTAATTTAGTAGGTGAAAGAAAAAATATTTCAGCTACATAATCAAAAAATGTTCTTAATGAAAAAACGAAAAAGAATCATTGATTTGAATTTAAAAAAGTTGAATATAACAAATAAAAATATTAATTTATCAATGAAGGAAAAATTAAATAAATAAGCATTTCTTTCATAAAGTTAAAATATAAATAAACTAAAAAAATACTAAAAACACAATAAATCATTGAACATTTTATTGGTTTATGGTGTTTTTTTAAAAACTTTTTCTCAATACATTAATAGCATTGTATTTGTCAAACTTAAAAAGTTGTAATTATCAAGTTCCGTATTTCTAAAAAGATACAATTAAATCATTGATAAATTTATCAATCTAAAAAAGCCAGAATTTAGAGAGAGCCAAATGAAAAAAATATTAAAAATAAATGAATTAAAAAACACGATAAAAAAACAAGAAATATTAAAAAATATAACCTTCTCAATACAAGAAGGATCTTTTCATGGTTTCATTGGAGAAAATGGAGCAGGTAAAACAACAACCATGTGTTTTATAGCCAGTATTTTAAATGATTATAGCGGTGAAATATTTTTTAAAGATAAGTTAATTACTGAACAAGAAGAAAAATCAATATTGTTTATTCCAGAAAGGGTTAGTTTTCCTGGTCATTTTACAGCCTTTCAATTTGTTGATGTTTTTAGTTCTATATTTTTAGGTAAAAAAGCAGATGTTGGAAAAATAAATTATCTTTTTAATGAATTTGAAATTTCAGATATAAAAAATAGAAAAGCCAACAAATTATCTTCAGGTCAAAAAAAGAAAATTTCTTTAATTCGTGCAATAGTTTCAAAACCTAAATTATTACTTATAGATGAACCGGCAGCAAACTTAGATCCAACTTCAAGACTGAAATTGTTTAATTCTTTAAAACAATTAAATCAAGGTGGAACAACAATTATGATTTCATCACATATTATTTCTGAATTAGAGAATTACGTAGATTCAGCAACGTTAATTAAAAAAGGTGAAGTTATTTGAACTGGAGAATTAAAAAATGAAAAATTGAGTAAAAAATACGAAGAAATAATTATAAAAGGTGGTATTGTTAATGTTTAAAAAATTTAAATTGCCAAAAATCCATAAAAATCAAGCTTTTTTAATTAAGTCGGGATTAGTATATTTAAAAAATAAAAAAAGTATTTATTTTTTCATTATGATTATGCTTATTGTTTCAAGTTTAAGTTGTATCCCTATGTTATTGATTGGTAAATCTTGAAATTATAGTTGAATAATTCTTGCAACACAAACAATTTGTTTAGCGTCAATAGTTTTATATTTATTTAACATTTTATTTATTAATTCAAAATACAATCAATTAGATTTATTGCTTCTTTCAAAATCTAAAAAAGCAAAAGATATATTTGTATCAAAATGAATAAATGTAATAATATTTTCAAATATATTCATTATTTCAAATTCATTTATCTCATCAATAATATTTACTTCTATCACTTCTGATATTTCAATGTTTGTACCATTGTTATTTATAGCTATAATTTCACAAAATTTATTCGCAATTTTATTAATTTTACTTTTTTCATTTATCTCATTAGTTTTCCGAGGTAGAGTGTTGCCATTAGGACTTTGTTCTCTTGTTATCTTATCAATTGCTTCATTTGGTATTGGTTTCAAAGTTCTCCAAGATAATCAAGTTAATAATATTGATTTTAAATATAGTTCTAAGTTAAATCACAATTATGTAAATCTTTATACTGAGAACAATGGGGAAATTACCAAAAGTATTATTGAAAGAGAAAACTTTAATGGAACAAAAACGAATCCCAGTTTAAATAATAATTTATTTAATTTCGAAAATATAAACCCCTTTAATTGAATACATAATTTTGAAGGAAGTGTTATTTCAAAAGGGTTATCAAATGAGGATGTAATAATTAATCAAAATTTTAATATTAATCAAAACCACTTTAGAATAATTTCTAATTTTTGAGAAAACAAACCTAATTTAAAAATTAAGGGTATATATCCCATAAATATAAAACCAACATTTTTAATGAATCATCTTGAAATAAAAAGACTTTTTTCGGATTTATATTCAAATTTCCAAAAGATTAATTATTCGGACGCTAATTTTCAAATGACTAGAACCTTTATAGAGAATAATAATTTGTGACAAGGTGCATCAATTGATTTTAGGGATATTTTATTTGAATCTTTAGGTGTAACTGGTAATCAAGAAATGTTGTATCTTTTAAGAGATAAAGAAATATTATTTCAAAAAGTACCGAATTTATTTGAATGAATGAAGAATTCTACTTCAAAATCATTTAGTAATATGATTGAAAGTATTTATAAAAATGAAAATGCTTTATTTAATGCTAAAAATATAAAACTTAATAATAGGAATGAATTAGTTGCAAATCAGGTACTTGATATAGATTACAAACCAAATAATTATGATATTAAATATTTTAAGCAAATAATAAAAATAAATGGTCAAAATATTGAGTTTAATAAAAAAATAAAATTACAACTTACTAGCTTTAAGAAAATATTTCCTAAAGAAAACATACAAACTGAAGAAGAATGAAAAACTTTCATAGATAAAAATTCTTTTAATGTAAAACAAATGATGGCAATTAAAAGGACTTTAGAATCAATTGATCGGACTTTCTCGAATTATAAATTTAAAGAAAATAAAACAAATATAACAGAATTTCATTATCAATACAAAAACCTAACAAAAACCTCTATATCTATTGAAAGTTTATCAATGTTAATAGGGTTTATGTTGATTGTATTGATGATTTGAGCAAACTTTTTTAAACTAAGAAAAGTAAACCTGAAAGGATTTTAATATGAACAAAAAGAAAAAGAAAATTATAAAAATGAGTATAGTGCCTTTAGTTGCTATTTCCACAACAGCAATCGCATTACCTTTAGCAATACATAATAAAAACGTTAAAGAAAACCAATTTAAAAATATAAAACTATTTAATAGAACTTTTAAAAGTAGAGAAGAATTAATTAGTTATGCACTTAAAAATGCAAAACTTTTTAGTGATAAAAGAGGTGGACATTATTTTTCATTAGAAGATTCTGGTGAAAAATTATTTAAAACAAATGAAGAATTAAGAAATTATATATCTAAAAATATAGAAATAATAATGGTTAAAAATGCAGTTAGAATTGAAAATTCATTTTTTGGAGGAATGGGAGAAATTGAAAATGTAAATCCCATATTAGCTGCAAGCCATTCAATAGAAAAGCAATATTTTAGAGGATTTAATGACACTATTTTTACCAAAAGAATTGATGCAATTAACTCTTATTTTCAATACCATAAAGTTTATTATTATGATGGTATTGCATTTAGAAATACAGAAGAACTAAAAAGATATTTATTTAAAAATTATGATAAATTAAGAGATTTCAAACTTCAAGGAACAACAATTAATATGGTGGCTCCAAGTGGTTTGACATCTGATTTTATTAATTTAGATAAGGAAGAAGATAGACAAAGGGGAAGGAATTTTGTAAAAAATACTGCAACATCCTTAATTGGTTTTAGAAGAAAAGACGGGCAATATAATTACATTAAAAGTTCTGAAATATTATCAAAGGATTTTAATGATGGCACAACTGAATTACCTATAAATCAAATTAATGCTATTCATTTAAAAGCAAATGATGGTAAAGCAACTTGAGTTGTTGACTCTTCAGTTTCAGACCAAGCAAATTTTTATGGGGATTATTTTACAAAAAGTAAAACAGATAGCATTAAAGATATAACAGGTGATACTTGAGATAAGACTAGTGATACCCCAGATCCTTCTCTTCTTAAAAAGAGTAAAAATGCCAAAACAATCGGTTCTTTATTTATTATTTTAAATAAAATAAATGCGTACAATGGTGTAGATTTAAATAATAAAAAAGAAGTAAAAGCATTGAACAACATAAAAAATATTTTTGATATTCCTAAATATCAAAAACTAATGATTCCTAATGATACTAGTTTAGACAAAGATAAAATCAATTCTATCTTTCATGATTTAAAAAGAATATCGAATTCAATTTCACAAGGGAAAAGATATAACCCTCTATATGAATTACCTTTATTATATGAAAAAGTAATGTCAAATATTGATGGGTTAAAAATCAAAAATAAGGAATTAAATTTCATAAGAAAATTCTTCCAAGCAGTTGCTGATGATTATCAAAATATTTTAGAAACATTATTACCAAAAAGTTCATTAATAAATCGAGATGGTAAGCAAGTGAATATTGCTGATTTATTTGGAATTAATAAAAGTTCATATGATTTAAATTCAACTCCTGAGTTCCAAATGTATCAACTTTCTGAATCTCCAAAATTTGTTGCAGCAGCAGAGTTCTTAATCTCAGCAATAAATAATAAAATATCAAATGGTGGAGCTATGCTTTACTCTATGTCAAAATTTGCATACAACAAAAACATAATTGATCAAGAATATTATTCTAAAATATGAAACTTATTCGCTACAAGTGAAGAGTTTCAAAATATTGAAAAACTAAAAACATATTTAGGGAATGATAATTTAAAAAATGAACAACTAAAATTAATTTCAAGTATTTTAAAAATCAATAATAAATTAGCTGAAGCAAATAATGAATTATTTATGAAATCAGTTAAAGCAAAAGTTGAACTTATAATTAATAATTTTAGTAAAGATGGTTACGTAGAAATAAGTGCTTTAAAACAAAATGTGGATACTAATTCAAAACTTAATAAAGCTATTAAGTGATATCGTTCAAAAGAAAAAACTATAGTTAAATTAGCTAAATTTAAACAAGGAGCTACTCGAGTAACAACTGCTCATTTTAGAGAAATTATTAGAACATTTAACCTTAAAACATCAATGATAGGGAATGTTCTTGTTCAAATGTCTAAATTGGATAAAAAGTATCAAAAAGATTACCAAAATGTTAAAAAACAACTAAATGAAAAAATAACAGATCAAAAAAAGGAAAAACTCCAAAAATTAGCATCAATAGACGCAAAAATATCAAAAGGATTGAAAGGTGCACAAGGTGTTAGAGATGGTATTCTAGGGGTTGCAAAATTTGTTAATGCTATACAAAATCAAGATATTTACGGCGGTCTTAAAGCTGCATCGGAAATATTAGGAACAATAGGTGAATTAACTAGTTCGGTCCCTATTTTAGGTCCAGTTATACAAGTGTTAGCTTTTGCTACTGATATAGTTGCAGAAATTATTGGTAAGACAGTTCAAGAAAATTATAAATTCCAAACTTCAGATCAAGATTCTCATCCATTTTATTGAGATGGAGGTAAAGCAACCAATAGATTCTGAGGACTAATGCACACTGTTGAAAGTGATGTAAGCAATATGAAATTAATTAATCCTCAAAAAATCATAAAGGGTAGACAAAAAGATGTATGAATTTATAACGGAGAAGCATTTTATGATGAAAACGAATTACGAAAACAAGCATTATGAGATTTTGCTAATGGTGATGATGATGCAATTCTATTCGGTACAAAGAATAAATTTTTAAAAAGATCATTCTCATACAATAAAAACTCTATAAAAAATGGTCAAATAAATCATGGTATAAAAGTTTGAGATTCAAAAGAAAAATTAGCTCAAGAATTATTACCTTTATTAAGCGAAAAAAATAAACAAAATGCTTGAAAATATGATCGGAATAAAGGGGCTATAAAAGATTTTATTGGCTTAATTCAATTATCAATAATTGGTGGGAAAGTAATACAAGCTAGCGGAACAAGTGGTTTAAATGCAATTAATATTAAAAAAGTTTCTATAAATGAACTTATTTCAAAAATTAAACCTACTTTAGTTGCTCAATTACCAAAAACTATAGGTGGGATACCAATCGATCAATATGATCAAAAAAATATAAAAGAAAAAACGGAAACTATTAAAAATATTTATAAATTGCCAGGTCAAAAACATTACAAACTTGGGGCTATAAAAACATCTAAGAATACTAATCAATATTTACAAGTTAATATGAATGAAGTGATTAAACAAACAGGAAATAATAGTAAACCAACATTTAAATATGCCAGTGTTGAAGAAGCTGTGGATAAATTAAGAAAAGAATTTATTAAAAATATTGCTGTTAAATCAATTTATTCATTAGTAAGTCAGGAATTAAATTCAAATCATTTTAGTCAATTAAAAGCTCCTAAAGAATTTAATTTATTTAAAGTGAAGGGTATTAGAGGAGAAATAAAATATTTCAAATCGTTTTCTGATGCTGTTAAATGATTGACTTCAAGAGATCAATTTAATTTAAAAAGAATCATAAGCGAAAATAAAAACAAAGAATTAAACTTCAATGGAATTAAATTCAAAAATACAAATGAATTATTAAAATACCTTGATAAATTATGGAAGGAAAATCAATAATGAAAATTAAACTTAAAAAAATAGGGATGTTAAGCATGGCTATTGGTACTCCTGTGGCAACCATTGCTGCAACTGCAGCTATGGCTAATAATCCAAATCATGAATACATTTCAATGAAAATTAATGGAAAACGAATGATATTCAAGAATATTTCTGAAGCAACAAATTACATTATGAGGAAACAAATAAATGTTCAAGAAAAAATTACTATTGGTGAAATTAAATATTTGAATAAAAATCACGGATTAATCAATCCCGACTCACAATATAATTATGAAGCTAATTCAAAACACTTAGCTCCAGCATATAAAAAAATGAATGGAGAATATACCAGATCCAAAAAGGAGGCCATCAAGAGTTATATTGGTAGGTCACATTTAGTGCCACAATATTATGATGGACGAGAATTTCATGAAGGTAATTCTATTGGTTTAAAAGAAGCAAAAGATGCTATTTTAAGTCGTCAAAAATCTGCTATGGTTCCTTTTTATAAAGTTCCATTAAATGATAATGGTGCATTTATGAATATCAACCCTTTTAATAAGGTCGATATAAAAGCTTTACAAACAAAAGCGATATCTATATATAATCAAAACAAAAATAATTCAAATTCAAATTCTAAACATATTACATCTACTTATTTATTGCCGACTAAAGATGGTGGTCAAATTTCAGTTTTGCCTTCAAACCCTTTAAAAGGACTTCAAATAAATGATTTGATTAGAGAAGATTTTGGTATCCAAGGAATATTTAAAAAATGACTTCATAAACAGGTGAAATTTAGATTAAGTGTTGATGCAAAAAACACACCATATGTTTTCAAATGGAATGAGAAATACCCCGTTTCTAAAGAAGTAGACCTTCAAAAAATTGGTAGTGATGGAATGGTTGTTGAAACAGATTACAATTATTTCCTAAAAAACACTCATTATTTTGCTGCATTTTTCTCAAATGTTGATTTTTGAAATCACTTTGATGAAAGACTTTATAGCCAACTTGGAAAAGATTATGCTAATAAAGCGATACCGAGCATGTATAAAGATAATGATTCTAAGAAGCAAAATAGAAATATGTTTGGGGGGTCAATGAGTATTGAAAATAATAATCATTGACGACATGGTTCTAGTCCTGGGGTTGAAGATACAATAAATAGAAATGGTGTTGAGAACCAATATACAACTCACGCAAAACTTGAAATGGTCTTAAAAGATCCTAATAATTTTACTTTTGAAAAATTTAAGGAAGAAGCATTAGGTAAAAAACAAAACTCTTTATTTAGTAGATTAGCACAATCAATTCAAGATACATTCCTTGAACAAAATCAAATGTCAGAAATGGATGGGTATGATAAGATCAAAAAAATAATTGATAGTTTAAATAAAAATAAGCCAATCACAAGTATTAAATCTAGCGACAAAGAAATGAATGGTGATAAAAACCCCTTTGAATTACGTTATTTTAATAATTATATAAAAGATAAAGTTTTTAATAATACTCAAACAGCTGTAGACACATTAAAATCATTAAGAGGGATTGAAAATAATAAAATTGATAATCCGAATCTTGATTTAAATGAAAGTAATTTATCATTTGAAACATTTAAAACTCTTTTGAAAAATAAAGGTATCAAACTTCAAAAATTATTATTAGTTAATAAAACTCCTATTGCAACCATAGATGAAGCTGAAAAGAGCAAAATAATAGATTGAGATATTTATAAACATTTATCATTCTTTAAAATTAATGAAAATAATGCAACTTACTATGGTCATAATTTAAAATTGTTAAGCGGGGATAAACTAATTAATGAATATAAACAGTCTAACGAAGATAATCAAGACTTTATGAAAAAAATGGAAACAAGTTTTGAAACTATGGATAATAACAATTATATTACTTTATCTCCAAGAGATTTTGGAGATATAAGAAAAAATCCCATATATAATACTAAATCAAATGATAATATTATCACTCCATTTATGATGTTAAATAGTGATGATAACACTTCAATATATAATCATGATACTAAACCAATGTTTCTTGCGAAAATATTAACAAATAAAGGTGGCAAAATAGAATCCATTAATAAAATAAGCAATGAATTGTTATTTCATAATAATAGACAATTAAAAGATAGGAAAGAAGAAATTAATAATGGATTCTTTGAACCTGCAATAGTATATATAATTTATAATGATAATGATGAAGTAATAGATGAATTTAAATCTTCTAATTTTGATTCTAGATTTGATGATTTAAAAACAATAAAACACAATGCTGAATCTATTCTTTCAGATTACATCAGAAAAGATGTTGCAAAAGTATTTGTTAAGAAAAAAGATAATACTTGAACAAATTTACCTATAGAAAATAAAATAAATAAAGTGTACAACTTAAAATGAGAAAATAAAACATACATGTTTGAAAATTTCCAAAATGTTAAAGATTTCATTGAGGAATGAGTTAAAACGAATTCTGAAACAATTATTGTGAAAGGATAAAGCGGAAAAAGAAAATTATAATAGGCATATTAATGAGATAAATGGCTATTATTATTATTATTATTATTCTCACCACAACTATTGAAGAATGATAAAACGTGTGAAATTATTTAATAAATCTCAATAAATTCTAAGTACAAAAAACGTTGATGTATCAATGTTTTTTTATTTTAAATTTAGAGTATTATAAATCAATATCGTATTCTTCATTGATTGGTTTTTTAAAAAAAGTATTGGAAGAAGTTCAATTCTTAAAATAAATCTAAAATTAGGGTGGTTATTATAATGAAATTTATATTTTTTATAAATAAAATATAACTCCATATTTCAAAAATGATGATAATATATTTCGTATTAAAGTTTTCGTCCATAGCAAGAGTAAAAAACACTACCAGAAATAAAAACAATGATATTATGGATACGTTTCTTTGAGGGTAATTAGTTTATAAATATCAATATAATTTAAACTATACTTTTATAATAAAAAAAGATATAGTGAAATACACTTAATTTAATACAAAAATAATTAAATATTAAATATTTTAATATTGTCCAACACAATTTATATATATTAAATGATTATAATTTTATTCGTTAAGGGAAGGTGAAATAAAGAAAAGAGAGAATTAAAAATGAAACAATCAAAAAAAATTATATTAACTATGGGAGCTATTGCGACAATAGCAATTCCAACAACTTTAGTAGTAACTGCAACCCAAAATATAGATAAAACTATTAATACAAATTATTTACAAAAAGGGATTAACTCATTTTCGGAAACCAGTCAAACTAAAAGCATTATCAAACAAGAATCTTTTGATTTCGATAATTCGAGACCTTTATTAAGTGGAAATAACATGGATACTAATAGGGTGGGGATTTTTGAAGATAGTCAAGGTAATCTTTGATCATGAGGTCATAGATTACAAGTTCTAAGGAAAGGTGCTGCAAAGTGAGAATATGCTTGAAAAACAGGGCATACATCAACCGGCGGAATTGAAGGAACAATGTTTGAAGATCGGGATGGTAACCTTTGAACAATGGGTTTCAATTCTGAATTACAAGTACTAAAAAAAGGTCAAAAATTTTGAGAAGATGCAGGACATGGTAATAAATTTTATGGAGGTCTTTCAGGAACAATGTTCCAAGATCGAGAGGGGAATATATGAGCTATGGCTGAAAAAAAACCCCTACAAGTATTAAGAGTAGGTAAAACTGAATGAGAAGATGCAGGACATGGAAGCGACATGAAAAGTGGAGGTGAAGGCAAAATGCTTCAGGATAAAGATGGTAACCTTTGAGCTATTGCCGGGGGTGCAGAATTACAAGTATTGAGGCATGGTCAAACTGAATGAGAAAAAGCGAAGAAACACGGTAATAAAATAAAAGGTGGAGAAGGTACTACACTTTATGAAGATAATGACGGTAACATTTGAACAATGGGTAGAGTTATAGGGAGTCCACAAGGTATTTGGAGTACAGAAAGATGTGCTCCTTTACAAGTATTGAGACGTGGTCAAACTGAATGAGAAGAATCATCTCTAAATAAAAAAATAAAAAATACTGTATATGGAAATATGCTTCAAGATAGAGAAGGTAACCTTTGAGTTATGGCTGAAGGAATTTCTCTGCAAGTATTAAGAGCAGGTAAAACTGAATGAGAAGATGCAGGACATGGGAATAATATAAAAAGAAAACGTTGACTTTATAGTTATATATTCCAAGACAATGAAGGTAATATTTGAACTGCCACCACTACCTCTTCTTTGCAAGTATTGAGACGTGGTCAAACTGAATGAGAGGATATGGGAAGAAAACATAATTTTAAGGGGATAAGCCGTGGAAAAATGTTTGAAGATAGCCATGGTAACCTTTGAGTGACAAGTGCTTCATCCAAACCTCAAGTATTGAAAAAAGGTAGAACTGAATGAGTTGATGCATCAATAGAAAATAGTAAATATGTAGAACCTGCAAATAGAGAACAAAAATTAGTTAAAAATGATTTAATGAGAAAAGTTCATACACTTGCTGAAAATGCCAAAACTTCTTGAGTTACCGCGGGTGATATAGAAAATAAAGTGGAAAGCAATTCAAACAACTTTAAAGAAATATTCGGGATGGATGTAGATGAATTAATTTCTCCGCAATTTAAAAACACTAGAATTAGAAAATATCAAATAACTGCAAACGAAAATCATGTAATGCTAACTCTAACTTTATCAACATTCGATGCATCTAACCCTACAAAAGTTGTGACATTAGATATTGGTGTTCATACTGATGCAGAAGTAAAACAACATAATTTATTAAAAAACAAAAACCCAGAAGTTAAAAAACCAAAAATTGAACAACCTAAATTCGAACAACCAAAAGATAAGCAACATAAAACAAAACCTGAAGTTTCGAAAAAACCTGATAATCATATCTCTACAAAAGTTTCGAAAAAACCTTCAAAAAAAGAATCATCAAATCATAAATATAAATTCGAATGAAATTTATGAACAATTGTTGGTGTTTCTGCAGGTGGAGCTGTTGGTTTAATTATGTTCATCTCATTATTGGTGTACTTAATTAAAAGAAAAAAATAAAACCAATTATTAATTAAACATATTCCAAATTTATTTGGGTGTGTTTTTATTTAATGCACTTTTTAATTTTCAAGAATAGCTTCCTAAACAAAAAATGCGAGTATATTAATATAAAGAATATTTATTCCAAATAAATATCAAAAATATCAAAAAAGTTATTTGTTCAACAAAAAAAGCATTAAATATTAAATATTTTCATATTGTCCAACACAATTTATCCATATTTAAATCATTATAATTCATGCGTTAAGGGAAGGTGAAATAAAGAAAAGAGAGAATTTAAAACAATGAAACAATCAAGAAAAATTATATTAACAATGGGAACAACTACAGCAATGGCAACTTCGGTAGTTTTAGCAGCATCTGTAACCCAGAGTGTAAATAGAGCTATTAATACAAATTATTTACAAAAAGGAATTAACTCATTTTCGGAAACTAGTCAAACTAAAAGCATTATCAAACAAGAATCTTTTGATTTTGATAATGCAAGACCTTTATTAAATGGAAATAACATGGGTACTAATAGGGTGGGGATTTTTGAAGACAGTCAAGGTAATCTTTGAGCTTGATCAGATAGATTGAAAGTTCTTAGAAAAGGCGAAACAAAATGAGATTACGCTTGAAAAAAAGGTAATACATTAGGAGGAGGAACTTGAGGGACAATGTTTGAAGACCGAGATGGTAACCTTTGGGCTGTAGGTTTCAAGGCTGAATTACAAGTATTAAGAAAAGGTAAGGAATTTTGAGAAGATGCAGGACACGGAAATAAATTACATGGAAGTCTTAATGGTTCGATGTTCCAAGATAAAGAAGGGAACATATGAGCTATGGGTTCAGGTGTACCTTTACAAGTATTAAGAACTGGTCAAACTGAATGAGAAGATGCAGGACATGGAAGCACTATAAGAGGAAGCGGAGGAAAAATGCTCCAGGACCGAGATGGTAACCTTTGGGCCGTTGGTTCCGGTACTGAATTACAAGTATTAAGAGCTGGTCAAACTGAGTGAGAAAAAGCAAAACATGGCAACAAATTAAAAGGCGGAAGCGGTGCAACGCTTTATGAAGATAATGATGGAAACATTTGAACTATGGGACCATCTTTAAGTAATTATGGAGGTATCTTTGGATCAGATAGGAGCGCTCCATTGCAAGTATTGAGACGTGGTCAAACCGAATGAGAAACAGTACATATTAATAAAAAAATAAAAAATACTATATATGCCTATATATTCCAAGATAGAGATGGCAATATTTGAGTTTTGGCTAAAGGTGCACCTTTACAAGTTTTAAGAGCTGGTCAAACCAAATGAGAAGATGCAAGACATGATAATGATAATGATATAAAAGGTGGATATTGAGGTTATAGTTATATTTTTCAAGATCGAGAGGGTAACCTTTGAACTGCATCTGCTGGGCATTCTCTACAGGTATTGAGAGTTGGTCAAACTGAATGAGAAGATGTTGGAAAAAAACATAATTTTAAAGGGATAAATCGTGGAAAAATGTTTGAAGATAGCCATGGTAACCTTTGAGTGACAAGTGCTTCATCTAAACCTCAAGTATTGAAAAAAGGTAGAACTGAATGAGTTGATGCATCAACAGAAAATAATAAATATGTAGAACCTGCAAATAGAGAACAAAAATTAGCTAAAAATAATTTAATGAGAAAAGTTCGTACACTTATTAAAAATGCTAAAGCCTCTTGAGTTACTGCGGATGATATAGAAAATAAAGTGGAAAGCAATTCAAACAACTTTAAAGAAATATTCGGGATGGATGTAGATGAATTAATTTCTCCGCAATTTAAAAACACTAGAATTAGAAAATATCAAATAACTGCAAACGAAAATCATGTAATGCTAACTCTAACTTTATCAACATTCGATGCATCTAACCCTACAAAAGTTGTGACATTAGATATTGGTGTTCATACTGATGCAGAAGTAAAACAACATAATTTATTAAAAAACAAAAACCCAGAAGTTAAAAAACCAAAAATTGAACAACCTAAATTCGAACAACCAAAAGATAAGCAACATAAAACAAAACCTGAAGTTTCGAAAAAACCTGATAATCATATCTCTACAAAAGTTTCGAAAAAACCTTCAAAAAAAGAATCATCAAATCATAAATATAAATTCGAATGAAATTTATGAACAATTGTTGGTGTTTCTGCAGGTGGAGCTGTTGGTTTAATTATGTTCATCTTATTACTGGTGTACTTAATTAAAAGAAAAAAATAAAACCAATTATCAATTAAACATATTCCAAATTTATTTGGGTGTGTTTTTTATTTAACGCACTTTTTAATTTTTGAGAATAGCTTTCTAAACAAAAAATGCAAGTATATTAATATAAAGAATATTTATCCTGAATAAATATCACAAATATCAAAAAAGTTATTTGTTCAACAAAAAAAGCATTAAATATTAAATATTTTAATATTGTCCAACACAATTTATCCATATTTAAATCATTATAATTCATGCGTTAAGGGAAGGTGGAATAAAGAAAAGAGAGAATCAAAAACAATGAAACAATCAAAAAAAATTATATTAACAATGGGAACAGTTACAGCAATAGCAACTCCGGTAATTTTAGTGGCATATGTAACCCAGGGTGTAAATAGAACTATTAATACAAATTATTTACAAAAAAGAATTAACTCATTTTCGGAAATAAATCAAACTGAGAGTATTATCAAACAAGAATCTTTTGATTTTGCTAATGCAAGACCTTTATTAAATGGAAATAACATGAATACTAATAGGGTGGGGATTTTTGAAGATAGTCAAGGTAACTTTTGAGCTTGATCGGATAAATTGAAAGTTCTTAGAAAAGGCGAAACAAAATGAGAATATGCTTGAAAAACAGGGCATACATCAACCGGTGGAATTGACGGAACAATGTTTGAAGATCGGGATGGTAACCTTTGAACAATGGGTTTCAATTCTGAATTACAAGTACTAAAAAAAGGTCAAAAATTTTGAGAAGATGCAGGACATGGTAATAAATTTTATGGAGGTCTTTCAGGAACAATGTTCCAAGATCGAGAGGGGAATATATGAGCTATGGCTGAAAAAAAACCCCTACAAGTATTAAGAGTAGGTAAAACTGAATGAGAAGATGCAGGACATGGAAGCGACATGAAAAGTGGAGGTGAAGGCAAAATGCTTCAGGATAAAGATGGTAACCTTTGAGCTATTGCCGGGGGTGCAGAATTACAAGTATTGAGGCATGGTCAAACTGAATGAGAAAAAGCAAAACATGGCAACAAATTAAAAGGTGGAAGCGGTGCAACGCTTTATGAAGATAATGATGGAAATATTTGAACTATGGGACCATCTTTAAGTAATTATAGAGGTGTCTTTGGATCAGATAGGAGTGCTCCACTACAAGTATTGAGACGTGGTCAAACCGAATGAGAAACAGCACATATTAATAAAAAAATAAAAAATACTATATATGCCGATATATTTCAAGATAGAGATGACAATATTTGAGTCTTGGCTAAAGGGGCGCCTTTACAAGTTTTAAGAGCTGGTCAAACCAAATGAGAAGATGCAAGGCATGATAACGATAATGATATAAAAGGTAGATATTGAGGTTATAGTTATATTTTCCAAGATCGAGAGGGTAACCTTTGAACTGCATCTACTGGGCATTCTTTACAAGTATTGAGACGTGGTCAAACCGAATGAGAAGATGTTGGAAGAAAACATAATTTTAAAGGGATAAGCCGTGGAAAAATGTTTGAAGATAGCCATGGTAACCTTTGAGTGACAAAAGCTTCATCTAAACCTCAAGTATTAAAAAAAGGTAGAACTGAATGAGTTGATGCATCAACAGAAAATAATAAATATGTAGAACCTGCAAATAGAGAACAAAAATTAGTTGAAAATGATTTAATGAGAAAAGTTCGTATACTTGTTGAAAATGCCAAAGCTTCTTGAGTTACCGCAGGTGATATAGAAAATAAAGTGGAAAGTAATCCAAACAATTTTAAAGAAATCTTTGGAATTAATATGGATGAATTAATTTCTCCACAATTTAAAAATACTAGAATTAGAAAATATCAAATAACTGCAAACAAAAATCACGTAATGCTAACTCTAACTTTATCAACATTCGATGCATCTAACCCTACAAAAGTTGTGACATTAGATATTGGTGTTCA
>JABSQT010000005.1 GCA_013215715.1 Mycoplasmatales bacterium | reverse complement strand
AATGATATTAAGACTAAAGAAACAACAAAATCAAAAGCAGATCAAGCATTAATTGATGCTAATACTACAAAATCTAACTCTGACCAAGCGGTTATTGATAATGCAAATGATATTAAGACTAAAGAAACAACAAAATCAAAAGCAGATCAAGCATTAATTGATGCTAATACTACAAAATCTAACTCTGACCAAGCGGTTATTGATAATGCAAATGATATTAAGACTAAAGAAACAACAAAATCAAAAGCAGATCAAGCATTAATTGATGCTAATACTACAAAATCTAACTCTGACCAAGCGGTTATTGATAATGCAAATGATATTAAGACTAAAGAAACAACAAAATCAAAAGCAGATCAAGCATTAATTGATGCTAATACTACAAAATCTAAAGCTGACCAAGCAGTTATTGATAATGCGAATGATATTAAGACTAAAGAAACAACAAAATCAAAAGCAGATCAAGCATTAATTGATGCTAATACTACAAAAATTAACGCTGACCAAGCGGTTCAAATAGCTCGAAATATACTTAATTTAGATGCTGCTGCAATTAAAAAAATAAAACTTAGAAATTTAAATGGTAAATTAATGACAACTGTTGATGAGATTCTTTCAACAAAAGAATTAATTAAAGATGGTGGACAAGTTCAAAAAGTTATTGTTAAATCCAATATTCATTCAGACAAAACTATCCAGAAATTTAAAGAAGCATGAGAAAATTTACTTTCTAAAAAATATAAACATTCTATTCAATTAAAAAATACTAAAACAATAAAAGAGATTTATGAAGAAGCTAAAATAATTTTTGATGAAGGGATAGTTAAACAATCATTGCAATTATCATTTGAAAAAATATACTAATATTAAAACTTATGTGTTTTAGAAAATTTATGCAATTTTAGTATTGCGTTAATCTATTAAAATACAAAATATCCTGCTGTTTAATCATTATGGTATTTTCTAAATATATATGGTTTTCTGTAATTTGAATATAAAAAAAATTATCTTATTGCTTATAAAAAGAGGTTTTTAGGCTAAAGAAAATAAAAATTTTTAAAAAATTAATAAAGTTTCAAAATAAAAGTATATAATTAACTAATATATTTTCAAATCTTTTTTAGATATTTAAAATTTTATCTAATAGGAAGATATTTGAAGGTGTATTTATATAAAATAATAAGATTTTAATTTAAAGATCTATTATGTTAGGAGAAAATATGAACAAAAAAATAAAAGCTGGAACACTAGGGGTGATAACTTTATTATCATCAGGAATCATTGGGGCTGGAACGGTCTTAGCATTAAGAACAACCCAAGATGGAAATAATAATGGAATTGGTATAAATGAAAGTGCTAAAACTACCATACAAAACTTTGGTGGAATTACACGCCCTGATTTTGATGCCATTGATAATGAAGGAATTAATAATTTAGAAAGAAAGATTAATGAAAATCTTAAATCTATCAATATTAATAAAAAAATTAATTTAACCACAAAATTCAAAAAACAAGAAAACGTTAAAGTGGATGAGGTTAAAAAAATTATTGAAGATTTTATTAAAGAAATTAAAAAAGAAATACAAGTTAAACTAGATGAAGAATCTGCGAAAACAGTAGATTTAGAAACAAAACTTTCAGACTCAAAAACAATAGAGTCAACAGCAAAAACTGATTTAGATAAAGCAATAAAAATGCTAAATGATGAAAAAGCTAAAACAGCAGGATTGGTTAAAATTTCTAATAATACTAAAGCTGCACAAATATTAGTTGAAAAAGCTGTCAAAGATGCACAAAATAAATTAGATACGGAAGTTGCAAAAACAATAGTGTTAGTCAATAGAGTACAAGATTTAAAAACTGCAAAAGCAAAATTAGAAGCACTACTTAAGGCAAATAAAAAAGAATTTAAACAAGCAAGAAAAAAAGTTTCTAATGCTCAAGAAAATTTGAATAATGCAAAAGCAAAATTTGAAACTGCAAAAAAAGCTAAAATAGCATCACATATTTTGACAAATTTAGCAGATGCTCAAAAACAACAAAAATTCGCTAAAAAACAATTAGAGTGAGATGCAGACTGAGAAAAATCAATGATCAAAACAAAAGCATCAATTGCAGCATTAAAAAAACGTAGAGATGAACATCAAGATTTATTAGATTATTGAGAGAAAGAAGAAGCAAAAATTAAAAAAACAATTAGTGATAAATTACCTAATGAAATCAAAACTATAAAAGAAGCTCAAAAAAAACTTAATGAAGCTATCAAAAATAGAGATGCAATTAAAAATAATGCTTCTGTAAAAAATGCGCAAAAAGACTTAGATAAAATAAATGCTGAATTAAAAACTGCGCAAGATAAATTAGATGCAAATACAAAAGCAATCAATGATTTAAATGAAGCTAACAAAAGAGCTATAAAAAACCTTGAAAATGCTAAAATAGCAACAAAAACTGCACAAGATAAATTAGATGCAAATACAAAAGCAATCAATGATTTAAATACAAAGTTAAAAGCACTAGAAAAAATATCAATACAAATTAAAGCAAATGCATATAGTATCGATACAATTAATAAATTTAAAGAAGCGTGAAAAAAAGCTATAAAAGAAATTAAGGGAATTAAAGTTGATTTAAAATCAATTACCATTGATGGAATTAATGCAGAGGCTAAAAAACTTATGAATTCTTATGAAGTTCATGTAAATACTTCAGTGTCAAATTTATATTAATTACAATCCGATTGGATTGTTTTTTTTATAAGGTTAAAATAAAAACATTTTATACATTCTTTTTAAAACACTTGTTATAATTCTTTTATGAAAATATTATTAGCAGGAACACCAGAATTCTCAGTTAGATCATTCGAAGAAGTAATTAATCATTTTGAAGTAGTGGGAATTATAACACAACCAGATAGACCAAAAGGAAGAGGTCACAAGGTTATTGAAACACCAGTTAAACAATTGGCAAAAAGATATGGAATTAAAATATTTCAACCTGAAAAGATTATCGAAATATATGATGAATTAAAAGAATTAGATTTTGATATTATGTTGACATGTGCATATGGTCAATACATACCTCAGAAGATACTTGATTTACCTAAGTTAGCAGCATTAAATATACATGGTTCCTTATTACCGAAGTATAGAGGTGCGGCACCTATTCATTATTCTATATTAAACGGTGATGCTGAAACAGGGGTTACTCTAATGTATATGGTTAAAGAAATGGATGCTGGAGATATGATATTTAAAGCTTCAACACCTATTGAGGAAAGTTATACAACAGGGTTGATGTTTGGCATTCTTTCTATGATTGCTGCAGATCACATCACTGAATGATTAAATAATATAAAAAGAGGAACTTTTAAAAGATATCCACAACCACAAGAAGATGTTACATTTTCTCCAAAAATCACAAAAGAAGAGTGTGAAATCAATAAAGAAAAAACTATATTTGAAGCTCAAAGAATGATTAAAGCATTTAATCCATTCCCGGGTGCATTTATTATAAGGAATGGAAAGAAAATCAAAATTTTAAATTATTCAAATAGTGATAAAGGTATTGAGTATAAAGTTAAAGATGGTTTACTATATATAACTGAATTACAAGTTCCGGGTAAACGTGCTTTAAATTACAAGGAATTTTTAAAAGGTAGTAAATTTTAAAAAAGCGTTTATTGCTTTTTTATCCAAGTAATTTAAATATAACGAAATAAGAAAAAGATTATTGGAAAAATAAATTTAAGAGAACCTAAAGGTTCTTTTTTTATATTATTATTAGTTAAATATGGTTATTTAATTTATAATACATACACTATGAATAAGAAAAATATAAGAAATTTTGCAATTATTGCACATATAGACCACGGAAAATCAACATTAGCAGATAGAATTTTAGAGCAAACACATACAATCCAAAAAAGAGATTTAAATACTCAACATATGGATACAATGGATCTTGAACAAGAAAGAGGTATCACCATTAAATTAAATGCTGCTCAAATAGAATATAAAGACCACATTTTTCACTTGATTGATACTCCAGGGCATGTAGACTTCACTTATGAAGTTTCTCGTTCTCTGGCAGCTTGTGAAGGTGCTATTTTGTTAGTTGATGCTACACAAGGTATTGAAGCTCAAACTTTAGCTAATGTATACCTAGCAATGGATAATGACCTTGAAATTATTCCAGTTATTAATAAAGTTGATCTTCCATCCGCTGATCCGGAAGGTGTTAAAAAACAAATCGAAGATGTTATAGGTATACCTGCTGATGATGCAATTGAAATCTCAGCGAAAACAGGTCATAACGTTGATAAAGTACTGGAAAAGATAATTGAAGTGATTCCAGCACCTAGAGATGCTGATGATTCAAAACCACTTAAAGCATTGGTATTCGATTCATATTTCGATCCATATCGTGGTGTGGTTCTTCTTGTTAGAATTTTTGAAGGAAAAATTAATAAAGGTGATCAATTTAAATTTATGACATCAGGAAAAGTGTTTGATGTTACTGAATTAGGTATTAAAAACCCTGCCGAAGTCAAGAAGGTTTCATTAGAAGCTGGAGAGGTTGGTTGAATTGCTGCATCAATCAGAGATGCGAAAGATGTTGCAGTTGGAGATACTATTACTTTAACTGAAAACCCAACAAAATTACCTTTACAAGGATATAAAAAACTTAACCCTGTTGTATTTACTGGTTTCTACCCAATTGACGGAAAAGACTATGAACAGTTAAAAGAATCTTTAGAAAAGATTTCTTTATCTGATTCATCAATTACATTTGAACCTGAAACATCCTTAGCTCTTGGTCACGGATTCCGTGTGGGATTCCTTGGAATGTTACACATGGAAGTTCTTCAAGAAAGATTAGAAAGAGAATTTAATGTTCCTCTAATCGCAACTGCTCCGTCAGTTGAATTTCATGTTTACAAAACAGATAAAACAATGGAAGTTATTTCAAACCCAACTAAATTACCTGATCCTTCATTTATTGATTTGATTGAAGAACCATTTATTAAAGCAACCATCGTAACTCCGGAAGCTCATTTGGGTGGAATTATGGAACTATGCCAAAACAAACGTGGTGAATATTTAGATTTGGAATATATTGATGACACACGTAGAAGAGTTGTTTATAAATTACCTTTAGTTGAAATAATTTTTGACTTCTTTGACAAATTAAAATCAATATCAAAAGGTTATGCAACATTTGATTATGACTTTGTTGGATATTCAAAATCTGATTTAATAAAAGTTGATATTTTGCTTAATGCTGATAGAGTTGATGCCTTCTCATTTATTTGTCATAGAGACTTTGCATACTATAGAGGTAGAGATTTAACTAAGAGACTTAAAGATGTTATTCCAAAGCATAACTTTGAGATTCCTGTTCAAGCTGCCATTGGTGCAAAAGTTATTGCTAGAGAAACAATTAAAGCTTATAGAAAAGATGTTACGGCAAAGTTATATGGTGGAGATAGAACGCGTAGAGATAAACTTCTTAAAAAACAAAAAGCTGGTAAGAAAAGAGCTAAACAATTTGGTTCGGTAGAAGTTCCTCAAGAAGCATTCTTACAAGTTCTTAGAACGGATAATGATAAATAATATCTCAATTAATAGGTGGTTGTTAACCTATTTTTTTATATAATTATTTTTATATGACAACACTAATTATTTCTATTGTAACCTTTTTAATGATATTAACAATTGTAATTGGGTTACTTTTTAAAACAACCAACCTAAAAAGATACAACATTTTTATATATGTATCATTATTTTTCTTTTGAATTGCAATGCAAATTTTTAAACAGAATTTTGGATTCATTAAAGGAGAGATATCTAAACCATGAGTTTGACCTTTGATAATATCGCTTTATCAATTTACACAAGTTGCTGTGCGTATTCCTTTTGGTATGCTTTCATCAAAATTCAAATCAAGAAAAATAGTAATCCAAATATCAGCAATAGGTTTTATCTTAACTGGGATTACTTTAATAGCATCAAATTTCGCTTTATGATCAATTATTTTAACAATGATGGGTGCAGGTATGGTTGGTGCTACATTTGGATTAAATTCTCAATATTGATCAGAAAACTGAGATATCAAAAAGGTATTTTGATCATCAGTTATTATGTTTACCGTTCCATTATTAACATCTTCATTAGCAAATATAATAAAACAATCAACTAATTTTAATCAAGAGGTATCTCCACATGGAATTTCACTTCAGGGAATTAGATGAATTATTTTAACGGCATTAATTGTAGAGGTGATATATGTTGTTGTTTATACATTAGTTAAAGAAAGAAAGGAAACTATAGGGTTAGATCTTGGAGCTCCTGAAGAAGTTGTGCATACTTCAAAAGGCTATTCAATGGTTTGGAAATTATCAATTACTGCATCTTTGATAGCTTTTATGACTATGTTGACAACAAATTCAGCGGTTATGAATAATATGGGTGTAAGAACTTCTAAAATGAGGGAAGAATTATTAGCGATGATAATGATTCTTTCTATTTTGGCTGCAATTATAACCGGTACTTATTTAGTTAAGGTATTTTCAATTTTAAAAATAAAAGGGGTATCGTTTATAACTGTTATTATTGGGGTATTAGTAGGGATGGTATTAGTATTTACAAATACTCGTTCTGCAATTCTATGAGGAATAATAACTATTGTTGTTTCAGTGAGTGCTGTTGTATTTCAAGTAACGCTATTTGGGTCAACCTTACATCTTGATCACAAACATCCTGCATTAGTTTTGGGTATATTTCTTTCAGTTAGATCTTTTGCATTAGGTTCTGGAGAGTTAATTAGTCGTGAATTAATTGTGAATATTGTAAATACAAAAATTGCATTATCAATTATATTTAGTATTGCAACATTTGCAGGAGTTACTTCTATAATATTTCATATTATCAATAGAATTAAAATGAATACCTACTATAGAATAATCCAAAAATATGAATTTCATTTTCAAGAGAAGAAAAAATAAATTAGTAGTAAATTAGTAGTTAGTAATAAATTAGTAATAAATTAGTAAAAAAATAGTTTTTTGTGTATAATATTCATATGGAAAAAGGGAAGTTTACTAATGATATTTATGTTCCAATAAAAAAACTAGAGCAAATGGACTCTAGCATTTCCATGTATGTTAAAACTTATAGAACACAATTCACAAATATTATTTCTTTTGGAAATGTATTTGCAAAAATGGTAGAAACACCCGAATTAATAAAGAAGCGTTATGCAAAAAATGTTGAAATATCAAATAAATTAGACATTGATGTTATTGATTATGATTATATAACTGAAATAGCTAAATTATTAGTGTTGCAAAAAGAAATACCTATAAAAATTCCTGCAAATACAAAAAAATATATTTTAAATGAGTTCGAAGAAGAAGGGAACGATCTTACATTAGTAACAAATTGGTTGATAAATGAAATAGATGGTTTCTTTGTTAAAGAGAAAGATATAGATTTAAGAAGGATGATTCCAGAACTCTCTAAAAAAGATGAATTATTTATTAAAAATTATAATGAGAGAACAAAATCATATTCGATTGATGATTATATAAAATATGTATCATGTTCATATGAAACGGCAAGAAGTTCTTTAGAGAGATTAACTGAACTTGAATTATTTATTAAAGATAAGCAAGGAAAAAGATTTGTTTTTAAACCTACTGAAAAACTAGAAAATATTATGAAAGGAGGTATGTAATGGATTTAAGACCAATAAATAATAACGATACAATAACGTTTGTAAATACTAGTACATTTACAAAAACTAATTTAAAAACTACAAAAATAGTATCAGATCCAACTGGAGCGATACCAAATGGTATATATGGAGTTATTAGATGAGAAAAATTCAGACAAATAATTACAATGATACTTTCAGGTGCATTACTAATAGCGATGTCTATTATTATAACTCTGGGTGCGATAAAGTGAGATTTTGGACCATTAACATATGCCGCGCCTTCTATTGCAGGACTTTTAGCATTATTTAGATTTTCAATATCAACATTAGAATTTGTAAGTTTAAAAAAATCTGTTACAAGATATCGCCAAGATATTCAAGTTGGATTGACTTCTACACCACCATTTATTTCAAAAATGTATATTGGTATGCATAAGAAACAAGTTGCTCATAATTGAATAACATTTTCAATGTTATTCTATGGTGGTCTTTCAACAATAATTCTTTGATGATTGAAAGATACAAGTTGATGAATATTTAAGTTTGACATTTGAATCCACGATTGAATGGGAAAACCTTCATTAATAGCAACATTGATGTCTGTAGCATTATTAGTAATTGCGATTGTGCATATTGTGTTTACAATACAAAGAAAGAAACGTATTAATGATATGAATATGTATTTTGGAACAGAGTTAGCACCCGAATCTCAAGTTGAGGAAATTAAAGTAATTAGAAATAAAGCTTATAGAAGATTATTTATAATTTCGTTAATTGTTATATTGGTTATTCCTATGGTTGTATTGGCAATACTAAAATTAATAAGAAGAAAGCGTTAGCGCTTTTTTTTGTATAATATTATTATTATCATTAATAAATAAGATAAATAAGGAGTGAATATGTCATTAGGTTTAGCGATTGGTTTGATCATTGGACTTTGTATAGTAGGGATATTAATAGGAGGAGGGATTGGTTTCTTTGTTACTAAGAAAATGTTTGAAAAACAACTTAGAGAAAATCCTCCTATTAATGAAAAAATGATTAGAGCAATGTTCTTACAAATGGGAAGAAAACCATCTGAAGCACAAATTAAATCAGTTATGCGTTCAATGCAAGCTGCAAAATAATAGCTATGGCTATTATTTTTAAATTCTACATCCTTTAATTTCCTTATAAAGTAAGGTCTATTTGTTATAATTTTCAATATGAAACAAAGATTAAACCCAAAAAATAGGAAAGCCGGAATTTTTGCAGCTAGTGGAGTTGTATTAACACAAGGACTGGAAGCTGTATTATTACCTTTGTTGTTTTATGTAACATTTATGTTTGAAATTTCAAATAATAATGGCATTGCTTATTCTGCTGGGATCATGTCTTTAAAGGAATTGTTTTCATTAATAATAGCTATATTTTATTTAGGTCCTAAGATCATTAAGCATTCTTTAAAATTAATGAGTCAAAAGAAAAACATTTGATTTGTTCTCTCTGGCACTTTTGGCACTACAATGGGAAATATATTCTTTATTGTAGGGATTGTTATGGCTGGTCCTTCATATGGAGTTATTTTAACAGCATTTTATCCAATATTTGCTATTGGTTTAAATAAATTAGTTTACAAAGAAAATGATAATTGAGTTTCTAAGTTAGGTATGTTAATTTCGATACTTTCGGGAGCGTTATTTGTTATATTACCTGTTCTTGTTGGTGGAGGAACAATAAGCGTTTGAACCATAGGTGGTATGTGTTGTGGTCTTCTTGCAGGATTCTTTTGAGCTTTAGAAGGATTTTTATTAAGGATTGCTATGGATAAAAATCCTGAAGTAAAACAAAAAGAAGCAATTGCAATAAGGACTATAAGTGTAGCAATAACAACTTGAATATTGATTGTTCCTATTTCTATTGGTGTTAATTCTGCCATTACTGGAAATGTCTTTAACACTTATACAAAATTAATTGGTAGATTATTTTATGAAAAACAAGCTTGAATAGTGTGGTTGGTGCTATTTTTGGCAGGATTAAATGTAATGATATTAAGAATTATGCATACAACTGCAATTAAGTATATTGGCCAAAAACTTACTGCAATTATTGATACTAATAACTTTATTGTACCTTCTATATTTGCATTAGTATTGCAATTTATACCTGGTAATCCAGGGTTAGAATTTACCAAATCATTACTTGCTTGGTATTTATGGTTTTTATTACTTCCTCTTTCGGTTGGTTTAACTCTTGTACTTGTCTACCATGGAAAGACTAAAGTAAAACCAATTAAAGAATTCATTAGAAAAACGAGAAACAAAGAAAATCTACCTCATAAAAAAACAAAAGAAAAAAAGTTGAAAAAACCTTAATATTTATGTATAATGTTTTTGGTGATTATAGCAACGGGGCGCACCTGAATCCATTCCGAACTCAGTAGTTAAGCCCGTTAACGTCGACGATAGCCGTAAGGTGAAAATAGAAAGTCGCTTTTTTTTCGCCATTTTCAACTTTCTATTATCTTTTATATAAAATAAATATAAAAAAATGATACAAAAAATATGCTATTTAAGCATTTTTTTAGTTTCAATATAATATTAGTTAACATTTGTTATCTAATATTTATTTTTTTGTTAAGAATAATGTTAAAATGTATTTATACAAAGTGAAGGGAGAAACTAATGTGAAAAAAAATAAAAGAAAATATTAAAGAATTTTTTCGTATTTTCAGATTAGAATTTAAAACAAACTTTGGAGGGCATAGACTTAAAATGCTTAAATTTTTAGGTGTCTTAGTTGTTCCATTCTTATATGGATTTATTTATATTTTTGCAATGTGGAATCCAATTGCTAATACAAAAGCAAGTGATATGGCTATCATAGCTTCTGATAAAATGGCAAAAGACGATGCTGTTTATAAATCATTAATGAAAAAAATTGATCATTTAAATAAGACATCAAAATCAGCTACATTCCAAAAAAGAATAGTTTCTGCAAAAGATTTATATGCACAAAATAAAGCATACAAAGAAGAGTTGAATAAGCATAATGTTTCCATTGTTTTGCAGCCTATTTATGAAAAAGATATTAATGGAACAATAATCAATAAGCAAAATCCAATAAATCTAACTGAATATATCGGTGGAATGTTTGCATATGCTTTAAATGATACAAATAAAATTCCAGGAACTAATATAGTTAAAACTTTGATTGAATTATTGATATTGAATAATCCATCTGGTAATTCCCCCATTGCAAAACTTACTACAGCAGCTTTAGTTATTGATTCATTAAATAATGCTTCAAAATACTATACAACACCATTTAAATTGTATTTCAATCACAAAAAGAATTTTGTTCTTGGGTTTGGGGCAAATAATAAAATTTTAGGTGGGGAAACCATTATGAAAATTATGAAGTCAGCACTTTCTTCAAAAGAACCCGCTGACAAAGAAATGGTTAAAGCTATAGCGAATGCTACTATTGATAAATACGCTTTATTAAAAAATGTTAGCAAAGCTTCTGTAACAAATGATGTTCAAAAGGCTGTTGCAATTGTTACTGGAGTTATCTCGCAACACTTTGAACCATTCGATCCTAGAATTATTATTAATGATTTTGAGGGTAAGGGAGAAATCGAACAATATGGATTTGGTCTTGCACCTTTATTTATTTGTGTTGGTCTTTGAATAGGTGCTTTATCTACAACATTGATGGTAACGCCAAAAGTTCACGAGAGAGGCACTTCAAAAATCAAAAACTTCTTTGCAAAATTAATGTTAATTTGAATAGCTAATACAATGCAAGTAACAATCTTGTTAGGGGCATTAATTGGAGTTGGGTTCTCATCATTAGGGATGGGTATCCCATTATTCTTATTAACTGGTTATTTAGTAGCTATATCATTCTCTACAATGGTATTTGCAATTAGATCTATGATTCCCACAAAGATTACAGGGATTATATTGGTTACTTTCTTCTTTGTGTTCCAGGTAACTTCATCTGGTGGGTTATTTCCAATGTACACACAAAAAGGATTCTTTAAAATACTTCACCCAATAATGCCATTTACATATTCAATAGATATGTTTAGACAAACATTGACAAATACGGTTCCTATTGATTGGGGGATGAATTTCTTGATGTTGATTATTTTAGCAATTCCATTTGCAATTGCTGGTCCATTAATATATGCTCGTAGAAAGAACAAGTTAGAAAATTCAAATCCGAAAGCATTTACCAAAGAAGATGAAGTAAAACAAAAAGAAATATCTGAAATAGAATCTGCTTTATCGGATCGTGTTAAAGAATGATTCAATAAACACAAAAAAGAATCTAAAAAAGAAAAAAAGAAAAAAACTCCTAAATTAAAGAAAACTAAGGAGGTAGAATAATGTGAAAACTAATTAGAGAAGATTTAAGAGAATTAACAAGTAATAGATGAAAAACATTTGGTATGTTTTTGCTATTGTTACTTCCTGCGCTTTATGCAAGTATATTTATTTCTGCTTTTCAAAATCCGATTCATAATTCTGATAATGCAAATATTAAAGTGGTCTCATTAGATAATCAAGACTTAAGCAATAAAGTTAAAAAATCAATGGTTGGAAAACATAAAATTAATCTTCATGTTGATGAATACAATATGACCATTAAAGATGCTACTGATGTTTATGAAACAAGAGAAGCTGCAGAGAATGCTGTTAAAGAAGGGGTTATTGATGGTGTATTTATAATTCCAAAAGGTTTTGACTCAGAAATGAGAATTGCTGCTCTTCAAATAATTGAAAATGTAATAACGAATAAATCTAATGCATTTGAAAATGTAAAACTTCCAACAATTAATTTCTATACTTCTTATAAACGTAATTATGTTTCAGCTAGATTGCAAGGCATGCGTGCTGATATAGTTACTTTAAAAAGTCAATTTATTAGTGGAACTTTAAAACAAATAATAAAAGAAAAATCACAACAAAAAGGAATTCCATTTGATGCTATATTAGTAGGATTAAATATTGAGGAAAAAATAAAAACATTCAAAGATGGATTTATACAATTTGAAACTATCGGAGGAAGAGAAATTAATGATTATGGTAATGCTTTATATCCTTACTTTTTCTCTATAGCTCTTTGAGCTGGATGTTTAATGATGATATTCATGTATAAAAATAGACGTGTTGGACCAATTGCTCAAAAGGCAGGTACATTTAAAAACTACTTTGCAAAAACAATACTATGAGTTTCAACTGCAATGATGCAGTCGCTATTGATGTCAACATTATGTCTTGCGATTGGACTTAAAGTTGAAAGCCCTGGTTATTTAATAGGGTATACATTATTTGTGTCAATAATTTTTGCGCTTATTTGTCAAGGGATTTCTTCTATATTTAGGGTTGGAGAAGTTGGTTCATTTATGGTGTTGATTATACTTATCATTCAATTGTCTGTTTCTAGTGGTGTTTTCCCAGTTACAATGCAAGCGCCTGCTTGAGGAAAAATGGCTCCTCTGGTGCCATTTACATACACGATAGCTTCATTTAGAGAGTTGTTCGTAGATACAAACAATGTTGTTGTATGGTTACACCAATGACCAATATTTATTTACCTTGGATTTATTCCATTATCATTAACAGTAAATTACTTCGCTGATAAAAAAAGATTCAAAAAATATGGACATTATACATCGCATGATCCAGATGTTCATGATGAGCATTAGTAGAAAATATAATTTATACCCTTTTTGGGTATTTTTTATATAATTGTTTTATGTCTACAACCTCAAGAAATATTATAGAAGTGAAAAGTATTTCAAAAACCTTTAAAAAGTCAATTGCGGTTGATGATATTTCCTTCGTTGTTAAAAGGGGTTCTTTCCACGGATTTCTTGGTGCTAATGGGGCAGGTAAAACGACAACAATTAAAATGATTGTTGGAGCTTATAGTAAATTTAAAGGTGAAATATTAATAGATGGTAAACCTTCAAAATTAAAAGAAACAAAAAATATTCTTGGATATGTTCCTGAAAGACCTATTTTTCCTATTGCGCAAAATGTACTTACCTACCTTACATATATGGGCAATTTATCTGGTATGAAATTAAAAGATTCTAAAAATAAGGTAAAAGAGTTGTTGAAAAAATACGAAATAGAACATTTAGCGAAGAAAAATCCTAATAGATTATCTTCTGGACAAAAGAAAAAGATTTTGCTAATACAAGCATTGATTAATTCACCGAGTTTAATCATTATGGATGAACCCGCTTCTAATTTAGATCCTATTGCTAGATCAGAATTATTTAATTATTTAAAACAACTAAATGAGGAAGGTGTCACAATATTCATAACATCACACATACTTGCGGAACTTGATGGTTTTATAAAAACCACTACCGTACTTTCTCAAGGTAAGGTTGTATTTTCTGGAGAAGTTGATGAATTTAAAAAAGGAGACACTTTAGTGAATGCTTTTTTGAAAAGTGTTAAAGAAGGGGGTGCTTCAGATGTTTAAACTTATTAGGTATACATTGAGAAATGAGTTCTTAAAGATAAGCACTTATTTAATCCCTTTTCTTGGAATAATTATTTATGCAATACTTACTTACGCACAAGTTTTTGGCACTTTTTCTGAAAAAGGAATTTCATTTATTAAAAAAGGTAATGAATATGCATTCATTACTGTATTTGCAATTTCAGTTATCTTTATTGCTTTAAAAGTTGTGAATATTTTTAGACAACCCAAGGATACTGGGCTTGATATAGTTTATATCTCTAAACCGATTGCTCAAAAAGAAATAACTTTTTCAAAATTCATTTCAGTTTGAGTTTTGATTATATATTTTTCAATCGTCTTCTTTGTGGCGACTTCATTAGTTGCACTTATGGATACAAAAAATACTTCTCAGCTTATTTGAGATTATAGTATTTCAATTTTTATTGGTAATATAACTATTTTATTTACTGTCTCATCGATATTAATAATCATATCAACAATCGCGTCACAAAAAATTATATTATTATTAGCAACTATAGCTGCAGTATTCGTTCCTTCATTTTCAATAATACTTTCACAAACCATAAAACCTCATATGCCATCTTCACACTTATTGCCAGGTTATCTTAAAGCTGGTAAGAATCTTGAAGATATATCTAAATCAAAATTAGAAGATTTATATATATATGAAGATAAAAAAAACACTATTTTTATAAATAAACCATCAATATTTGTTCCAAACTTCAAATATAAATATGATGAATACAAAGAAAATACTATATATAGAACACTTGCTTATTTTGATCCTTGATACCAATTTTCAAGTCTTTATGATGTGACTTATGAATCTAAATTTGCTAGTGATGGCAAAAAATGAATTGAAAAAAGTATAAAGTATCATAGACAAGAGGATGAATTTACAATAGAAGTTGGTGGAGAGAAATATACTCCATTAATTTCAAAAGGTTTTGTATTATCTGGTATTCAAGCAGAATCAACCATGGGTATTAAAAATCTTGATAGAAATAATTCAAGTAATTCATTAAGATATTTAAATAGTTTAAAATCCATTTCTCCTAAATTTAACTCATGAAGTTTTTTAAAGCAAATATTATTTGTTAGTGCAACGAAAGAACACGCTACAGATAGGGATGGTGTAAAATTAACTGGTTTCATTAATGAAGTGGCACAAAATATAGACAAATTAAGTGAACAAGAAGCTAATTCGCAATATGATAGAGGTATGTTGTTGAATGATAAAAAGAAATTATTGGCCACTTTTAAAGTTGATGGGTGATCATTGATGAGTTGATCATTATTGGTTAATAATAAAGAAGTTAATGCTAAAACAATGTTTAAGAATCCTAAAACACTTGGATTTATAAATAGATTTGGAAGACCTTATGATTTGACCTTTGTTAAAGAAGGTGAAGAAATTCCTATTTTAATTCCTGTTGAATATATTGATAAAAGAGGAACTTTTGGTGTTTGAACATTTTTAGCTTTCCTTATGGTTGCATCATCAGTTTTCATAATATCCAGAAAAGATTCTCATTAAAAAATAGACACACGTCTATTTTTTTCAGCTCCCAGTTTTTAGAACTCATTTAACCAATATATGATCTAAGTCTTTGATTTTTTCTTCATAAGTTTTACCAGTGGTATTATCGGTTGTATTTTTGGCTCAATCTTCAACCATCGGCATTGTTTTAACACCATCGGCAACTTGAGAAAATAATTTTAATAAATCTGGAAACATATTCATTACATCAGCAGGCAAGTTTCCTAATAATCCTGCAACAGCATTTTTATCTGCATCAGTAGGTAGGTCGTTACTATATTTACTAAATAGTTGTACAAGATTTCCAACTTTAACTTCACCAGGATGGGTTGCAATACTCATTCCTAATTGTATTCAAGTTCCGTCATATCGTTCAGTATTGCTGACATCACCAAATGCTTGAATTAATTTTTTCAGCATTTCATGCCTATCTAAAGCAATTGCATTTGTTTTGCCTTTATAAGTACCTATAACTGTTAATCTACCACCATATGTTTGATTATATAAATCAATTAATTCATTTTTTAAATCTTGAGGAGTCATTGCTGCAACTTTTTTCTCAAAATCCAAATTGGTTTTTTCATTTAAAGCATTGATAATACTTGTAATTGAAGTGAAATTATCACCATTTAATTCGATGTCTTTTGTTATTGCAAAACCGTCTACAAGATATTCAGCTACAACTGTTTTATTATTGGTAAAATTCATGGTTGCTTGGACACCTAGTGTACCTGTTGAATCATCTTCAGTACCTTCTATTAAAGAGAGATTTAATACACCTTTATTTTGCTCTACAAATTCTTTTAGTGATTGCATTCCGAATAGTTTTGCATCTAAATTCTTTATGTCTTTAACTCTATCACTATTGGGCAATATTGTTCTTGGTGATCTTTGGAATATCCCATCATAATTCCAAACAAATTCATCATTAACAAAGAATTTTTCAAAACCTTGTTCTTCTAATTTATTGATTCAACCCATGTCGCCTTTTGGTTTTTTTAATTTTCTTGTTATTTTTCTATTAACTTTTGATAAATCCTCTTCTATCGGTTTGTGAGAAAATCCATCTCAAGATAATTCAGAATTTCTACTTATTGTTTTTTTATCCCTACTTCCACAAGAGATCGTCATGATGATAGGGGTAGAAATTAGTGCCACAGTACCAATTGACAAAAATATTTTTTTCTTGAAAATCATAAATCCTCCTTTTCTATTATTTTAAATTTAATATCTTTCCTTCTCAGTCTTTACATTGTTTTAAATCAAGCAATTTCGAAAGTGTTGGTGCAACATCTAAGTTTGAAATCTTTCCGAGATTTAAAGGCGTTTTTTGATTTCTATTGTGAATGATTATTGGAACCGTTCTTTCATCTAGAGTATCTTCTCCATGAGTTTTTTTATTAATTACCCCACCATGATCAGCCGTTAAAACAAAAATAGTATTTTTGAATTTATTATAGTTTTTAATTTTATTAATTAATAAACCTATATAACTATCTACTTGATTTAAATATTCTATATATTCTTTTGAACCTCATCCAAATGCATGACCTCTAATATCGAGACCTGTAACGTATGAAAAAATAAAATCCGACTTTCCATTTACCAAGAATTCTCCAGCCTTAGCTATGGAGTCATAGTCTGTTAATTCAGATAGTATATATGCTACCTTTGAAGAAGAACTTATATTTTTATCCTTAACAAATTCTTCCATTTTTATTTTTTCTTTTGAAAGACCTTTAGTTCTGCCTTCTGCAAAATAAAGTTCAGCAGATCCTTTGGATATGATGTTGGTTATATTGAAGTTTTTAACCAAGGGATAAATAAAACTGCTTTTAGAATTAGTTTGCTCTTTAATCGCATCGAATATAGAGTAAGCAACACCCTTTCCATCACTATTTCATTTTGTGGGTTTCTTAATTAATTTAGAATTAAATATTGAACCTGGGTTAGATTGAATCCCAGTTTTGTTTGGTTTCATTGATGTGAATAATGCCGTTCAATTGGGGTATGTTTTTGATGGCATTATATCTTGTGCATCTAAAGAGTAATTTGAATTTGATATTAATTTAGCAATATTAGGTGTTTTATGTTGTTTTCAAACATTAGCTGAAAAACCATCAATGCCTATTCAAACAACTTTTGTTTTTAATTCTTTTTTAGAATGTGTATTTCCACATGATGCAGCAACCATTGAAACAACGGGTGTTACAGCAACTGCAGTTGACATTAAAAATATTTTGCTAAGTTTAAATTTCATATTAGTATTTTACATTAAAAGAACAGTGATGTCGTTTATTACAATCATATGAATATTATTAAAGGTAAAACTATTGCAACTATAACTGAATGAATTCAAATAAAAGCTTTATAATTTAATCAACCCGTCTCTGAATAAATTAAATGAGCAATAGAATTAATGCATGGTGAAATTACAACCCCATAAATTAACCATCAATTATATTCACTTGGTTTAACAAAGAAAGTTCCACCTCAAATGGCTCATCTTATTGATAAAAAGAATGTTGTATAAAGTGCAATAGCAAGATAGTAACTAATGGTAACTAAACTTATACGGATTAAGTCTTTTCAATTAAATCTATGTCTTTTTTTATAAACTGGTCTCATAATATAAATATTATAATTGAAAATATAACTCCACTATTTAATTATTTATACTTTTAAGATTAAATGTATTTATTTACAAATAAGTCTTACTTTTAACTTTTTATTCTATAATTATTTTATGTCATTAATTTTTTCAGATATTGATGGGACAATTTATGGTCCTGATCATAAAATACACCCAGATTTAAAACCTGCAATTAAAGAAGCTAAAAAGGCATCTGTTATGTTTAATATCGCTACAGGTAATGGTGCTTTTAAAGCAATAAGAGATTTAGCAAGTGAATTAGGTGCTAAATACTTAATCAATTCAAATGGAGCGGGAATTGTAGATTTAGTATCAGGGGAATATATTTATAAAAATATGTTATCAAAAGATATAACTAATCAAGCATTACAAATGGCTAATGAACTTAAAGTTCATGCTAATTGATGAAATGATAAACATATTTATTGTAATGAGTATGTTTCAGAAGAAGCGAAAACTTTAATTCAACAAGCTATGGCATCAATGGGTCCTGAAATTATCATTTCAAATGAAGTTACGGATGATATGTTTAAAATTGAGTTTTATGATTATGATATACAAAAAATAGATGAATTAGAAAAAAGACTTAAAGAAATAGGTTTAACTGTTGCAAGAATGAAACCTATTCATATAGAAGTAACAATGCCAAATGTTTCAAAGGCACATTCAATTCAAATAATATGCGATATTCATAACGTTGCAATAGAAGAAGTTATGTCAATTGGTGATTCAGCAAATGATGAAACAATGCTAAAAATTGCGGGGTATTCTTATGCAATGGCCAATGCACCTAAAGTGGTAAAAACATGAGCTAAATACCATACTTCTGCATATAATCAAAATGGCGTAGGAATGGCTATAATGGACTATTTACATAGATCAAAAAAAGATAGATAACTATCTTTTTTTGAATGAGAAATATTAATATGAGTGTTTTTTACAACTTTTTATTGTATAATTTCTTAGTTAATATTTATAGTAAACTATAAATAACTTTCAATGAAAAGGAGCCAAACTATGAAAAAGTGTTTAATGATTGTTGATATGCAAAATGATTTCTCAGAAGATGGAACATTACCAGTTTCTGGTTTTTCAGAAATTATCCAAGGGATAAATAAAAAGATAGAAGAGTATAAAAATAAAGATCAATTAGTGATTCTTACGCAGGATTGACATCCTGAAAATCACATTTCATTTATAGGGTCAACATGAGACCAATCATTACAAACTGAATTATGACCAAAACATTGTGTTCAAGGTTCGTTTGGAGCTATGGTTGACAAAAGAATTCAACTTAATAAAATTGATTATATTGTCTACAAAGGTGATGATTTAATGATTGATTCTTATTCAGTATTTCAAGATGCTAATAAAAATTGAAATGATGAAATAAAAAGAATTTTAAAAAAAGAGGGTGTTGGAGAATTAGAAATAGTGGGTGTTGCCGGTGAATTTTGTGTAAAGTATACAGCGATAGATGCTGTTGACTTAGGGTACAAAGTTTATGCTAATCAACAATTAACTAGATATATAGATCCAAGCAAGAAAGAAAATGTTTTAAAAGAATTTGATAAGAAACAAATTCAATATTAAAAACCACGCTTGTGGTTTTTATTCTTTTATTGTTGTTTCCTTTACATTAACTTTAATCCCTTCGTTAATTTTAGATACAAAATCATCACGAGTTGTCATTTTACCCATTGGTTGTCAACCCTCCCCATAATTAATTCTTGTTTTATATGTAAAAATATTAACTAAAGTATAAACATTTTTAGGACCTATAGGTGTTTCTAAAGTGTATGTTGTACCTCAATATCCTATTACTACCGCAACTGCAAAAATTACATTATAAATAAATTTCTCAATTGCCCCTAATTTTCAAAATGAAAATACAAAACTTATTGCAAGAAATAATAATCTTATTGGCGAGATGATTAAAAGTATTAATCATGCAAAAATACCTAAAATAATTCTTGCAAATATATTATTTATTGTTTTCATGAATCCTCCTTATATGCGAATTAATTATATAGTAGATATCAAATGAAACAAAAGAAAAGAGCTGATCGCTCTTAACTACATAAATAATCTTTTACAGATACTGTTAGTTTCTTTCAAACTAACATAATTGCGACTAGGTCGTATATTATGAATGGAATTATAGTTCATAGAGGTAATGATCCATAAAGCACTAAAGGTAATACAACAATATTTATTATTGGTATAAATGCAAATACATATTTATTGTTAATTATCACATCAGTAGTTTCTGGTTTTACGCCAAATACAATCGAAAGAACAATGTATAAGAAAGCTGTCGATAATAATCAACCTGCTAAAACAACGCCCTTTACTGTTTTAGATTGGATTCTAGAACTGATTAACCTAATACCTATTTGTATAAAGAAGTAAAATACTGTCATCGCTATTAATTGAACTCCAAGTTGTTTAAATAGATCACTACTTATTTGGCCTTTACCCACTGTTGAGACCAATAACATCCCCAACCCATCAGCTACAACGACTATAAATAAGAACATTATTGCTTCTGAAAACACTTTTCAAAATAGGATTGAATGTTTTGAAAAGTTCATATACATAACTCTATTTCTATCTATCATATTTTTGTCTTTTAAAGCTGAGAATATACCTCAACCCAAAGCGTATAAAATTGCTGTTGAAAATATTTGTGCTAAAGCTGAAAAGGATAAACTAGATATTGTCATTCGTTCTAATGCTTCTTCTGTAATTCCATAATTTTGCATTATGCTTGCTATATTCTTGTGTTCATTTAAATATGTAATCAAATTATTTATTTTCATATCATTAAAAACACCTTGTGTAAGTATATCTTTAAGTCTTTGATCTTTTATAGCACTCATCGGTATCTTCGCAAGGAGTATACTTCCTTGCCTCATTTGTTTTTCTTCTACATTATTGGTTGTCACCATTATGATTGGTCCTAATAATATAATTACAACTAAAACAGCTGCCACCAATAATTTACCTATACTGAATTGTGATTTAAAAGAAGAATTTGCCACTTTAAGATTTCTGATATATTCTTTATCTTGATTACTTTTTGTTGCTGGAGTTTGTTTATTTTTCATTTTGTTCTCCATATCCTAAGAATACTGATTCAGCAATATTTTTTTCTTTTATTGTTGAATATATATAATTCTTATCTTTTATAAGTTCTTTTGTTAAATCTTTGTAAAACTCAATACCTTTTATTTCAATTACATTAGTTTCTTCGTGTTTATGTACGAAATTAATATATTTCAATTTTTTAATCGTTGAAATATCCACTTTATCATTTACTTCTACTAAAACTACCCTTTGTTCTACTTTTTTAGAATCTATTATTACACCATCTTTGATAACATAGAATTCTTCACACATCTCTTGAACCACTTCCATTCTATGAGAGGTTATGATTATTGTAACATCCTCTAATTCCATGTATAAGTGTGCAATCTTTTGTACCATTAGAGGATCCAAACCATCAAATGGCTCATCTAAAATGATGTATTTTGCATTTGGATTCAAGAATGAAGCTATAACTTTAATCTTTTGTTGATTACCTTTTGAAAGAGATTTAATTGGTTTATTTAAATTTTGTGAGAAATCCATTTGAGCTGCTAGTTCATTTATTTGTTTAATAGCGGTTTTTTTAGGTACAAAATAAAGATTTGCAATTTGTAAAAGATAGTTTTTAACTATAGCAGCATTTTTGGTTTCGCTACCTGCACCTAGGAATGTAAATTTTCTTAAATCTTCTTTGGTTATTGGTTTATCATTTAAAAGAACTTCACCTTCATGATTTTCAATAAATTTTAAAATCACATTATAAAGAGTGGTTTTACCTGAACCATTAAATCCAATAAGACCAGTTATTTGATTTTCTTTAAATTCAATCGACACATTATTCAAAGCTTTATTCGCACCGAATTTTTTTGTTACGTTTTTAATTATTAATGACATAAAATCTCCTTTATTTAATTTTATCAAATACCTCCTTAATAAAATAATTCTCATTTTATTTATAAAGATATAAAAAACTACGATGCATTATTTGATTAAGGCATCATAGTTTTTTAATCTTTCATCAAAAACAAATTCATCTACTCCATTTTTAATTACTATTTTTCCTTCATTAAGTTTTGCAAAATATCTATTAAAAATTGAAGTGCGTTTTGTAAGTTTTTCTTTTAAAGTATTTTGTTTTCTATAGAAATCTTTAAAATCATATCTAATTATTCCTCAAGGCATTGGTTTTCTATTGTCGGGATCATGCTTACCTTCTAAACCAATTTCTTCACCATAATATGTCGAGGTTGAACCTGGCATTATAAATAACATTTCTACTGCAAGTTTAAATTTTTCAACATCATTTTCAAATAATGTTATAGCTCTTAAAATATCGTGTGATGATATTAAGTTAAACATACCTCATTGTTGTTCCGGTGTTAACATTTAATAAAAAAATGAACCTAAAGGTTCTTTTTTATATAAACATAACTTTTTATCAATGTTAGAAAAATTTTATATGTAATAATTTTAACTAAAAACTTTAAATGCTATAATAATCTTGACATCTTTATATAAGCCTGTAATTTGGTCAGGCGTCTCTACCTTTAGACCTATATCTAAAGACTATAAAGATAGTGAAAGTCTTATTTAGACTCACTCTCTTTAGAGACGCACGCTTATGTAAGTGTGCGTTTTTTACATAAATTTGTCAAATCTATTCGAAAGGAAACACAAATGAATAAATTGAAAAAATATTTTGAGTTTGACACAAGAAAAGCAATACTCAAAAAAGAAATAATCGGTGGTATTTCGACATTTGTTGCAATGGCTTATATACTAGCGGTTAATCCATCATTACTTTCAAGCGCAAAATGAAGTGGAGATGCTTCTAAATCACAAATTATGGGTGGATTATTCTTGGCAACGGCTATTTCAGCATTTTTTGCCACAATGGTTATGGGTTTGTATGCAAATATCCCTCTCGGACTTGCTCCAGGTATGGGAGTTAATGCATTTTTCGCATTTACCGTAGCTTCATCACAAGGGGGAATGGGTCTTACTGCGCAAGAAGCACTTGCTGCAACATTCTTCTCAGGTTTACTATATTTCATAATTGCTATGTCTCCATTTAGACGTAAAATTATGCAATTAATTCCAAAAAACCTTAAGTTATCATTAGCCATAGGTGTAGGTTTTTTTCTAGCGATCATTGGATTAAATGATGCAGGTATTATTAGAACTGATGCATTTACTCCAGCAAAAGGGGTTGTTGTATCTAATACTATTGTTAAAATGGGAGATTTCTCAAATCCATTTGTCATTTTATCAGTATGTACATTATTTTTAATAATTATATTTAAAGTAGCAAAAGTTCCTGCTGGAATGTTGCTTGCGATGGTAATGGCTGCTATTGCATTTGCGATTATGACTAATACAATGTCAAACGATAAGTTACATATTAATCATAAAGATTGAGGTGGATTAATTAGACCTTATGGTGATTTAAAAGGAATTAAACATGTTGCTGGTTCTGGATTCTCATCAATGGGTAGTGCGCTAGGTAAGCCAATGACCTATGTTGCTATATTAACATTCTTATATCAAGACTTTTTTGATACAACAGGAACACTAAATGCATTTGGTAAAATTATGGATTTACCAGAACCTGGAACTAAAAAAGCGAAATGATTTAGACGTGCTAATCATGTTGATGCTGTTGGTACGGTTGTTGGATCAACAATGGGTACTTCAACAGTTACTTCTTACTTAGAATCATCTGTTGGTATTTCTTCAGGTGCAAAAACTGGAGTTGCATCGATAGTTACGGGAACATTATTCTTGATTGCTATTGCTGCATGACCAATAATGGGGGTATTCTTACCTGTAAGTGTAACTAATACTGCTTCTGGTTTAATTTTCCCTGTTACAGCTCCTGCTCTCGTTGTTGTGGGTATGTTGATGTTCGGAAGTGTAAAACACTTTAATTGAAAACGTAAGTTAGATGTTATTCCATTATTTATCGGATTAATGATGACAATGCTTGGTTATTCAATTTCATTAGGTATGGCATTTGCATTTGTTACACATTCAATCGTTTATCTTACAATTGCTCTTAAACAAGCTATTTGAATCAAAAGAGGGAAAACAATTTCCAATCATGTGGCTGAAGGTGAACTAAAGGAAAACTTATTTAAAACGGAGATAAATTGAATGGTGCTATCGCTTTCTGTGCTTGCCTTAGTATATATCGCAACCATTCCTTTATATGCTTAATATGTTAAATAAACATATAGAAAAGAAATTATTTGATTATAAAGATTTAATCAAACCTATAAAAGAAATAGGTGAGTCTATCTCTAATGCATTCAAAGATCAAGAGGTTGTATTGGTTTGTGTTTTAAAAGGTGCAATTACCTTTTATGGACATTTATTAAAATATATACATGGAGTAAGGGTTGTAACTGATTATATACATGTAAAATCTTATAATGGAACTAGTAATGGAACTAGAGAAGTGAAATTAATTGCCAAACACACCACAAATGTAAAAAATAAGAATGTTATTATAATTGAAGATATCATTGACTCCGGATATACGTTGGAATTCTTATATGGCTATTTTAATAAATTGGGAGCCAAAACAATTTCATCAGCAGTTTTAGCTAATAAACCATCAGCTAGAAAAATAGAGTTTGAGCCAACATGACATGGTATCGAGTTACCAAATGATTATGTTGTCGGATTTGGATTTGATTTGAATGACGACCTAAGACATTTACCTTATATAGGTATATTAAAAAAAGAATATTATTAATCATAAAATTAATGCCATGCAATAATTGCTGGTGTTTTTTTAATTGAAAGTAAGCACCATTAAAGGTGTTAAAATATTAATATAATTACAATTAAGTAAATTTCAAAATAAAAGAGGTATTTATGAAAAAAATAACAGACACAGATATAGCTCAATCAGCACAATTAAATAATATAAATGAAGTTGCAAGGAAAGCAGGTATTGAAAAATTCATAACCTATGGAAAAACAAAAGCAAAAGTGGAATCTCTTTCTGCTCCAAAAGGTAAATTGGTCTTAGTTACTGCTATTAATCCCACTCCCGCTGGAGAAGGTAAAACAACTACTTCTATTGGGTTAGCTGATTCAATGAATGCAATGGGTTATAAAACTATGTTGGCATTAAGAGAACCTTCATTGGGACCTGTTTTCGGTAGAAAAGGTGGAGCAACCGGAGGTGGAAAATCACAAGTTGCACCTATTGATGAAATAAACTTACATTTCACAGGGGATTTTCATGCTATCACAACAGCAAATAACTTATTGAGTGCTGCTATTGATAATCATATTTATTTCGGAAATGAATTAAATATCACAAAAGTTGTTTGAACTAGATGTATTGATATGAATGATAGAGCACTAAGAAATATAATTATTAAAAATGGTAAGAAACATGAACGTAAAGAGATGTTTCAAATTACAGCAGCTTCTGAATTAATGGCTATATTTTGTTTGGCTAAAAATTCAAAAGATTTGAGAACAAGATTAGAGAAAATTATTATTGGATTTTCAGATGAGAAGCCGATATTCGCTAAAGAGTTAAACGTTATTGGATCGATGATGGCTTTATTAAAAGACGCTATTAAACCAAACTTAGTTCAAACTCTTGAAAATAATCCTGCTTTAATACATGGGGGACCATTCGCTAATATAGCTCATGGGTGTAATAGTATTATTGCAACAAAAACAGCGCTATCGCTATCTGATTATGTTGTAACGGAAGCTGGTTTTGGTTCGGATTTAGGTGCAGAGAAGTTTCTAAATATAAAATCAAGAATTGCTGAAATATCGCCTAATGCTGTTGTGTTGGTAACAACGATTCGTGCATTAAAAATGCAAGGTGGTGCTCAATTAATTGATTTAAAGAAAGAAGATTTAAAAGCATTAGAAATGGGTATTAAAAATTTAAAAAGGCATATAAAAATAATTAATTCATTCAACTTGCCTTTAGTTGTAACTTTAAACAACTTTATTGGTGATTGAAGTTCAGAAGTTCAATATATAGAAAAATGAACTAAAGATGAAGGTTTAAATTTTGCAATTTCAAAAGTTTGAGAATATGGTTCTAAAGGTGGCGAAGAATTAGTGGAAACATTAATGAGAACAATGGAAAATGATACTAAAATTAATTTTACATATGATATTCAAGACTCGATTGAAGTTAAGATGAAAAAGTTAGCTAAAACAATCTATGGAACAAGTAAAATTGTTTTTTCAAATGAAGCTAAAGAAACAATTGTTTATCTAGAAAAGAATAATCTTGATAAAAAAATGATTTGTGTTGCTAAAACACCCGTTTCACTATCAAGTGATCCTAAGTTATTGGGCGCACCTGAAGATTTTATTATAACAATTAACAAAATTAAGTTATCTAATGGAGCTGACTTCATAACATTATATTGTGATGATATTCTTGTAATGCCAGGGTTACCGAAAACACCCACAGCAGAAAAGATAGATATTATCGATGGAATTATTAAAGGCGTTTCATAAATAAAAAATAGGGAAAAACCTATTTTTTATTTATTGATTATGTAGTTTGTTATTTCCTCTGATGTTTTTAACACTACATCTTTAACATCTTTAGAGTTGATGTCAATACCCACTTTTTCAAGAATGGTATTTGTTGAGTATTCTTCACCACCCATATTTAGAATTTTAATAAATGTTTCGGTATTACCGCTTCTTATTTGATCTGCTAAGTAAATTGCAAGAATAAATGAAATGGTGTAACTTGAATATGTATAGTGATTATCCATTGAAAAGTATCCTAAGACAGAACCCTTTTTGGTTAAATTAATTCCATCAACAATAGTGGGTTCTTCATTTGGTTTGATTGAAAGATTTTCTTTATAAACAACTTCATGAATTATTTCTGGGGTAATAGTTTCACCTTTTCAAGCCATTTCATATAAAGTATCTTCTGCAAGTGTCGAGGTTGCAAACTTATTTGTTACTGCTAATAATCTAGCTAAAGCTTCATAAGCAATTGTTTTTGCGTATTTTGTTTCTTTATCCATAGAAGAAAAAGCGAATAACATAGAGAATGTATCTGCAACCGCCTCACCTATTGCTAGTGAGAATCTTGCCTCTTCGATTGGTTTATTTAGTTTTGCTGCAACTATGTGCATTGTATGACCCATTTCATGTGCAAGGGTTGAAGCTGAATATGGGTTGCTATCTATGTAACTTTGAGTTACATAATAAATGTTGTTATTTCCAGTTCATGTTGCTGCAGCACCGTTGTATTTGTGCTCACTCTCTAAAATTGCTAAAGTACCTTCTATTGAAAAGTTATCTATTATGTATTTGCTTTCTTTTGGGAAAATCTCCCTTACTTCATTTTGGTAAAAGTCAATAATTTCTTTTAATGAGATTGGCACTATTTTTGATGGATATGCTTTTTCATCTCAAGGTTCAATTTTCTCTAGGTTAAAACTTGTTTTTCTATATTCATTTAATTTAAAGATATATTTAGAATAGAGTTCTTTATATAATTCTTTTGAAGTTTGCATCACTCCCTTCGCAAAACCAGGGACCTCATCCCTCTTTTGACTAATAAATTGTTGGTATGAATTGTAACCGAATTTTTTTAGATATTCAGTACGTTTATTAATATAATTTGCAACACCTAATGTAACTTCCTTATTGTTATCTCTTTTATCTTCGAAACTATGGATAAAAATTTGTTTTCTTAAGTCTCTGTCTTGTGTAGGATCGATAGATATAACATTTTCTTCATCTTCAGTTATTTTTTTACCATCTTTAATAAAAGGTTTTACAACTGGTTTATTTCCAAGTTCTTGAGCTTTCAATGAATTTTTAGTGAATTCCTTAGTGTATAAAGCTTTCTCTTTATGCTGTTCAGGAGTAAGGATTCCTACTTGACGTCTTATTTTTGAAGAAAATAATTCTTCTCATTTTTTTAACTTTTTATCGTTTCTAATTATCTTTAAAACCTTTTCACTTCCAAAAGCAACTAATTGCTCACTTAATTTAGAAACTTTCAATTCAAATGAATCAATCACTTCATGAATTGGTTCAGATTCTTTTAGTAATTCATTTTTTCTAGTATCTGAAAAATATTGAACATTTAAATATGTATATGTGTATTCAATCATACCCATCATATTATTGTATTGATTAACAAAGTCTTTAAGTTTTAAATTGGTAATATCATCGAAGTTCATTTCTAAGAAAGTTTGTAATCCATCCTTCATTTTTACAACAACTTTTTCAAAATCTTCTTTTGTTTTATAAGATAAACTTACATCCGCTAGCATAACTGGTTTAATCATATTAACCACCTTTCATTTAAAGAATTATAATACATTAATTAGCTGTAAAGAAACAATGAAAATAAGGTTTTAACCTTACTATAAGAACTTTTGAACTGGTTTATAACTCTTTCTATGAATTTTTGTAACTCCATATTTTTCAAGAGCTTCTTGATGCATTTTTGTAACATAACCCTTATGTTTTTCAAATCCATAGTTAGGGTATTCTTTTGCATATTCGTTCATAATTCTATCTCGTGTAACTTTTGCCAATATGCTTGCTGCAGCTATTGTTAAAGAAAGAGAGTCTCCTTTTTTAATTCCTTGTTGCTCTATTTCAACATACACAATTTCGAAATCAACTAAAACATGTTCGGGTTGGGGTTTTAAACTTTTTATTGCGTTAGTCATAGCAATTCTTGACGCTTCTTTAGGATTTAAGTTATCCACTTCATTTGCATTGATAATTTGAATATTGAAATCTATTGCATCTTGTTTGATTTGTTTGAAAGCAAGTTCACGCTTTTTTTCCGTCAGCTTCTTTGAATCATCTATTAAATCATTCTTGTAATTTAAAGGTAATATACAAGCTGCAGCAACCACAGGTCCAGCCATAGGGCCTCTACCCGCTTCGTCACAACCTGCTATATATTTAATTCCTTTGTTAATTAATTCTTGTTCATATTTATACATAAGTAAAGTATACAATTTTTACTATAACTTTGAAATTCTTTGTATAGTTTAATTGTGTTTAAAGTTTTTGTAAATAAATTCATATATTTTTATGATTTTAAAGTTTTAAATTACTAATAAAAGCTATTTAAAATTAAATAACTAAACAATTAATCTTTAAATAAGTATAATTCACTTACGGTATTGGAGGAACTATGCAAACAATAGACAAAGAACTGAAAGAAAAATTTTATAAAAAAATTGCAAAAGCAATTTGTAAATGTAAGAATTTCACTAAATGTAATTGCAAAACTACAAAAATGTTAAACGCAATTGAAACAAAATTGAAATTCGAATTAAATAAAGCTGGTAAAGAAGTTTTATTTTATGAACAACAGTATACAAAGAAAGTAAGTGTTAAGATGAATAATAAAAATTTGGTTGAAGCATTAGATGAGCTTGCTATCAAAACTATTAAAAAACTTAAAGAAGTTAAACTTTATAGGTTCGATTTTTAAAAATAAAAAAATAAGCAAATAAAAGTGGGCAAATAAATTCTATAGTTTAGATTGCATAAGCACTAACTATGTACATTCTTAATAAAAGAATCTTAGATATAAAAAACCATCATATTGAGCTTTTTCTTTATCTCTTTCGTTTCTTTTGACGCATTCTCTTATGATGTTCTTTTTTCTTCGTCAGTTATGTTATTGATGAAGTTATTGATTTCCTCGTTGGTTTTCTTTTATTGATCTTTTACTCATAACAGTATTATCTAACATTTTCTATTGTTTGTACTTATAAAAGATTATATATTACGACTGGGTTTACTTTGTACAAATATCTTGTTTGTAATGATATCTATTGGTTGTTTTTTGAATTAAAGTTAATTATTGAATAATAATCTTTTCAAAGTCAATTATTATTTTCATATTTTTTAAATCAATAAATTCACTCTTCTTTTGTTTTGTGTTTTGACATATAAAACTACATCCTTTCGAATGTAGATTTTTTTATCAATGTTTAATGCCTTATTTTTTATTTCATTTATTTCTAATGAATTTAACTATTTTGGGTGTATTGACTTTTTCCATGTTGAATCATTGTGAAAGGAATGTAGATACATACGCAATGCTCAAACATCACGAAACAGAAAATGCATAAAAGATTAATGTTGGAAATGGATAAGGTGCTATATCTTTCATGAATGCATAAGATTCACTTACCAGCACAATAGAACCATTATCTAATTTAGTTACAATAGTTCTATAACTTGGTTCTAGTAAGGCTGTTGAGAACATGCCTAACCTATCTTTTCATAAAGAAGATTTAGCAGTTCAATAAGGAATACCGGTAATCAATATTACAAATACTATAAATATAGCTATAAAGATAAAAGTTCCTAAAAAATCTTTCTTTTCGTATTTACCAATAGTTATTAATCCATATATAGCTACTATCAACATAACTGAGTGTTTAATATAAGATATAACTCTATCAGGTCATCAAGAATGCTCCGGAATATAATCATAACTTGCAGAAATGAGTGTTAAGAATCCCCCTATAAATAATCAAGGTAGTGTTCATTTTATAATTTTTCTATTTCCGCTAAATAAAATAAATGGTGCTACTAGAGAAAGAAAAGAACATAAATCTCCATATAATAAATGTCATCAAGCACCAATACTTGCAAAGGTGATTATAAAAGATAATTCAAGCATCCCTAATACAACACCTAAAATCCTTAAGTGTAATGTGATAGATTTATCATTGAAACGTTTATTGAATCTTAAACGCATTCCCAACATCACTGCAAAACCTATAAAAATTAACACAACAGCAAGCGGACCTTGTATCCTACCTCAAATATTTAACTTTTCATACATATAATCCCCCTTTTTTTGAAAATCAAAATGTTTTTTTAATTATCTTTAGAAAATAAAGTTACGTTAAACTATAACATTTTTTTGAATTAATGTAAAATATTTATAATTATTGGAGGTAATGTGCAACGAAATGAAAATAGAATAAATGTTAGAGGTTTTTCTTATTTAGCAATGGTATTTATAGTGGTATTTATTATGATCAACACTTTTTTCTTACTTTATAGCATTGTGCATAAAGAAACCATAAATAACAAATCATTACCCTTAATTTTTTGAATAGTAGAAGGATTTTTAATAGCGGATTTATTTTGATTTATTATTATTGCACAACTCCATAAAAAAGTTATTATTAATGCATATTCAGTTTGAGTATTGTTTGCAATTTCTTTAATTGGATTATTTCCATTAAAATTAATAATTTGACTAATGTATTATTTCAATTATAAAAAAGCAACAAAAATGCTTAGTTAGCGTTTTTTGTTGCTTTATCAATTAACTCCATCATTTTTTGGAAAGCTATTTTACCAGCTTCAGTTATTCTGTGATTAATATCACCTAGTCTTGAAGAATCCTTGCCAATGATATCTGATACACATTTCAATACATATAATTCAACATTATTATTATATGCTATTTGAGCCATGCCAGCTGTTTCCATATCAAAGATACTTACAACAAGATCTTTTTGTATTTCTTTTACATCTTCTTCTGATGAAATAAATTTCATACCAGAAGCTATTGGATTATTTTTAACGCCAGGTATTCTTAAATTATTTATATAAAATTGAACATCACCAGGGACTTGACCTCTTGGATATCAAGGAGTAATAACATCGTGGAAGTATATTTTTTTGGGAACAACTATATCAAAAATTTCAAGTGTTGAATCTGCTCCAACAGCCCCATAGTTATAAACTTTAGTCACATTAAATGAAGAAATCATTTCTTGTATACATGCCGCAGCCTTTACTACACCTATGCCAGAATGAGAAACTACTACATCCTGTCCATTAACTTCATAAACAATAAAATCAAATCCATTTTTAGTAACTTCTTCTTTTTCAGTTCAACGAATTTTATTCAATTCATGTTTATCTGCAATTATTAAACCAATCATTATTTACCGACTTTCTTTAAAGTGAAGTGATTTACACTTCCGTATTTTTTTGTTATTTCAGTTCTTGCGAATTCTGCCGCAGCTTTAAATCCAGCATCAAGATTTTCCATAGCTAATTTTCTGTGTTCTTGAATACCTGGATACCTTCTACCATCACATAACTTATCTGCAACATATACTATTTTATCTAGTGTTGTTAAGTCTTCAAAAGGCATCGCATCAGCATTTGAGTGTTTGAATATAGCATTAACGATTTCATCATCGTTAACCTTATAAATATCTTTAAGTCATAATGCACCAGTTCATTGGTGTCAAATTAATTCTGGTGTACCTGAAGGATCAAAACCACGCTCTAATAAAAATTCTTTATGTTTTTCATTGCTTCATTCTTTTGTTATATCATGCATTAAAGCTGCAACTCATGCTTGCTTAGCACTTATACCATTAGCCTTTGCTAGATCAGCTGCCATAGATGCTGCCGCAATACAATGTTTGTGTCTACGCACAGTTAAATTAGCTCTACCAATTTCTAGTAGAAGTAATTTATTGTTTCCGATATATTCATTCACCTTTTCATCAAGTCCTGTAAAATCTCCTGAACGTGCGTTTGATGATGAATGTGTTCACCTTTTGTTTTTAAGTAAAGTAGCATTATATTTTTTAATGTTTATTTTTGAAAAAACATCTTCTCTTTGGAAAATTACAATTGTTGCTTCTTTTGCAATGATATCTATATCTTTTCATTTGTGTAATTTATAAAGATTATCACTACCAATAAGTAATACTAATTCATCATTAGGGAATTGCTTCCTAAAATGTTTAATAGTTTCTATTGTGTAAGAAGTTCCTTTTCTATTAATCTCAAATAAAGATACCTCTGTTTTTTTAGGTTTAACAAGATTTAACATATTTATCCTATCTTTAGCATCAAGATATTTTACTTTTGACTTAAAAGGTGATTGATATGCAGGTACAAAATACAATTTATCTAAACTTAGCTCTGACATTGCAAATTTTGCAACGTTTATGTGTCCTTTGTGGGCTGGATTAAATGATCCGCCAAATATTCCTATTTTCATAATTTAAATTAATTATATAAGAAAAAGAGCTATAAAAGCTCAAAGGAAGTTTTTAAATGTCCTAAAGAATATTTACCACGCTTAAGAATGTTCTTTTTTTCTAGTCTTTTATAGACTACATCCTCTAAAAATCTATGTAAAGATGACATTTTATAATCCGTAGAAACTAAAGGTTGCACTAATATTGATTCCATTTTCATGCGGTTAGCAATCAAAATATCAGTAATAATCATATCTCCCATAAAGATTGTTTCTCTGGGCTCAACAGCAGCATTCTTCATAATATTTGAAATTGATGATTTAAGAGGCTTTTTAGCATTACCTTTTCATTGTTTGATATTTGCCCTTTCGCAAAACATATCAACCCTCTTTTTGGTATTATTTGAAACAACAACGAATTCAATTCCATAAGATTCAACTGTTTTAATAAATCTTAGAACTTCTTTATTTGGCAAACGAGTATAATGAGGAACTAATGTATTATCTAAATCACATAAAAATAATTTTATTCCTTGTTCTTTTAATGAATTGATATTAACATCTTTAAAAGATCTAACATACATTGAAGGTTTAAAATAGTTAGCTACTAAGCCACGTTTATTTTTTTTCATATAAAAATTATAATAAAAAAAGAGTTACACTCTTTCTTTTATTTTATTTAATATTAATTCAATATTTTCTTCAACTGATAAATTAATTTTTTTTGGTGTTTTGACACCGTCTATTTGTATGGTTGGCAATACTTTTGCACCAAGGAAATTTCAAGTTCCTTCCATAGCTGGTATAAAATTTGAAAATGTATATCATCCTTCAGGAGCACCTTGAACTGCAATAATTTGAACTTCAAGACTTTTCAATAACCCTTCTGATTCACCTTTTCCATTATATTTGTATTTAAAAGTTTTTCCAGCAACACAAATTTTATCGAATAAATTTTTCATTTGTGCAGTATATGAAAAATTTGTCATAGGAACTGAAATAACTAATCTATCAACTGATTTTAGTAAATCAATATATTTATCTGAATCTTTAAAAAAAGTTTCAAAGTTTTCAGAAGTCATCGCCACACTTAAATCATCTTGATCATTTAAATCCATTCAAATAGTTTCGTGTTTTGGGTATTTAATTTCATAAAGTTCTTTATATGTTTCTAATGCCTTTAATGAAATAGAACCCTTAGGTGTATTTTTTGTCATTGTTGTTGTTATAAATAATGTTTTCATATTTAAATTATAATATAAAAAGCAATATTTTAAATATCGCTTAATATGTCTTCTATTGATAATTGAGAAGCAGATTCAATGGCTTTTTCGGCTTCATCAAATTGTTCTGTTTCAGAAATATTGGTTGTTTTTATTAATTTTGATTCTTGTTTAATGATTTGAGATACCATAATTTTAGCGGCTAAAATATTTTCTGGACCTAATGAACTTAAGCCAACTTCAGTATCAGTTATATCAACCATTTTGAACTCTATAACTTCTAAAATTCCATCCATTTTTGTGAAATTTGCTTTTGTTGTAGTATCTACAATATTAATATCATAAATGATATGAGGTTTAGTCTTAACAACTTTAAATAAATTACGCCCTTTTGTTGTTCTTGATGAAGGTGATATTGAAGAAACTCTCATGCGCTTCATACCACCTCTATTTGAAAGTAATCCAATAGTATCTTCTGGATTAACTAATGTAAATGCAGTTACTTGATTTTCATCTAATGATATTCCAATTACACCACTAGATTTAGTACCCTGTATTGAAATTGTTGTTTCATCATATAGAGTGGTTTTACCTGATGAAGTAACAATAATAACCTTTTTATCTCCACCTGAAACTCTTGCTCCAATTAATTTATCTCCTTGTCCTAATTTCATTGCCATTAATGGTTTTGAATATCTGGATACTTCGAAATCCTTTAATTGAATACGTTTAGCTTTACCCTTTTTAGTTACTAATGTAATATAACCTTTTAAATTAAAATCTGCAACAGAAATAACGGCAACAATATTGTGATCTGGATCAATAGCAGCATAATCATTGATGTGTTTACCTGCTGATTTAAATTTCTCTTCCGATATTTTATGACCTGGTATAAATATAAATTGACCTGCATCTGTAAAAACTAATAATTTTTGAGCAGTATTTACTTTATCTATAAATACTAGCGAATCACCATCTTTAAGTCCGTAATGTTCAAGTTTATTTGATTCAAACACTCTATTAGAAAATGATTTAATATATCCTTTTCTTGATACACCAACATAAACATCATCATGTTTAATTAAGTCAGCAACATTAATTTCAATTTTTTCAATTTCTTTTTCTATTATTGTGCGCCTTGGTATTGCAAAATCTTTTTTAACTTGTTTAAAGAAATCTATCAAATATTTATCAAATTCCTCATCAACATTTAATAATCTTTGATAACGTTTTATTCGGTTTTCAAGTTCTTCCTTTTCTTGTAAATAAACAAATTGATCTGTTGAAGAAAGTCTATAAAGTCTTAATTCTGCAATTGCACTAGCTTGAACTTGGGTGAAATTAAAGTTTTCTATAAGAGCTTTTATAACCCCAGCTTTTGAACCAGATGCTTTACGTATAATTTTAATAACCTCATCAACTATTGCGGTAACTTTAACTAAACCAGAAACAATTTCATGCCTAAGTTTATCTTTAGCTAACTCAAATTTAATTTGCCTTTTTTGAACATTTTTATTATGTACAAGGAATGCTTCAATCAATTCTCTTAAAGAAAGTAATTTAGGAGCTCTATCTTTTATAGCGATATTATTATAATTATAATAAATTTGTAAGTCTGTTTTAGAATATAAATAATTTAAAACTAACTTAGGTGATGTACCTGGCATTAATTCAATATAAATAGAAGTTCCACGTCGATCAGTTTCATCTCTTACTTCCTTGATTCCGTGTATTGATTTATTGAATCTAATTTCATCTATATCTCTTACGAGTTTTGACTTAATAACGCCATATGGTATTTCGGATATTGTAATTGTTGGCTTTGTTTTAGAATCATTCACTTCAACTTTAGAACGAATGATAATTCTACCTTTCCCTCTTTCAAATGCAGAATATATTCCATCAATACCTTGAACAATACCACCCGTAGGAAAATCAGGACCCTTTACAAAATTCATTAAAGTATCTAACCTTATATTCGGTGATTTTATTGTAGCGATAATAGCATCAATCATTTCCCCTAAATTATGCGGCGGCATTTCAGTTGCATATCCAGCTGCAATACCTTTGGCTCCATTAATTAATAAATTAGGGAAACCAGCCGGTAATACGGTTGGTTCAGATTCTGAATCGTCAAAATTAGGAGCAAAGGGAACGGTTTTTTGTTTAATACCTTTCAAAAGTAAATCTGTTAACTTTTCTAATCTAGCTTCCGTGTATCTCATAGCTGCTGCTGGATCATCATCTATCGAACCGTTATTACCATGCATAGAAACTAAGGGCATATTCATTTTTCAATCTTGTGTCATACGTACTAATGCATCATAAATCGAAGTATCACCATGTGGGTGGTATTTACCAATAACTTCACCAACAACTCTAGCTGATTTTTTATAAGGTTTGTTGTGAGTTAAACCAAGTTCGTTCATTGCATATAATATTCTTCTTTGAACTGGTTTTAAACCATCTCTTGCATCCGGTAAAGCTCTATCTTGAATAATATATTTCGAATATCTTCCAAACCTTTCTGACATGATTTGATCTAATGATTGTTTTAGTAGTTGTGCTGCTATATTTTTACTCATATGCTAAATTATAGATTATTTTTTTGAGTTTTTAAAAACTCTATTATAATTAGTATGAAAATTAGGAGGCAAAAATGATAGAAACACATGATTTAGGTATGGCTTTTAGTGATAAAAAGTTATTCCAAGGAGTAAGTTTAAGGTTTACAGAAGGGAACACATATGGTGTTATAGGTGCTAATGGTGTTGGTAAATCAACTTTCCTAAAAATACTTGCAGGGACTATGGAATCAACTTCAGGTAAAGTTTCAGTTGATCAAGGCAAAAGAATTTCAACATTGGAACAAGATCACTTTAAATATAATGAATTAGATGCTACTACTGTTGTAATTTCAGGGCATAAAGAATTGTTTGCAGTTATGGAAGAGAAAGATGCGTTATATATGAAACCAGATTTTGATGAAAAAGATGGAGAAAAAGCTTCGCATCTTGAAGGTGAATTTGCGATGATGGGTGGTTACGAATCGGAATCAGATGCGCAAAAATTACTTTCTTCTCTTGGTATTCCTCAAGAAAAATGAACAAGACCACTTGCAGAGTTAAAATCAGGAGAAAAAGTTAAAGTTCTTTTAGCGAGAGCATTATTTGGTAATCCAGATATTTTAATTCTTGATGAACCCACTAACCATCTCGATATGCAGGCAATCTCATGATTAGAAGATTTTTTAAGTAAATATGAAAATACAGTTATCGCTGTATCTCATGATACTGACTTTTTAGATAATGTATGTACTCATACAGTTGATATTGATTTTGGTGAAGCAAACATGTTTACAGGTAACTATACATTCTGAAAACAATCATCGGAACTAGCAGCAGAGCTTAAAAAAGCTCAAAATGCAAAAAAAGAAGATCAAATGAAAAAATTACAAGCATTTGTTGATAAATTTTCAGCTAATGCTTCTAAATCTTCTCAAGCTACTTCACGTAAAAAAACTTTAGAAAAAATTACACTTGAAGATATTAAACCATCAAATAGAAAATATCCTTATATTAGATTTGAACTTTTAAGAGAACCTGGTAAAGAAATTCTATCTGTTGATGATTTAACTTATGTAACTCCAGAAGGGGAAATTTTATTTGAAAATCTTACATTCAAAATACTTCCTGGTGAAAAAATGGTAATACTTGGGGATGATGATATTGCAAAGTCAAAATTGTGTGATATTTTATCAGGCAATTTAAAACCTACTTCAGGTTCATTTAAATGAGGGGTAACAATAACAACCGATTATTTCCCTAAGGATAATACTCATTTATTTGATAATGATCTTACCATTCTTAAATGATTAGGACAATGAGATAAAGATGATGATGAACCTAAGCTTAGAGGTTTTTTAGGAAGAATGTTATTTCCAGCAGATTCGGTATTTAAAAAAGTTAAAGCTTGTTCTGGTGGTGAAAAAGTAAGGTTAATGATGGCTGCTATAATGTTAAGGGATTCAAATGCCTTAATATTTGATCAACCATTAGATCATTTGGATACAGAGTCAATTGATTCGGTTATTGAAGGTCTTGATAAATATCAATCTTCATGTATTTTTACAACATATAATAAAGCTTTTACAAACAAAGTTGCTAACACTATTCTTACCCTAGGTTCTAAAGGTTCAATTTTCTTTAGAGGGAAATTAGATGAATATCTTGCAGACGAAAGAATTCAAGAAATAATTAAGAATATCAAATAATAATTTAAAAACAACCTATTATAGGTTGTTTTTAAATTCTGTAATTAAAGAAATAGAAGTATAAAAAAGAGGTTTTAACCTCTATCTATTTTTTTGATCACTTTTAATTTTGTGAGTTTTGATTTTTTGCGTTTATCTTCTAATTGTGCTTTTTCATCTCTCATAGCTTCCGCTTCCGAAAGGAATCCCCCGGCAATAACACCAGATGGAATTGCGAGGATACCAATACCAATTATAGACATTACCATTACTATCGCTTTACCTACATCTGATTTAGGTGCAATATCACCAAATCCAATTGTTGTAAGCGTTATAGTTGAGAAATATAAAGCATCTTTAAATGAAGTTATTTGTGCATCAGGAGCTGTTTGTTCAACATTGTACATAACTAATGCGAATACAACTATTGTAATAATAACTATAAAAAACACATTATAAAGTATTCATTTATTTTTAGAAATAACTCTTTTGAAGATTGCTAATGGTGGAAATAAGTTGGCTAGCATAATGATTCTTAATATTCTCATAAATTTAAATGTTTGTAGTCCAACAAAAAACTTTTTCGTTGGGCCATCACTTAAGTAATTACCAATAATATATAAAGAAGGTAACATCGAAATAATTAACATTATAGAAATCATTGTAAATGGAAAAAGCAACAATGACTTAGTTTTACTTATAAATCTTGCTGGAGCTGTAAATCACCTTAATCCGTAATCTACAATCAATACTATAAACACTATTAATTCTATAAAAGTAAATCATGTTTTATGATGTTCTTGCACCTCTATCTTAAATGCTAATGTTGAAATTGAAATCACAACAATAAAAAAGATTGCAAAAGCATATATATTTCTTAATCTTTTAATTCTACGTTTGCGCTCTTTGGTGTTGATAGATTTTAAACTTGCTTCAGAAGCAACTATAATACTTCCTTCATTTAATGTCATACTACCTTCCTTTCTGACCTGTTATGGTTTTATGTAATTTTACATCTTTAGGATTGTGTGTCCTAAAAGATTTAATATTATTATATAGTTTTTTTACCTGTTGATCTGATAATTTTGTCTCTAATACCGAATTTATTTTATCTAGCGAATTAAATAACTCAGAATGCCTTATTAAAACAACGTGAGCCGGAGTATTTGTTATTTTAATTGATTCTGCTCTATTAGAATAAATAATTAAAGAAACAATGGGTACTTTTACTTGTGTCATATTCATAATATGACTAATATGTTTATCATTTTGAATTATTGGGTTACTAATTGGATGTTGTCTTTGGCCCATTTGTTTAATTAGTTGTGGAGCTGAAGCATCACCATGGATCTCACCTTTTATAGATTTAATCTCAATAACGATAATACCTTTATTTGTAACAAGAATACCATCAACCTCAAATACCATATTTGAATTGTAAGCATATAAATTAGCTTTAATAAATTTATTTTTTGTGTGTTTTGCTCATGTTGCAATATCATTATTTATTATTGTTTCAGCTGATTGTCCAAGTTTTTTAGTTAATCTTTTTAAAGTTCTATTTTTGTATCAAAAATATATCAAAATCCCTAGAATTATCAATATAACTAATGAACCTGAAGCCATCCCTATATATAGTCTTGTCATATTACTCCTTAATTTTTACTAAATTATACTTTATTTTTGCTATAATGTTTTCACAAAGGAGTTTTAAATGGCAAATATCAAATCAAAAATGACACGTATTAAAACCAATGAAAAAGCTAGAGTTAGAAATGCTGCTATTAAATCAAGAGTTAGAACAGCAATCAAAAATGCTAAAGCTGCAATCATTGCAAAAGGAGCTAACGCTCAAGAATTAGTGTCAAAAGCACATAAAGAAATAAATACCGCTGTTTCTAAAGGAGTATTCCATAAGAACAATGGTGCAAGAAAGTCTTCGAGACTTGATGCATTCTTTAACAAGAATAAATAGTTATAACATTTAACATTACCAATTAACAATAACAATAAATAAAAAAATAACTTCGGCTGAGTTATTTTTTTATTTATTATTTAAAAGTTTGATATTTATTTCATAAAATTTAATATAAATTTATCTAAACCAACTTTTGAATCAATAATACCAGTTTTGATATCGATATCTAATTTTGCTAAATCATTAATTAATTCCTTAAGAACTATCGGGTTAGTCTTCATAAGTAATTCGTTTGCTTTTTTAACTCTAAAGATATGAATTCTTGTAACATCGGAAATTTCTCTCGTAGTCATGCCAGTTTGTTTATAATTATTTACTTTATTAGCAAGCAGTAAAGTAGATGCTATTTGCCCAATTAATAATAAAGGTTCATCACCTGCGAACATCCTATCTTTATAAGCTGTGGCTATTGCATAAGCATCTTTTTCTATTATTGCATTTGCTAAAGCGAAATAATCTTCTGACACATATGTTGAAATTGATTTTTCTATAACTTCAATGGTTATATTCTCTACTCCCAATAATAATTTATCGATTTCATTATTTATTATTCTTAGATCATTAGGAACTTTATTTGCAAACGCAATTGCAGCTTTATTTGTAATCGTACCGCCCTTTGATTCAACTATTAATCTAATTGTCTCATAAACTTTAGCATTCTTTAGTCTATCAAATTTATTTGTTGTTGCATTTGACATTAAAAATTTAATTAATGAATTAGTTGCTTTAGGTTTTGTATTATTATTTACAAAAATAACTTTTGTTGTTTTATCAATATTTTTTAATATATCTACTATTTTTTTTGCTTCCGCTTCTTTTGAAAAAGCAACTATATCCCTCATCACAACAACTTTAACATCTTCAAACATCGGAATAGTGGTTAACTCCATTAATATTTCGGACGTAATAGAAGTTTCATCAAAAATAACGGGTTCTATACCGATTTTTGCGATAATACGCTTTTCCTCATTGTTAATAAGGAAATTCTCTTCTCCATAAATAAAATACATATTATAAAAATTATATAGTAGTTATATATTAATGTAGGTGAAAAAAATTGACTTTTTACTTTTATTACAGTTTCACCAAATATTTCCATTATAAATATAAGAACAATATAAGGGTAATATAAGGCTCATTTAAATGGGAGTAAAACTATAGTTAAAATATAAATTCCTGATATTAATGGTGTTAATGCCATTGAATAAAAAATTCCTCAAATAGAAACTCAACCATTTATAGAAATAATTATTGGTAAAGTAACTAAAAACACGCCAACATTTATTGAAAAATATTTAATAAAACCATTTTTAAAATGTATAGAGTTTAAATAAATAATGGTTATTGAAGCAAGAAATGTTAAGTGAAAGGAAATAGAAGAATCAATATATGGATTTCAAATCATTAACAATATACCAACAACACCCAAAACATCTAAATTTGTTCTGTGACTTATTTTGGATATTTTTCCTTTGAATGTCATCACCGAAATAAAAAGTAAAGCTCTTATTGCTGGGATGGTTCAATTCAATAAAAATACATAAAGAATTAATGGTAAAAGAGAAAATAATTCAAAATAATAAATATGCAGTTTTTTAAAAACTCATAAAATTATTTTATAAATAATCCCTATATGAAATCCAGAAATCACAAATAAATGTACGACCGATAGTTCCTTGGTTAATTCAAAAAGTTCTTTTGTATCCTTGGTGTGTTCACCCAATAATAATAATGGAGCAACACTCCTTCAAATTTGAGGACCTGTTTTAACATATAAGTGTGCAAGATTAAAAAAACTCTTGTTAAAAGTTATTATTGATAAAGTTTTCGGATATATTTGGGACATTATTTGTTTTGTTTTTAAATATGTAACTATATCAAAGTTATTTATATTTTTTATCTTTATTATATGGCCACTTAATGATATAACATCACCAGGATTAATATCTTCAGTTGACTTTACCAAAACTCTTTGACCATCAACTTTTATTATTGAACCCATTTTTAATTTAGAAATTACAGTATAATTACCATTTATATATTTGTCTACATATTTAACATCTAATAAATATTTTATTAATAAATAAATAAAAACTAATATAAAAGTTGTTATTAATAATTTGGGATAATAGACTAGAAGTAAAAATAATACAATAACAATAATTAAAAAAGGTATATTCATTCCATTTGAAATAAGTTTATATAATAATATACTTAATAAAAAAGTTATAGGTATTTTTAGTTTAAATCTAAAATCTTTTTTAGAAGGTTTAAAGTAGTGATACCAACACCACGTATTGAGTCTAATTCACTTCATGTTATTTTACCCCCTCTTTTTCTTCTAATGTAGTTCATTATCAATAGTGATGTACCCTTTCTAATTCCTGCTCTCATCAAATCAGCTAAATTAATATCATTTAATTTAATTTTCTTTTTGAAGCCTTCTTTAAAAGGAATTAAAATAGTTTGTTCTTTATATATGTGTTTATCAAATTCTACTTCTTTTAAATTAGCGCCATAAAGAAGTTCAGCTTTAACCAATATTTCTCTAATTGATATTCCAAATCGGACGTTAAATGGTCCATGAAAACGCACTGCTCCCAAAACAGTGATTTTTATCATTTCTTTTTTAAATGTATTATTTTTAATTTTTGATTCATGAATCATCAGAAACCCTCCAACACAAATAAATATCGAAAATATAGCACTTATCATTAGTTTTATCTTCATATACTAATATGTATTCTTATTGAAGGAAAATAAAAAAAACAACCTAAATTGTTTAATTATTTTATTCAAATGATTCAGGATCAAGATTATGAAATACTTCTTGTATATCATCATCATCTTCAAATCTAACTATTGTATCAAGAATTTTTTGTGCTTTATCTGCATCAATTTTAACTTGTGTATTTGCCTCATATGTAACTTCAGCCGTTTTGAATTCAACACCTTCAAATTCTTTTTCTAGATTTTCTTTAACCATTGCAAAATTAGTTGGTTCTGTTGTTATGAAATATGATTCATCACCAACTTCAAAGTCCATTGCACCGGCCTCTAAAGCAATCATCATCACTGTATCTTCATCTCCAATTGAAAGAGGTAATTCAAGAATCCCTTTTCTATCAAATAAGAACGAAACTGATCCATTTTTACCTAGAGAACCTCCACTCTTATTAAATAATGATTTAACTGCTGCAGAAACTCTATTGTGATTATCTGACAAACACATAACCATTATTGAAATTCCTCCTGGTAAATACCCTTCATATACACTTTCTTTATATACAGCTCCTTCCGCTCCAACTCCAGTTGCTTTATCAATAGCTTTTTGGATATTTTTTGCTGGCATTGATTTAGCCTTGGCTTTTTGAACTGCTAATTTAAGTGGAGCGTTTGTATTAATATCTCCTCCACCTGCTGCTGCTGCAACCATGATTTCTTTAGAAAATTTAGCAAAAATCTTTGATCTTGCTGAATCTTGCGCCGCTTTCCTGTGTTTAATATTTGCTCATTTACTATGTCCTGCCATCTTATCTCCTTTTCTATTTCTATTAAGTGTATTTATTATATAATAAACTTATTATGAATTTAAAAGATATCGTAAATATTAAGTATATTTTTACTAGAAAAGCTAAAAAAAGAAACTATAAAAATAATTACAGACTTATTTTAAATGGAGTTCATTTAACAAAATGAAATATTATAAATAATTCTTCAACATATGAAACTATTAAAACTTTAAGAAAATTTACTACACCTCAATATGAGACTGGGTATTTAATAAGAAGGAAAAAAGCATTTCAAACAATATTATTCCAACAAAATTATGACATTGTATTAACTGATAGACATGGTAAGGTTTTAAAATTATTTATTGATGTTGCACCAGGATTCTTTTCAAAATATTATAATGAATGTTATTTTGTTTTATGATTTCCTGTAGGTACAATAAAATTTTTAGAATTAAAAGAATTGGACATTTTTCAAACTAGACGTATCATCATTTAATGATGGTGTATTTTTATATTAAATATATAATATAAGAATTTTTTTAATCAAATATTAATATGATATGATTAATCATATAGAAAGAGGAAAAATGAAAAACATTACAAGTTGAAATCTTTCTCTACAAGTATTGTTATTTGCTGGAATTGTATTAACAATTCCATTGCTATTGGGATTAATTCTTCCAATTGTAAAACCAAGAATTAAAAGAAAATCAAATATTTATCTTTATTCATTTTCTGCAGGGTTTATTTTAGTTCTAGGACTTTATGGTTTAATTGCTCAACCATTAACATCACTTAGAGAAACTTTAGAGGGTCATACACATGGACAACATAATCATTCGGCTAAACACTATGGAGATTGGGAAATAATAAGCATTTTAGCTGGTATTGCGATTGGGGGCGTATTATTTGGTATGGGCGGATCTATGTTAGCAAGACATATTTTCACTAAGAAAAGTGGAGAAGTTCATAATAATCATAATGATCACAAACATGGAGATCACATATTTAACTTAAAAGAGGCTCAATCAGCTAAATCAAAAGTAACTGTTATTATGTTGCTTATGGCACATAAAATACCCGCTGGAATTTCATTAGGTTTAATGATTCAAGGTTTAAATGATCATGAAGTGAGTGGAATGACAATTGCAGCTATTGTTGCATTTATAATACATACAATTCCGGAAATGTTAACTATATATTATAGGCAAATAGAGATGGGAACTAATAAGTGGAAAGCGATGGGATTTACATTACTAATTCAATTGATTTTATTGCCCATGATGTTCTTGGGTGCCTATTTAGGTGAAGCTATTCAAGATATTATTTGATTAATGCCATTAATATTAGTTACATCAGGATCGATATTAGTATTCACAGCAATATTAGAATTAATACCAGAATTTATAGACCAAGAAATTTCCCATGTTAAATGACATACAACAACATTCCTATTTGTAGTTGGTTTCTTAATGGCATTATTAATTCTATTAGTTCACGTTCATTAATTTAAAAGCACATATGTGCTTTTTTATTTAATTTTACGATATTAAAATCCGAAAACAGGCTTATATTTAGCTTTTTTAATATTGTAAAAATTTGTTTGCGTTATTAATTAATGGTAAAATATTTAATAACAATTATTAGGGGGTTAACATGAAGAAAAAATATAAATTAGTTTTAAAATCATCTGCATTAGTTGCTGTATCAGCAGTTGGAGTTTCAACAGTAGCTGTAGCTTGTGGCAATACCGAATCAAAAAAGGAAGTTAAAGCATCGCACCTCAACAAAAGGCGAAAAAGACGTGGTACTCACAAAGTCATAACTGAAGGACAACACATTTGAAAGTTCAATGGTGTTGAATATACAACTAAAGAATCTGCTAATCAAGCAAAAAATGATTTAATTGCTAAAAAATTTGAAATAGCAAAAAAAACAGCATTAGTTAAGGGTTATCAATTAGATGGTAAATCTTTTGCTACAAAAAATGATTTCATCACTTATCTTAAAAAAGAATATGAAATAAAAGAGGTTTATTTTAAAAAAGATACATTTAAAGAAGTAGAAAAATACAAGGATATTAAAAATAAATTCGTAAACATAATAAATGGTTTGGAATATAAGGGTAAAAATTATGAATCAGCTAAAGCTTTAGTTGGTGCAAGTGGCGATGGTTCAGGGAATTTTTATGTACAAAAAAAATATGAACCAAAAAAATTCGATTTACTTAGTGCTATTAAAGCGGGTAATTTTATATTCAAAGGAAAACCCACAACGCGTCCAAAAATTAAAGAAATTACTGATTTAAATAAATTTAAAGATGAACTTATGAGAGTTGTTACAGAAATTTCAAAAGAATCTAAAGAATGAAAAAGTAGTGATAAAGATATTGATTCGACACGTTTAGTTTTAACAATTCCAGAGTTAAAATTTTCTTCAACAACAATTCCTTTATATAAAGGTAGAGATGGAAGATATTGATTATTTTCTGATGCAACTATTAGTAATAAGAAACAACTTAAATCTTCAGAGTCTAAAAATCTACTTTCTATAATTAAAGATGATGTAAAAACAATGGATGACGCACTTGTGATTTGAAAACTAATTTCAAAAAATAAATTTAGAACAACTAAGGATGATGGTTGATTTACCACTTCTGCAATTAATCATGAAACATCTTTATTAGAATTAGCAAAAAGCATCGATGCTTTAAGTAACTATAAAAAAGATTCAAAAAAGTGAAATTTTACAAAACATTATGAAGTAAACAAAAAAACATTCATAACTAAAAAAGAAGCTGAAACTGAAATTAATAATTTTGTCAACTCAAAAGTAGTAATCCCCATCAATAATGCATTATTAAACTCATTACAAAACTTAAATGATTTAAAGAAACTAATAAACACTAAAGGTGTAACTGAATTAGTAAACAACGATGGTTCTATTTCTTCTATAAAAACTGATACAAATACAGATATTGTTGAGGATATAAATAAAAGAACTAATTCTTCTTGAGTCGTTGATGGCAAGATTTTAAAAACTAAGAATGAAGCAATAAGTAAAGCAAAAGAGTTAGCGAATAATGATAAAACTCCAACAAAAAGTTTAATTAATCTAGATACATTAACGGTATCTAACAATCCAAAAGCAAAAGTTGGAATGAATTTTAAACTTGCAGATATTAAAAAGATGCTTATTAATCCTCAAGTTTTTAAAAATATAAAATCAAAAGATTTTATCAAACAACCAGACGGCACTTTAATAGAAGTGAATAAAACAAACTTTAAAAAAGGTTTTATTGTTGTAAAGAAATCAAACTCACTCAATAGTAATAAAGTATTTTTCGTCAAACATTCAACTGAACAATTATTATTCGAAAGTGTTCAATACAAAAAAATTAATATTAATAAAAACAATGGTGCTTTATACAATTTTGAGGGTCAACAACTTAATTTAAAGGAATTTGAAAAGAAATTCAAAGAAACATTTGTTTCTATAAATTCTATGCATATAGATGAATTAATTTTAAATTCAAAAGGTAAAAATTATTTTGAAAATGATTTTCAAATCCCTGAAACTAGAGTTGTGGGATCTAATGGAATGGCTGTAATTGATACGCCAAAAATTACAGGGCTGAGTGAAACTACAATGTATATTCGACATAATGCTACAGGTCCGTGAATTCGAAAACAAAACATTATTGGTATTAAAAATGGTGATGAAGTTAAACTTGTATTCAGAAAGAGTGATAGTTCTTACACAAGAGTAATTAAAGTTAACAATTTAAAAAGGAATGTTATTGATTTTTTCAAGAACTTCAAAAATGGTGATGGTTCTTCTTTAGCCATAAAGGATAAAGAAGCAATCCAATCAATGATTGATGGATTTGAGCAAATGGGAAAAGATTTACTAGCTGACTTAAAATTCAACTTAATGAATTTATTTGAAGTTGCGAAAAAATACATGTCAACAGATTTAGATAAAAGAGATAAAAAAGAATTTGCAGAAGCTTTTCATAGAATACATGATTTATTGGACAAAAGATTCTTCAACGAGATTGTCACAAATAAAGAATCTATTGCGAATAGACTTATTAAAACATTAGTAAGCAGGGGTGTTGATACTTCTATAATTTCTAATGATAATAAAACACTAAAACCTGAATTAAAAACAATACTAAACGACGTCTTAGATATCGTTAAGGTATTTATTGATGATTCTTTCAATTTTATTGAACATTCACTATACTGAAAACCAGAGTGAATGAATCCTGCGCATTTAATCGACATTCAAAATCCAAAAACAGAAGAAGATAAAGAATTTATAAATGAACTAACTAAAAATAAACTAATTGAAACCGCAGGTGATGAATTGGATAAAAAAGATGCGGCTTTCAAAACAGTTCGAGAACTTATGAATGGTGATCTTAAAGTATATAAAGAAATGACAAAACAAAAACCTATTTATCATATTGTTAAAGATGTAAATTCAAGAGTTATTTCAAATACTTTCAGAAAATATTTGAAATACGCAGAAGTTGATTCTAAAGGAACTCTTGGAAACTTCCGTCTAAAACCCGGTGATAATAAATTAGATGATATATTAAAAGCTGCAAGGGATAGAATAAAAGGTAAAAATTACGAAGAAGATGCAAAGAAAATATATGAACCCAAAACTATAAACAAACCAAAAAACGGGGGCAAAACAAATGCAACTTCTAATGATTCCAAATCTCCGCTTGATGCTATATTTAAATTATTAAAAAGCAATACTGTAAAAAAATTAATCCCAACAATAAAAGATATTTTAAATTCACAATCATTAAAAGGATTGTTAAATTTAGGTGAAGGAGCAGTTGCATCAGAAATTGGTTTAAGCGGACTTAGTCATTTAGATAGTCTATTTAATTCAATAACTGGTTCACTATCTACCACTTCGATTTCAATGGAAAATAATCTTCAAGGACTACTTACATATATATTTGGAGATGAAGGTAATGTTATGATGAGTTTTAGTAAAAATAAAAATGGCAGCTTCATACTTAGAGACTATAAATCACCACAAATAACAACGGTTGATAAAGATAATAGAGACACAATTACTTATAGAAAGGATGAGCTAGAAGTATTATTCAAAAAACTTAAACCATTAATTAATCTTGGTTTAATACTTGCTGGTTCATTATAGGAGACAATTATGAAATTAAACAAAAAAATACTTTTAAGAAGTTCTATAGCACCTTTAGTAATCGCAACACCTGTAGTAATTGCTGTTTCTTGTGGTAATTCAATAGTTAATTCAAAAACAATCGACAAAAAACACGATAAAGTTGTTGTTCCGAAGCAAAAGAACGTTCAAGCATACACTGCAGCTATTGAGTTGAATAACTTTTTCGGAGATTTCTTAAGTAAATTCAAAGGTAAAGCAGCTTTAAGGGCTCAAGCTCAAAGGACAAGTGATTATGCATTAGTTGCTTTTATAGGTTACTTAGAAAGCGATGCAACCGATATCAGAGCATCAGATACTGCAAAATTAAAAGCTAAAAAGAAATTCTCAGAAGATCTTATAAATTTCAAATTTCAATTAGATAAATTAATTGATATGGCTATTACCAACCCTGAATCAGCAACCAACATTCTTTCACCATTACTTAAAGAATTAGTTTCTTCATTAAAACTTGGTGGAAATGGACAAATAGAAAAGTTTGGAACAATAATTATTGAAAATATCCTTAAAAAGATGAAGATGGTTATGGACAATACACTTGACACTTTGATAAATATAGAATATCCAAAAACTCCGGATTTTATAAAAAATAAAAACACAAAACCCATCGGTTCTTTAGAAGATATTAAAAATAATAAGAAATCAGAAATAAAATATGATGAAATTTTAAAAGCATTCAATAAACCTTTTAGTGATAAAGTTTTATTCAAACAACCAAGTCATGATTATGATTTAGTTCAACAAACAGGGTTCCTATTAGGCTTAGCAAAAAGTGTTATTGGTGGAACTGTAATTAAGAATGTTGGAGGACGTGAATTAAAGGGTTCGGCATGACAAGTGGGTGTAAATCACTTAAAAGAAGAAGTTAAACTTAACCCAGCAAAAATACAAGTTTTTAAAAATGAAACCACAAAAGAAATTTATTTCAAAATTAATGAAACCACTACAAAATTAGCAAATACTATTAAATCTGAATTAAAATTCAATGAAAAGCACATCGAATCTTTAATAGATGATAGATTTTTTGAGAATATCAAACCTTTATTATTAAAACTAATCAAACATGAAGGTATCGGCTTAGGTGATATTAGTATGATTTCAAAAATAATGGGAGATAAAGAGGCAATAAAAGGTATTTTTGAGAAAGTTGAATTAATATTAGAAGACTTTGGTAAAACATTGCAATTTACGGAAGTTAATTTACAAATGTTAGTTTCTCACTTAATGGGAGATACAGCACAATTCTATGGCGGAATGACAAAAACTGGTAGAACATACACTTTAAAACCTGAGACATTTACAACTCCACAATTAAATGTTTATAATTATAAAAATTACAAACCATATGTTGATACAATTGATCAAAAAACATTAGATGATGGTATTAAAGTATCTGTTAAAGTTCCTACAGCTACACTCAAATTCAATGTTCTTAAAATATTAAAAAATATTACAAGAGACCCTTTATCTAATTATACTGTTGGAATTTTCCAAATCGCACAACTATTAACAAAAGATATGAAAGATATCAATATTTAAAAAACTCCAATGGAGTTTTTTTATTATAAAAAAATAAGTGGGTACTTATTTATATTCTTTTGGAGATTTGGGTTCTGGTAAAGGAACTCTTTTATGATTGGTGCTAGTAATTTGCCTTTTAATTTTTGTTAATATTTTTTCTTCAATGAACTCTCCTTTTAAATATTTATCTACTTCATCATATGAGAATCCCAACTCTTCTTCATCGGTTTGACCTTCTCATAATGCTGCAGTAGGTTTTTTAATTCAAACAGTTCTAGGTAATTTTAACTCTTTTGCCATTTCTTTTACTTCACCCTTAGTTAAATGTACTATAGGAAGTAAATCAACCCCACCATCTCCATATTTAGTGAAATAGCCAAGTATTCATTCTGCAGCATTATCTGTTCCAAGGACTAAGTACCTTTTCTCTTGTGCTAATGCATATAATGCCGACATTCTTAATCTTGGTTTTATGTTTGCGGTTGCTAACTTTGTTTTTGTTTTGATAGCTTTCTTCATAGCTTCATATGATTCAGTTAAATCGATTAATTGGGTTTCAATAGAGATTGTTTTAGCTAATTCTTTTGCATCGATTAAATCTTGACCCATATTATTAATTGGTAAATACACACCTAATGAGTTTTTTGGAAATGCTTTTTTAGCTAATGCTGCAACAACAGAAGAATCCACTCCACCTGATAAACCAACTATAACACCATCCATGTTCGCTTTTTTGACTTCTTCTCGAAGTCATTGTATTAAGTATTCTGAATATTTCATATAAATATAATACTACATTTAAGAATTCTTCCTACTTAAAGTAAACAAGTGTATAACAATAAATTAAAAACACACGCATAAAGCATATGTTTTTAATTTATGTTTTTTTCTTTTTCTTCTTGAAATATTTTTCTGATCTTATTTTATAAAATAAAGCATTCCCAACAACTGCTATATCAGATAACAACATAATTATCGCAGCTACTCAAGGTGGTATAAACATCATAAATGCCATTGGTAGAGCAAGCATATTAAATATCATAGCTCAAGATAAAGATTGGATTATTTTAACTTGATTTCATTTAGATATTTTAATTGCATTAATTAATGAATATAAATCATCATTAAGAATAGAAATATCCGAAAGTGAGTTTGTTATGTCAGAACCTGAAGCAAATGCTACAGATATATCAGCTGTTTTCAAAGCAAGAATATCATTAAATCCATCACCTATAAATAATATTTGTTGTTTTGAACTTAAATTATTTGTTATACGCAGTTTAGTAACTAGTTTAGCTTTTTGTTCAGGTAAAACATTTGAATGAACTTCATCAATATTTAAAATGTTTGCAACACGCTTTGCAGCTCCTGATGAATCACCTGTAATCATCACTGTTTTAATTCTTAATTTTTGCAATGCTTGAATGGTTTTTGACGCATTAGGTTTTATGTCATCCATAACTTCAAATGTAGCTAAAGTTTTAGAAGAAGAAGTTAATGACACTATAGTAGCACCTTTAATTCTTGATTTTTTATTGGTTTTAGCGATTAAATATTTTTCACCTTTATATTGAGCCTCAATACCAACGCCGATTATTTCATTAACTTTATCTACTTTTATATCAGTTTTAAATTTAGAAGAAATAGCATCTGCTATTGGATGTATTGAGTGTTTTTCGATTGCTGCTGCTAACTTTAATGAATTTTTATCACCTTTATAATTAACCACTTTCATTTTACCCGTTGTCAATGTACCAGTTTTATCGAAAATAATAATTTTCACATCTTTAATTTTTTCAAATGATTTAGATTCCGAAAATAATAAAGAATTTTTATTTGCCATTGAAGAAGAAATAGTTACAACTAATGGTGTTGCTACACCAAGTGCACAAGGACAAGCAATCGCTAAGATGGTCACGGAAGAAAGGAACGCATTATCTATATAGTTATGACCTTTAAATCAACTAAGTTGAATGTGAGCGCCATAACCCATTATTATTCAAAAAATAAACGCAAAGAATGCAAATGAAAAAATTATTGGAGTAAATACCCTTAAAAGTTTATCAGCTAAAATTTGCATTTTGGGTTTAATCAATGATAAATCTTCAGCTTTATCTATTATTAGAGATAAGGTAGACTCTTCAAAACTCTTTTCTACCCTTATAAAAATTTTATTTTTTAAATTTATTGATCCCGATATTACACTATCACCCATAACCTTAGGAATCACTTTTGTTTCTCCTGTAATTTTAGAATAATCTAAATAAGTTTCTCCTTCTATTATCTTCCCATCTAATGGAATGTTTGAGTTTGACCTAATAGCAATAATATCCCCTATTTTAACTTCATTGATAGGGGTTTTAACTTCATTCTTATTTTTAACCAAATAAACAGTTTTTGTTTTAAGCTTTAAGAGCTCTTTATATCCATCAATCGACTTATTTCTAAGCCTTGACTCTAAAGTGTTCCCTATAAAAGCAAAAATGACCAATAATGATGTCCCTTCTCAGAAAACATCATAAGAATATGTTGAATCTTTGAAATGTATAGAAGAATTAATAATAGAATATAAAAATAATGAATGAGCTGCTAAACCCAATAATGTATCCATATCAAAAATCTTTTTAAACATGTTTTTATATATAAAAAATAATTTCCAACCATAAACAACAAGTATTATCGTAGTTAATAAAGCTCATATAATTGGATTTCATGTTAATTTAATTAGACCTTGAGGTTTTAATATATTTAATATAATAAAATACACTTGCAATAAAAATAATGGAATTACTAAAATTATTTTTATTTTTAATAACTTATTCTTATCCATTAATCAAATTTAAAACCAAGGTTGCTAATAAGACCTTTTATTTCTTCTATATTTATTTTTGTTTCATCGTATTTAATTTTTATCAAACCTGAAGCAACATTAACAAGCACTTCTTCAACTTTAGTCTTTAGTATTGTTTTGATTTTACTTTCACAAGATCCACAATGCAATTTCGCATGTAATTTAACTATTTTCATTTCTACCTCACCCCTTTCATTTAAATTATATAACTAAATGGTTATATGAAAACAAAATAAAAAAGAGAAAGTTAATCTCTTTCTGATCATTCAAATTCAAATGAGAAAATTCTAACAGTATCCCCATCTTTAACACCTTGTTTTCTAAGTTCATCTCAAACTCCAAGTGCTGATAATTTTTTATTAAACCTCATAAAGTTTTCCCCTGTTGATAAAGGAATTTTATCATAGATGCGTTCAACCTCTTTACCAGATATTTCAAACATACCCTCATAATCTTTTTCAACAATAAAATCATCTTCAAAAGTAATTGTAACTTCCGATTTCTTAGCCTTATATTCGATTTCATCCGCAGCTCTATAAGCATCATATAACTTATGTTTAAGTGGTTCAATACCTTTTTCGGTTAATGCTGAAATTTCAACGAGTTCAATTTTAGGATAAGCTTTCTTAAATCTTTCTATATTCTTTGAAAATGCTTTTAAGTCAGCTTTATTAGCAATAACTACTTGTTTACGTTTTTCTAAACCTAAAGAATATTCTTTGAGCTCATGATTTATTACTTCAAAATCCTTAATAGGATTTTTCATTTCATCACCAAAATCAATAACGTGAGCTATTAATCTACATCTTTCTATGTGTTTAAGAAATTCAATTCCTAATCCTTTACCTTGTGCTGCCCCTGCAATCAATCCAGGTAAGTCAGCTACAACAAATGAATTTTCTCCAATTTTTGATAACCCTAATTGAGGGTTAAGCGTTGTAAATTCGTAAGCCGCTGTTTTTGGTTTAGCATTAGTAACTTTAGATAATAATGTTGACTTACCTGCTGAAGGTTTACCAACAAAACCAACATCAGCAAGAACTTTAAGAATAAGTTTTAATCTAAACTCATCACCTCTATCTCCGTTTTCAGAAATTCTAGGTGCTTGATTTCTTGAAGATTTAAATTTCGTATTACCTTTACCACCATTACCACCTGCAGCTATTAGGTATTCTTTTTGTTCGGTTATGTCAACAAGTAATTTATCTCCATTCATAACCAAGGTTCCCAAAGGTACTTTAATAAAAATATCTTTCCCTTTAGCTCCATATTGGTTTTTCCTTCTCCCATCTTCCCCATCATTACCAAATATGTTTCTTTTTAATTTTAGGTTTAAGAGAGTATTCATCCCAGGGTCACCCACAAAATAAATACTTCCTCCAAGACCACCATCTCCGCCATCTGGTCCCCCACGTGACACGTGTGCTTCCCTACGGAAAGATACTACTCCATTACCACCTTTACCTGCTTTTACATGTATTTCTGCTTCATCTATAAATTTCATACTTGTATTATAAAGGAAATAAAAAAATAACTATTGGTTATTTATTTTTAATTAAATTATTATTCATATTTTTTAATCATTTCTTCTACAAAAATATTTAAATTACTTTGGAAATCCTCAAGTGTTTTAGAAGTCATAAAAGCCATACGTTCAGCACTAGCACCTTTAAATTTAGCAAATCATTGTGATGCTACTGATTTAGTTTGTGCTAATACATATTTTTTTGATCAATCTTTAAGTAATATCTCCATATATTTATTGATAGTTTTATGAATTATAGCAATAGAAGGATCTGATTCGTAAGTTCCTGTTTCAATATAATCTTTCATTTGTTTTAAAACTCATGGGCTAGATTGTGCTGCTCGAGCAACCATTACAGCATCAACACCTGTATATTCCAACATCTTTTTAGCATCTTCAGGTGTAAATACATCCCCATTTCCAATAACGGGTATTGTTAAAGTTTCTTTGATTTCTTTGATTGCATCTCAATTCGCATTTCCTTGATACATTTGTTCACGAGTTCTACCATGAACAATTAAAGCTGAAGCACCCGCTTCCTCAACAATTTTAGCAATTTCCATATAATTTGAAGATTCATCATCTCATCCAAGTCTAATTTTTACGGTTAAAGGTTTATCTATAACGGCTACAATTGCTTCAATTATTTCTTTAACTTTATTAGGTGTTTTAATTAATGCAGAACCAGCTTTAGATTTAATCGCTACTTTTTTAACAGGACACCCCATATTAATATCAATTATTTTAGCATTTGAATGCTTGTTAAAATATTTCGCACCATTAACATAATCCTCTACATCTCCGCCAAATATTTGCAATGCAACAATATTTTCCTTAGAACTTACTTTAGCAATATCTAATGTCTTTATTGAATTATATTTTAAACCTACATTTGATATCATTTCAGTACAAGTATAACCTGGTTCAAAATCTTGCGCAATTAATCTATAGGCACTATTTGTAACACCAGCCATTGGAGCTAATATTATCTTATTTTTAATTTCTATATTCCCTATTTTAAACATTTGTTTTAATTATATATTATTAAGTGTATTAACAAATAAAAAACCCCAATTATTTGAATATTATTTCTTAATATTTGTAATTTTAAAAATATGAAATATTACATTTTAAAATATAAATCCTTTAAAACTCAATTCCCATTAAAGAAAGTTTATTAATAATTCGTCTTTTGAATTTACATTCTTGAATTAAATAATTTCAAAGTTCGAATTCCCCAATGTTTTAAGATGTTCATTCAATTCTATTAAAATATTTTATAAAATATTTATATATTATAAAATATTTTTATATGATTTAATTATGTGATCCCCAAAAAGTATTATTCACCAATGGGGTGGAGCAATATGGGAGGTGTTTTAGCGGGTGGCT
>JABSQT010000004.1 GCA_013215715.1 Mycoplasmatales bacterium | reverse complement strand
GGTTCAGAACGACGTGAGACAGTTCGGTCCCTATCTGATGTGGGCGTTGGATTATTGATGAGAGCTGCTCTTAGTACGAGAGGACCGGAGTGGACATACCACTGGTGTTCCAGTTGTCCCGCCAGGGGCATAGCTGGGTAGCCAAGTATGGAAAGGATAACCGCTGAAAGCATCTAAGCGGGAAGCCTCCTCAGAGATGAATAATCCCTTGAAATTCCTTGTAGACGACGAGGTTGATAGGCTGGAAGTGTACGTGTAGCGATACATTTAGCTGACCAGTACTAATAAATTGAACGGTTTAATAAGTGATCTAAATCTTAGGTTATCTATTGAAACGGTACGTCACAGACAAACCAATGAAGAATCTGCTATTCAGTTTTGAAAGAACTAGAAACAAAAGACCTGTAAAGGTCCTTTTTTTAGCCTTTTTAAGGGTATTTAAGCAAGAAAAGGGTAATTACATAGATTTTTAAGAAAAAGTTCTTAAAAAGCTTTTAATTATAAAATAATAAAATATTATATTTTGATTAAAGTTTTATATTATTGATTCATATGCATATAATAAACAGAAACTTAATATTAAAAGAGTGTGTTTTAGTATTATATTTATTTTAAGCATTTTTAATTGTAAAATGGTTTAAAATTACAACCTTTTTTAAAGTATTTGAATTTTCAAAAAAATGTGGAATAATTGACTTTTTTAATGTTATTTTTAAATAACATATGCTATTGCTTTTATTTTCTAAAAAATAGTTATTAATAACTATAATTGAATATATGAAAAGTAAATTTAAAAAAATAGTAGCAAGTTTTGCAGCTTTGGGTTCAATAGTGGCACCTGTTACATTATTGGCAGCATGTTCTTCGTTATTAGGTTCTAATGGAGCATATGATTCAATAGATGATAATAAAATAGTAATCCAAACAACTTGATCAGCCAGTGGATCAGCAATAGATGCTTTAGAAGAAACAGTAGCTAAGTATAATGAAACACAAAAAAATATATCAGGTTATATTCCTGTTGTTGTGGAACATGTTGAGGGTGGTTATGGAACAATTCCTTCACAAGCAATCACTAAAATTCAATCACATGATACTAGGACATTACCAAATCTTTACATTGATTATCCGTCAGCGGTAGGTCAAATAGTGCCTTATAAAATGGCTTTCGATATGGGAGATGTTGTTAAAAGAGAGTGGTTTGTTGACCAATTTGTTAAGGTTAATGACAAAATAGCCGGAATTAAACCAGGGAAATTATTTTCTGCACCTCTTTCTAAATCTACAGAAGCTTTAATTATTGATAAACCATTAATGAAATATATTTTCCAACAATTAAAAGATAATGGTGCAATTATAAAACAAACTCCAGGTTCAACTGTTGAAAAAATAATGAACACCCCTTTAAATGATGAATCTGCAATTAAATCACAATGAGGCGGAGTTAAAGTAAATATGAAGAATAAGGCTCACATTATTGAAATAAATGATGATATTTTTACATCTTATAAAGGTCTTTTTGAATTTGTAACAGGAGCACAAAAATTCTTTGAAGCACCTCAAAAACCAAATCTGTTAGGTTTAGACTCTCCATCAAATACAATATATGAATTATCAACTCTTCTAACTCAAAACCAAGATGATGACTTCTTATTTACTAAGAATAAAAAAACTGGTTATGTTGATTTCAATTTTCTAAAAAAAGGTAAAAAACAAACAAAAATATTTAAAGATTCTTATTCATATATTAAAAATGCAATCGATTCAAATGCTATTTGAATTGGTGGTGGTGGAGCTTACGGTTCAACTAGACTTCAAAAACATAAAATGGCTATTTCAATTTCATCCTCAGCAGGTTTAGATAAAGCTTATTCAAAAAGACCTTCAAACTCAGAACTAGGTAAGGATGAAACAATGTTTCTTTCACCAATTAATAAGTTGCAAAACTTCACCTCACCCGCACCTTATGATCTTAACGGTAAAATTATTGATTTAAATAATGTTAGTGCAACTGTAGCACAAGGTCCATCATTTAATTCAATACATACTAATAAAAGAGAAGACGAAGGTGCCAAGACATTTTTAAAATGGTTCTATACAGCAAAAGATGCTCAATCAAAAATGCAAGATGAACATAGCAATGAGAAAATGATGCCTTCAGATTTCTTTGCACAAAAATCATCATACATAGTTCCACTTAAAGGGGCTTTTGATATAAATTCCACAATTGGAAAAAAAGTTAGTGGCATTAATTATGATAAATTACCAGGGACATTACTTGGTGTAAAAGCATCTTTTGATGCTATCAATAGAGAAATGGAAGCAGTTAAACAACACCCACAAACTGCAGGTATAGTTGATTTACCAGTCGACAATATGTCGGGTTCAATTAGAAAAGTAATAGATTCAAATATTCTTGCTTCAAATAATTCAAAAAATAATGGTGCAAGTTCATATAGTGAACAAACTTTATGGGGTAATATCCATAGGCAAGCTATTATTGACCAAATAATTCCTGACGATGGAACACTCTCAAAAAAATTCCATTATCCAAATATGATGAATAGAAATTTCTCAGATATTAATTGAGAGAAATTCTCATATGTTGATGCAAAAATTATTAATTGAATAGATGGTGATACTCCAAAGGTTGTTGTAACTGGTACATCTGGGGCAGATGCAGTTAAATCCATTAAATCAGGTGATCAATTAAGTATTCGTATTCAAGGTATAGATACCCCTGAGGCTCATGTTAAAATGGGTGAATTAAAATATAAAGATGCAGAAGGCAAGATGGTTGGTTTTACAGATGCTCAAATGGAAAAATTAATTAATAAATATAAAACACAGAAAAAACCATTAGCAGTTTATTCTCATGGTCATTATAATGAGCTTTCAATGGACAAAAATTCAAAATATACATATTGAAAAAATATATATGTAGATATTCAAACAAATGATGATGGGAATGCATACGATCCTATTGAAAAAGATGCTAATCATCCAGACTCAACATACAACTTAAGAAATGTAATGATTGAGGTTGCAAAAGGGAAAGAAATTAAATTAATTACAGATGAAGCTAAAAAAGAAGGATATTGAGGATTAAAAGCAGGACAATTTGCAAGACAACAAATGCCTAGTGGTACAAAAATAAGAATTGCAACAGACGGTAGAAAATCATACAATCGTGTTGTTGGCTCAATATTCTATGGCCCAAATGTATCTAAAAATTGATCGGTAGAAATCCTTAAAAAAGGATTGACATTACCTTTCTTATCAAATCCAGCAGCAGTATTAGATGAAACATCAATCCTTTATCATAATGGATTAGCAATTGCGGATGCATTTAACTATGCATTGGACAATAGATTAGGTTTATTTAATCCTGTAAATGGAAAAACTTTACAAGAACATCTTAAGAATACATTGGTAATTCATGGCGCAACAGATTTTGCACCTCTTATTAAATATGGTCCAAATAAACCAGTTGGACTACCAACAGATATTTATCAATATATTCAAACAAGAAGAGATAATAGAGCTCTTTATAGAGACCCCAGCGAAAGGATTAGATAATGGCAACATCAAAAACAACACAAATTAAAGTGAAAAAAGAAGTCGTACAATTTGCTAAGAAACATTATGAAGAGAAGAAAACTATACCAGCTATAGAAATTAAAAATCTTGTAATTGATTTTGGTGAATCTATCGCAGTTAATAATGTTTCATGATCAATTCCACAAGGTGAATTAATCACTCTTCTTGGACCTTCGGGGTGTGGTAAAACCACAACACTTAATGCTATTGCAGGTTTATTAACACCAACATCAGGCCAAATTCTTTTTAATGGTAAGGATGTTACTAAGTTATCTCCAAAAGAAAGAAATTTAGGGTTGGTTTTTCAAAACTACGCTTTATATCCACATATGACAGTTTTCAAAAATATCGCTTTTCCTTTAGAAAATGATAAAGATTGAAAAAATGGAGTTAAAAAGAAAAATAAAATCTCAAGATTAAAAAATGATATGGTTTTATTCAAAGCTAATGGAGCTACAAAAAAAGAATTGGAAACTTATGAAGGTAAATTTTTTGATTATTATGATGTTGTTAGAGAAACAAGAAGTTTTTATGACACAACAGAAAGAGAAATATATGCGAAACTTAGAGAATTAAAAACTGAACTTGATTTTATAAATCCTAAAACTGATGCATTGATTTCAAAACTTGCTAAAGAGACACTATCAAAACTTGCTAAATTGAGTGATGCAAAAAAATATAAAAAGATTACAAAAATAGAATACAAAACTTCTGTAAAAGAACTTGAAGTTGAGCATAAAAAAGCAGAAATAGCTATTAAAGATATTTCAAAAAAACAAAAACAAGAACTAAAAGCAGAAATCAAAATAGAACAAGAGAATATTAAAAATAATCCAAAACTAAGTGATTTGGTTTTAGCAAAAGAAAATATTAAAACTCTTCCAAAAGTTTCTCTTGAAGATTTTGAAAGTTTTAAAAAAGAAATGTTTGAAAAATATAGTGATGAAACTAAATTAACTGAAAAGGATAGATTAGAAATAGAAGAAAATAAAAAAACTATTATTTCAATTAGGGAAGCTATATTTAAAGAAGTTATGGCAGTTGCTGAAAAAGTTGATATTATTAAAAATCTTAAAAAGAAACCAACCAAACTTTCAGGTGGGCAACAACAACGTGTTGCTATTGCAAGGGCAATTGTAAGAAAACCAAAAGTTTTACTTATGGATGAACCTTTATCAAATCTTGATGCTAAATTAAGAATTTCAACAAGAGAATGAATAAAGAAAATTCAACAAGAATTGAATATAACAACTATTTTTGTTACTCATGATCAAGAAGAAGCGATGGCTATTTCTGATAAAGTAATTTTAATGGATGTAGGTAACTTACAACAATTAGGATCTCCTATGGAATTATATGATAAGCCAAAAAATGAGTTTGTTGCTAAATTTTTGGGTATGCCAGAGATGAAGATATTTAAAGCAAATGTTAATAAAAATGGAGAAGTTGAGTTTGATAATAAAACTCTTGGAAAACTTAAATCTATTAAAAATACTGAAGTTCATTTTGGAGCTAGAGCAGAACACTTAATTGAATCTGAAATTAATGGTTTTATTGGAGAAATTACACACGTTGATTATTTAGGTAGAGAAACACTTGCAACAATTCAATACAATGAAGAAGATGTATTCAAAATGTTCTTATCTAAAAAAGATGTGTATAAAGTTGGAGAAAAAGTTTGTTTTAATTTCCCTAAGAACAAAACTTATATTTTTAATAAAAAAGACGGTGAAAGAGTGGGTATTATCTAATGTTCTTTAAAAATAAATTAAAAGAAAAGGCGATGGAAAAACCTATAGATTTAGCTACGGTTAATAAAAAAACTCCGTGATGAAAACCGCTTTTATTAATGATGCCTGCATTACTTATAGTTATTTTATTTACAGTCATTCCATTTCTTGCTGCAGCAACAGATGCTTTTCAAGCACCTGCTGATAAACATAAACCTTTAGAAAGGGTTGCAAGTCTTGACCAATTTAAGTTTATGATGAGAGATCCTGCATTTCATGATGCACTTTATAATTCATTGATGTATGCTTTAATATCAATTCCTATTATTATGATTCTTTCATTGGTAATTTCTGCCGCAGTTTCGAATGTTATTAGAAAAAGATTAAGAGGTTTTTGACAAACATTGTTCTTCTTACCTTATGTAACTTCAGCAATTGCTATTGGTTTAGCGTTTGCATACTTATTTGATGCAGATACTGGATTGCTTAATAAGATAACTGGGCATAGAGTTCCTTGGCTAACAGATCCTAATGGTCATTCAGCCCTTGGAGCAATGTTGATTTATGGAGTTTGAAGAGGTATTGCATTCAATGTATTAATATTCACATCAGCAATGTTAAGTGTTGATAAGAAATTATATAAAGCAGCTTCAATTGATGGAGCTTCACCAATAAAACAATTCTTCTCAATTACATTACCATCTATTTCCAAAACAACAACATTTCTACTTACTATGGGAATTATTGGTGCTATTAAGGTATTTCCTCTAGCATTATTCAAAAATGATGCACAAGCAGCGTTAGATAATAAAGGATCTACACTCCTTATTTATATCTATGCTAAGATTCAAGTTTCACATAATTATATGCTTGCTGGGGCTGCTTCTGTAACACTGCTTATAATATCAATAATATTCTCTGCATCTATACGTGGAGGAGTATCTATGGTTGTAAAAGCTATAACAAATATAAGGGAGAAATATGTTGAAAATAAAATTAAAAACTCAACAAAAATTAAGAACCGCAAAAGTTAAAAAGAATGCTGAAAAAGTTGGTTCACAAGTTAGAACTCAATCAATTGTTTGAATTATTATTTCTAACTTGATGAAAACTTTTGCTTTAGTATTCTTTGGTGCTTTAATACTGTTTCCATTTTACTATATGATTGCAACTTCATTAATGACAAATGCAGAAGCTACAGATGCAGTTACAACACATTTAAAGCCTGCGAAACCACAATGAGGTAACTTTGTTGATGCTTTTGCAGATGGCTATTGAATGGCAATATTATATTCATTTTTAATCGCTTCAATAACTATAATGGTTAAACTAGTTATTACTGTTTTACTGGGCTATGCTTTTTCAATTAAAAAATATAAAGGTAAAAAAATAATTTGAGGATTTTTCTTATCATTAATGATGCTTCCAGAGGTTGCGTTATTATCAGGACAATACCAAATGATTGTTAGATTGGGTTGATATTATGGGGCAAATATTTTACTTGGACTATTTATTCCATTTGTTGCATCTGTATTTTCAGCAGTGATGTTTAAAAATGCTTTTGAAGCAATTCCGGATCGTACAAAAGAAGCCGCAATGATTGATGGAGCTGGAAATCTTGGGTATTTCTTCAGAGTGGCTTTACCAATGATTAAACCTACAACTTTAACAGTTATCATTTTAACTGCTTTTGCTTCTTGAAACTCATATATGTGACCAGCATTATTATTACAAGGAAAAGATATTCAAACTATTCCAACATGAGTGTTCACAACTGGTAAAGATGCAAATGGTCAACTATTAATTCCAATTAGAATGGCGGGAACGACATTAGCCATCTTACCTATGTTGCTAGTGTACTTTGTATTTAGAGGTAGAATTATGAAAGCTATTTCCAGACAAGGATCAGCAATAAAGGGATAAAAAAGCCAATGGCTTTTTTTATATAAATATTTATAATATTTATATTTTGGTTTATAATTTTCTTATGAAAATGATTTGAAAAGGGATAGGTATAACTTTGGGAGTTGGGGTTGTTGCTAGTGGAGTAACTGCTTTTGTAATACTTAATCAAAAAGAAGATATTAATACTGCCCCAGCAAATCAACATATGTATCCTGTTAAAGGTTTTGAACCAGTAGCGCCTATGAATGTAAATTTTAAGGATATCAGAATCGCAAACTGAAACTTAAAAAATTTTATTGGTGATCACAATAGAATTCAAGCGATGGCTCAAATCATTGCAAATCAACAAATTTCATTACTTGGAGCGGAAGAGGTTGATAAAGTTTCAGCACTTCATGATTTAGCGAGAGAATTAAATAGAATTACTCAATCAAATGTTTGAAGAGTGGTTGCTTCTAAATTAGCTAAAGATGGAAAAGAAGGTTCTAAAATAATTCCAATGGGTGGTGTAGGAACATGAGAATATTATGGATTCTTATATAATTCAAAAGCAATGAACCCTAAAGAGTTTCAAGGTTCAAAAAGCATTGGTAAACTATATGAGAACCCTTATAAAGAAAATCAATATCTAAATAATATGAAAGAAGCTGATAATAAAAAATCTGCTTATACAAGACCTCCATTTGGTGCACAGTTTGAAACTGCAAATGGAAAGGATTTTACTGCTGTAATTGCGCACTTTGATTCTCCGAAAGCAGGTAAAGCACATGTCGGTCATGCCATTGCAAAAAATGCTTCTTCAGGTGTTGGTAAAAAAACTTTTGAAGGTGCTATTTCATCAAAAGAAAATAAATATCAAACTACTTTAGGTACACAGGAATTATTTGAAGCCGAACACACTAAAGAAGTTATGGATTACTTTCAAAGTATAAATGGCAAAGATGAAGATATGGTTTTTATGGGTGATACAAATATACCTTTAATTAAAAATGGCATTTCTCCATTTAAAGAATTATTAGACAATGGCTATAAAAGTTTATTTGATCCTTCATCACCAAATTCCAAAACATCAATATCACCATTTGCAAAGACAAGTGACAAACTTTATTCAAATCCTTATGACAAAATTTTTACAAACTCTTCAATGATTACTGGTAAGGGTAAAAGATTTGAAATGAATAATGCATGAACCCAAACAAATAAACAAATATTTAAACTTTATAAATTGGGTGATTTAACTAGGATATCAGATCATACAATGATTTATACTTCAATTGATGCTACTAAATCAGAAAAAGGTCATTCATCAGCAAAAGTCATTAAAAATATTCATAAAACCACAGTTGATATTAATAACACTTCATATTACGATCTTATAACTCGTTTTGGTTTTAGTGAAACTGAAGCTATGAAGGTTCTTTATCATAGAGTTATCAATAATGGTATTAAAGATAAAGATTCTCTTGGTAAGGTGCTTGATTACCATGTAAAAGGTGGGGTGCTATTTGATAGAGTTAGTGATATATCAAATAAATATCAAATTAAAATAATTTATAGTTCTCGAAACAATAATACAAATAAAGAAATGATTAGAAATGTTAATGATTATAAAGACGGTTTAGGTCATGAAATTACTATAGAAAAAATAAATATTAATACCCTATCTTATAAGGAGTTGATGAAAAAAGCAACTGAAGGTGTTATTTCACGCTCAACTGTTGAAAGAATAATGATTATGAGATCTAAAGGTTTAAATATAGATGATCCGAAAAAAATTCCTGGTAAATATCCAATTTCATTTGCAGAATCTAATTTAATGAATTTTGGAAGCAAAGCTATAAAAATTGAAAATCCACTAGATTTAAATCATGCTTCTGCAAAATTAATGATTGATAATTTAGTTGGACCAACGTACAAGTTGTCTCCTTATCATGTATATGCAATTATTGCCTATAGAACTAGAAATGGCGGTATTCATGATTTTAAAGATTTATCAAAAGCTATTGGTAGTTATTCAGCAAAATCCTTAGGCTATAACGTAGATTATACGGGTACACTTATATCTGATAAAAAATTTAAGGAAAAAATAGATATTAATACTCTTAAAAAAAGTGACTTTGTTAAATATTTTGGAAGTTATCATGGGCTTGGTGAGAAGATATATAATTTTATATATAACAAAGCCTTAAAAAATAGTAAACATATAGGATTGACTTCATTGGATGAATTAGCAAAAGCAGATTATACATATAAATATTGAAAAGATCAAATTGCAATGTTATTTAAAGTTGGTAAAGATACTAGATTTAGAGAAGCATCATTAGCTTCAAAAAATGTAATAAAGAAATATACATTTGCTGAATTGAAAGCTGAAGCAGCTAAAATAGGTGTATTAGCTAAAAAATATAATTCCAAAGATTTTTCTTCTAAAAAAGCAGAATTAAAAATATTTGCAAAATTTATTGCGGATCATTTAAGTCCAATCGAAAGAAGTAATGCAGAAGCACAATATCATATAAAATATGCTTCAACATTCTTTAAACATCTTGTTATTGCCTTGAATAATGCACAAACTATTCAAGATTGGAATAAAGTTAAATCTAACTTTAAATACACAACTCATCACGCTATGGATGTACTCGAATTATTTAAACCTATAAAATAAAATACAGGAATATTTCCTGTATTTTTAATTAATATATTTTAATGTTACTATTTTATTTAAAGTTTACTTCTCATAACTATTCTCATTAAATACATAAATATAATTGGAATATAAATAATGATAGCTATTGGAGTTAACCAATTGGTTCAACATGTTGATAACATCATCATTAAAGAGAATGTTGATGCCGTAAAAAGTCTGTCTATTCAAACTAATCTTATCTTTATAAAAGTAATAACGGCCAACAATATAATAAAAATTCCGATTGAAATTCAAACAATGCCTATATACTTTGCATATTGATATATGTTTAAAATATTTGCTAACATAAAACTACCAACAACAATTTGTAGTATTGCCATTATTATTGAAAATATAATTATTTTTTTATGCATTAATTATCCTCTCTATTTCTGAATATTCACCTTTAATTCTTTTAGTGATTAATTTGCCTATTTTTAATAAGAACCCCAATACTAAAGGAGCTATTGTTGTCCATTGCAAACTAGAGAATAACGCTTTTGGTATGAAGTATGACTTAATGAATGTAGCTGTTAATGGAGAAAAGAATAAAAGAGTTGAAATAACACCAATGAAAATTAGGAATTTCTCAATGTCTCATTGTTTTTTTCGCCTAAATGAACTAATTAAATAAGTTATGCCAAATGCTATAACTATTCAATATAATGCATACATTATTGTAGCAACTATCTTAGAAGAACTTAATGTATTTAAATAAGAAGTATCTATTTTAAAATTGAATCATCAATCTGGTTCTGATTTTGATATTCATATTGAAAAGGAAACAATGATAAAGATAATAAATAACATAGGCAACCACCATTTCCTAAATCTATAAATAAAATTATCCATTGGTTCTTCAAAATTTTTATTTCTTAGCCACAAGAACAATCCACCAATAACAATAGCCACAACCATTCCTATTGTAGAACCGATATTTGTAAATCTATGAAGAATTGTTGCGAACATAAACCCAATAAATGTTAGTGTAAAAAGAATCAAAAGCGTAGGTTTGGGTTTTGCTTTATAAATATATATACCTATAAATACACACATGAACGTTGAATATAATCAGAGTGCTGATCAATCAAAAGTTAATAATGTAAAACCAGTTGCTCCGGTTAACAACATATAACGAACTCTTGGTGTTCTAAATAACTCTCAAGATATAACTAACATAATCATTGATGTTGCAATGAAACCTATAATATTCGAATGTAACCCAAATACATTGGTGGATCTAAGAATAATGATGCTTAAAATAAATGTTGCTAATCCTATAGCTATAAATCTAATTCTTTTTAAAGAAATTTTTAATAAAGAAAGTATTGTTGTAATAGAAATAGTAGAAACTATTATAGATTGCATTCATCAAACTTGGTAATCACCATTTAATTTAAATAACTCAATAATGACAGAGTTAAACATATATCATGAATTATAAACATTAGCATCTTTTCAAGGTTCAAATTTCATTGAACCTCCATATTGCCGAAGATATACATTGTAAGATCTACCCAGATGAAAGGGGTAGTCATTTTGATCTTTAATTAATGTTATAACTGCAGGTGTGATCGTCATTATAATTATAGAAATAAAAATTAAAAAGCAACTCTTTCAATTTAGATTTCATTTAATATATTTCTTATGTAATCAAATAAGAACAAAAATAGCTAAATCTTTTAGTGCTTCAAATACAATAAATACAACACCTGGTAAATGAAGAATAATTAAAGGTGTGTATGTGATTACAGTGATAGTACTAAAGAGTACAAACCCAATAGGTATTGACATATATGGGTTTGTATCGAATGCTTTATACTTAACTTGAATGATTTTCCCCGTCAAAAAAAACATGCAAATGAATGTTGGAATTATTAAGATACTTATTAAAATTGAATAAATCATAATTTAATTATAAATGATTAAATATTCTATGTATAATATATAAGAAATTATCTTGGCACCATAGCCAAACGGCTAAGGCATGGGTCTGCAACACCCTGATTACGGGTTCGAATCCCGTTGGTGCCTCCAAAATGCGCTTGTAGCTCAGCTGGATAGAGCGTCTGGTTACGGCCCAGAAGGTCAGGGGTTCGACTCCTCTCAAGCGCGCCATATCAATGAAAATTGACTAAAAGATAAAAATAAAATCACTATAAGTGATTTTTTTTATTTAATTATTACTTCTCCAGCATTAATTTGTTTCATTTCAACACCACAAGAAGAAAGTATTTTTTCTGAAATATTAACTTCTAAAGTTCCTTTATATTTATTGTCTTCGAATACAACTTTTTTAATACCAGATTGCGCAATCATTTTTGCACAATCATTGCAGGGAAATAATGATACATATATAGTTGAACCTTTTAAATTTTTGATGGCATTAAGTATCGCATTTGCTTCAGCATGAATAACATATTTATATTTATTATCATCACCTTCTCTTGTTCATGGAAATTCATCATCTATACCTTTAGGCATTCCGTTATAACCCATACCAATAATAATATTTTCTTCATTGATAATGCATGCTCCAACTTGTGTATTTGGATCTTTTGATCTTTTAGCAGCTAATTTAGCCATTGACATAAAGTATTCGTCTCAATTTAGTATTTTGTTCATAATCACATTATAACTTAATTATTTATTGAAAAAATACTTAATGAGCAGATGTTGATAATGTATTTTCTTTTAAAAAAGTTTATGTTTCAATGTATTATTTAATAATAATGAATTCAACTATAGAAACAAAAATAAATAAAAAAGTATTTTGAAAAAAATCACTTAAGGTATTAATTCCAATTGTTTTATCTCAAATGTTAATAATTTCTGTTGGGTTTGTTGATAATTTTATGATTACTGGTTATGATGAAGCGCAACATCATTTAACTGCAGTTGGAGCTGGTGCTGAGATGTGATTCGCTACATCTAGCATCTATATTGCTGTTGGAATATTGTTTAGTATTTTTTATGCTCAATTTAATGCAAAAGAGAATAAGGATAATTTCAAGCAAACGTTTAAAATCAACATATATTTTACATTTATAATATCTATATTTGTTTCAATTCTTATGGTTGTGTTAGCACCCCAATTAATGAGTTTATTTTTTTTAAGTGATGCACCTACAAAGGCTTCGGTGGCTAAAGAGTTATCGATTACATATTTTAGGATACTTGCTTCTGCCAACATCTTTGCCTCGATAGCCTTTTTATTATTGAATCCTCTTGTTACAATTGGTAAAACAAAATATTTATTAATTGTTTCAGCAGTATCATTAATTACTAATGCGCTTTTTGACTATATCTTTATTTATCCATTTGATTTAGGAGCAATGGGAGCATCAATTTCAACGGCTATTTCATTTTTTATTGAAATGGTATTAGCATTTTATTTCTTTTATAAGAATAAATCAGTGTTTAAAGGAATGGGGGGTGTGTTTAATATAAATAAAAAAATATTGAAAATGTTTTTAAAGCGTTCGTGGATGATTTTAACTTTTTCTTTAATGAGTTGATCACTTGTGGCTATGACAATTGTATGAGCAAACATGTTTGGTTCAGAGTTAATAAAATCTATGTCAATTGCATATGCAGTATCATCAATAATGTTCACCATTTTCCCAGCAATAAATCAATCTATAAAAATAATAATTGGTAAAGAATTGGGTAGGGGTAATTTTACTTTAGCTAAACATTATTCAAAAATTTTAATATTACCTATTTTATTAATTACTTTTATTATTTCTATAATAGGATTTTCATTTGCATTTATATTACCAGTTCTTTTGATCAAAGATCCTGAATATCAAGATTATGCAAGATGAATGATTATTGTTTATTCAATAGCTATATTCTCATTTGTTGCAAATAGTTATTACACTGGAATGTTGGAAGCTGGGGGTAAACAAATACAAGTTGCATTCCTTAACTACTTTTCACAAATATGAGCGGTTTTACCTATTGCAATAATTTGTGGTCCATATGTATTGGATTATAATTTTAAAATAACTTTCATTTGTTCTCAAACTGTAATGTTTATTGTCGCTGGAATCTCATTCACTATTTATAGTCGTTTTAAATGAATGACAAATCTAAACAATCACAAAGATTTACAATAAAAACAACAGCGCTCAACATAATATGTGGAAGTGTTATTTTGTTATAATGTTTATATGAAATTAAGACTAGATAAATATCTTGCTAATCAAGGTGTAGGAACAAGGAGTCAAGTAAAACTTTTTATAAAATCAAAAAGAATTTTTGTTAATGGAACCCCTCAACAAAATACAGGTTTTAAAATCGATCCTACAATCGATAAAGTTGAATTTAATCATCAAAAAATTAAATTCAAAGAATATATTTACATTGCTTTAAACAAACCCAAGGATTTTGTATGTGCGAATAAAGATAATTTACATCAAACTGTTTTTGATATTGTAAATATGTATAATTATAGAAATTTATTTGTTGTGGGTAGATTAGATAAAGATACAACTGGACTTGTTATTTTAACTGATGATGGTAAATGGGCACATGAATTAAAATCACCTAAATCCAATACTGAAAAAGAATATTTTGTTACATTAAAAAATAATGTAAAAGTAGAGGATGTTTCTTCTTTTAATGGTCCGATGTATTTAGATGGGAAGTTATTAAAACCAGCATTAATTAAAGATATAGAAAAAAATAAGTGCAATGTAATTATTTCAGAAGGAAAGTTCCATCAAATTAAGAGGATGTTTCATAAAATAAATAATGAAGTTTTAGAGTTGCATAGAACTAGAATAAAAGACATCAATCTCAACGATTTTAATTTAAAAATAGGGGAGTTTATTGAGTTTAATCCTAAATAGCACTTAAAATTGCTCATCATTAACATTTAAAGCACTAAATAAGCACTTTTTAAAATTAATTAAAGTACTTTAACTACAGAAAAATAAAAGAGCCTGAGATGCTCTTTTTTCACTTGCTTTTTTAAGTGATATGGTATAATTATATAGTATATATAATAGCGAAATGTGCGATTTTCAAAAGTGTATACGCCAAAATAAAAATAGGAGGAAAAAATGGCAGAATATTCAGCAAGTAATATTCAGGTCTTAGAAGGTTTAGAAGCCGTTCGTAAAAGACCCGGAATGTACATTGGTTCCACAGGAAACAAAGGACTACATCATCTTGTATGAGAAATAGTTGATAACTCAATTGATGAGGCTATGGCTGGTTTCGCTTCACAAGTAGAAATTAAAATCACTAAAGATGGATCAATTGAAGTTACAGATGATGGTCGTGGTATTCCCGTTGCCAAACACCCTAAAACAGGAAAATCAACAGTAGAAACAGTTCTTACGGTTCTACATGCTGGTGGAAAGTTTGACTCAGATACATATAAAGTTTCTGGAGGACTACACGGAGTTGGTGCTTCAGTAGTTAATGCTCTTTCAGATAAGTTGGAAGTTTGAGTTTCGAGAGAAGGGAAAGTTTGATACCAAGAGTACTTAAATGGAGGTAAACCACAAGGTGAGTTGACTCCAATTGGAGATACAGAAGTAACTGGAACAAAAATTAAGTTTCATCCAGATAATGAAGTTATGGAAACAATTGAATTCCATTTCGATTTAATTAATGATAGAGCAAGACAGATTGCTTATCTAAATAAAGGTCTAAGAATTTCGGTTGAAGATGAAAGATCGGGACAAAGAAAAGACTATCACTTCGAAGGTGGGATTCTACAATATGTTGAAGAATTAAATAAATCTAAAGAAGTTCTTAATACGGATGTTATTTATGCAGAAAATCAAGTTGATGGAATTATGGTTGAGGTTGCAATGCAATATAATACAGGATACCAATCAAATATTGTTTCTTATGCAAATAACATTGCAACAGTTGAACACGGAACTCATGAGCAAGGTTTTTCGGATGCACTTACACGTATCTTTAACCAATATGCTGGTGAAAATAAATTATTTAAAACCGAGAAAGAAAAATTAACTCGTGATGATGTTAAAGAAGGTTTGACAGCAGTTATTTCAGTTAAACATCCAGACCCAATATTTGAAGGTCAAACAAAAGGGAAACTGGGTAACACAGATGCTCGTAAAGCTACAAATAAAGCTCTTTCAATTTCTCTTGAAAGATTCTTGGCAGAAAACCCAGGACAAGCAAAAACAATTGTAGAAAAATCACTATTAGCTCAAAGAGCAAGATTTGCAGCAGCGAATGCCAGAGAAGCTACGCGTAGAAAATCAGTATTTGATATTGCTTCACTTCCAGGAAAATTATCAGATTGTTCATCAAAAGATGCATCACAATCAGAAATTTATATTGTTGAGGGTGATTCAGCTGGTGGATCAGCAAAAATGGGTAGAGATAGAGAAACACAAGCTATTTTACCTTTACGTGGTAAAGTAATCAACACTGAAAAAGCAAGAATTGATAAAGTTTTTGCCAATGAGGAAATTGGTTCTTTAATTACTGCTTTAGGAACAGGTATTGGTGAAGAATTTGATTTAAATAAATTAAGATATCATAAAATTGTTATCATGACCGATGCTGATGTTGATGGTGCACACATTAGAACATTGTTACTAACATTCTTCTATAGATATTTAAGAAAACTAGTTGAGTATGGATTTGTGTATATTGCACAACCACCTCTATATAAGATTTCTCATGGTAAAGTTGCAAGATATGCCTATACTGATTCTGAGAAAGAGGCATACTTAGCAACTCTTGATGAAGCTACACGTTATACAATTCAACGTTATAAAGGGCTTGGAGAGATGGATGCTGAGCAACTATGAGATACAACTATGGATCCAGAACAAAGAAAGATGCTTCAAGTTCAAGTATCTGACTTAGCAACTGCAGATCTTACATTTTCAACACTTATGGGTGATGATGTGGCACCACGTCGTGATTTTATTAATGAAAATGCGAAATATGTTAAAAATATAGACCTATAAAAATTAAAAGGAGATAAATATGAATGCAAAAACAAAATCAATAATTAATATAGTTGTTGCTTCATTGGGTATCCTTGCCTTTATTCTATTTGTAGTAGCAATTGTAAAAACGTTAGGTTTTTTCAATGATAATGCTTTTATGATGGAGACTGGTAAAGATGGTTCAATTAAAGATGTTTCAGCAGGAGCATGAAAAGTTATACATGATGGTGGGAAAATTGAAGGAACGGACGCTGTTTGGACGGGTACAAAAACAGGTACTGAAGTAGAACAGGTTGCTGCATTTAAAAATTGATTAGCAAATAATGTTGAAGATATATCAAAAGTTCTTTCAAAAGGAAAGTTAAAACCTTATCAAATTAGTGCATTAGTACTTCAAAACGGTAAGTACCAAGGTACAGTAGGAATTATAGAGGTATTCTTAATTGCATTTAATTCATCAATAATTTCAGGATTATTAAAATCAATGATTGCAATTTCAATAATTTCATGAATAGCAGGTATTATTACTTCGGTTATTGTAATGAAAACAAGAAAATCACTTGGAATCGTTGGTGGTGGAGCAAATGTTGTATTTGCTGTTATAAGAGTTACAGGAATTCCATTCTTAGTAACATCTATAATGTCACACATCGCAATTTCAAAAGCACTTAAAGATAAATAAATTAAAAACAATTTAACAAAATAAAGGAGACTTAAATGTTCATTAATGACGACGAAGAAGATAAAAAATATGAAGTTCATGAAGAAGAAGTAAAAACTGTCTTTGATGAAGAAAAATCAGAGTCTAAAGGTAAAAAACAAAAAGAAATAGTTGAAGTAACTTCTCAAGTAATTGAAGAAGCTACCGATTCATTAACACCAATTTATATTTCTACAGAAATGAGAACATCATTTTTAGAATATGCAATGTCAGTTATTGTTTCTCGTGCTTTACCGGATGCTCGTGATGGTCTAAAACCAGTTCATAGACGTATTATTTATGCAATGTCAGAACTTGGATTAGAATCTTCAAAACCACATAAAAAATCCGCACGTATTGTTGGGGAAGTTCTTGGTAAGTATCACCCACATGGTGACACGGCTGCATATGAAGCTATGGTTCGTATGGCGCAAGATTTCTCAATGAGATACCCATTAGTTGATGGTCACGGTAACTTTGGTTCTGTTGATGGTGATTCAGCTGCTGCGATGAGATATACAGAAGCAAGAATGTCAAAAATTTCTTCACTTCTTGTATCAGGAATTAAAAAAGATACAGTTAACTTCGTAGATAACTATGATGGTTCAGAAAGCGAACCTGAAGTATTGCCTGCAAGATTCCCTAATCTATTAATTACAGGGGCTACAGGTATTGCTGTTGGTATGGCAACAAATATACCACCACACAACCTTACAGAGGTTATAAATGGTGTTATTGCATTAGCAAGAAACCCAGAAATTACAATTGAAGAACTAAACGAATATATTACAGGTCCTGATTTCCCAACGGCTGCAACAATACTTGGAAATGCAGGTATTAGAAAAGCTTATAAAACAGGTAATGGTTCAATAACTATTCGTTCAGTTTCAAGAATTGAAGAAATGAAAAATGGTAAAGCAAGAATAATATTCACTGAACTACCATTTATGGTTAACAAAGCAAGATTAATTGAAAAAATTGCTCATCTTGTTAAAGATAAACATATTGAAGGTATTACTGATTTACGTGATGAATCTTCAAGAAAAGGTATTAGAGTAGTTGTTGAATTAAGGAGAGATGTAGTTCCTGAAGTAGTTTTAAACAAACTATTCAAATTAACACCACTTCAAACAAACTTTGGTATTAATATGCTTGCGCTAGTTAAAGGTGAGCCAAAGATTCTTAATCTTAAATTAGCACTAAGCACTTATTTAGAACACCAAATTGAGGTTGTTACAAGAAGAACTCAATTTGAATTAGAAAAAGCAGAAGCAAGAGCTCATGTTCTTGAAGGACTACAAATTGCTCTTGATAATATTGATGCAATAATCACAATGATTAGATCATCAAAAAATGATGCTGAAGCACAGGCTAAAATGATGGAGGCATTTAATCTTTCAGAAATTCAAGCAAAAGCTATTACTGATATGAGACTTGGACGTCTTACAGGACTTGCTCGTGAAAAAATGCAAGCTGAACTTGATGAATTACATGAACAAATTGCTTACCATAAAAATATCTTAAATAACCGCGAAGCACTTATTGATTTAATTGTTGAAGAACTAAATGTGGTTAGAGATAGATTTGGGGATGATAGAAGAACAGAAATCCTTGAGGGGGCGTTTGGAAACATTGATGATGAAGATCTTATTCCAAGAAAAGATATTGCTATAACAATGTCATCAAGAGGATATGTAAAACGTATTCCATTAGAAGAATATAAAGCACAAAATCGTGGTGGTGTTGGTACAAAATCAATGACAACATACGAAGATGATAATGTTGAGTCAATACTTGTTGCTACAACACATACTGACTTATTAATATTCTCTACAAAAGGTAAAGTTTATAGAATTAGGGCTCACCAAATACCTGAACTTTCTAAACAAGCAAAAGGTATTCCATTTGTAAACATTATTGGTATAGATAAAAAAGAGAAAGTGGTTTCAATGCTTACTCTTGATAATTATGATGAAGGACAATTCTTATTAACAGTTACAAGAAACGGTATTGTTAAAAAAACTGATATTAAAGAATATGAAAGAATTAACAAAAACGGAAAAATCGCACTTGGACTTAAAGAAAATGATGAACTTGTAAAAGCAATGATTGTTAAAGATGATACGGAAATCATTATTGGAGCAGCACATGGTAAGGTTGTTAGATTCCCAGCTACAGAAGTTAGAAAAATGGGTAGGACAGCTAGTGGTGTTAAGGGTATTGATCTTTCTGGAGAAGCAAAAACAGAAGTTGTTGGAGCATCGTCATCACTTGAAGGGGACAAAATCCTTTCAATTGGTAAAGATGGATTTGGTAAAATGACTAACATCGAAGAATATAGAGCTACAAAACGTGGAGCTAAAGGTGTTAAATCAATCAATGTATCTAAAGCTGGAAAACTTGTTTCATTACGTGTTGTAACTGGTGATGAAGATATGATGGTTGTTACAAAACAAGGGATTACTATTAGACTTGATCTTTCTCAAGTTGCAATCTCTTCAAGAGCAACTAAAGGTGTTAAAGTTATTAAACTAAATGACAAAAACACAATTAAGTCAATCGCTATTATTAAAACTAAAGAAATTGAAGAGCAAGTTGAACAAGCAATAATCAAAACTCAAGAAATTTCATTAGCTGAACTTAAAAAAGCATCATCAGAAAACGAAGAAGTTTCTGAAGAAAATAAATAATTAAATATAAAAACGACAACAAACGTTGGCGTTTTTTATTTGCTCATTCAATCAATAAGTGCTTTTTAACTATTAATACTATTTAATACTATATTTTTATAAAATTTGCCTTTAAATATTGTAAAATTATTTTATGTTTAAAAAATCATGAAAAGATACAAAAAAAGTAGTGTCGCGTGGAAATATGTTTATGCTTGCTATTGGTATGTTATTGGGGACAGCGTTTGGTCTAGTTGTTAAGTCACTTGCTAACGATGTCATTATGGGTGCCATTGCTAAAGCCTTTGGATATAAAGGTGTTGCTTACATGTCTGTAGGGACAACAAAATGAGATACAGTTAGAATTTTAGATTCTTCAACAGCGGGATTCCATTTCGAACATGGTCTTCCTTTAAATGGTGTTATGTATGGTAAATTCCTTTCAGCACTTATTGGATTTGTTGTTGTTTCATTCTTTATTATTATTGCGTTGATGGCTGTTTATTTAATCATTAACTATAGACATAGAAATGATCCAGTTCCAGCTCCAGCTGCACCAACAGTGGACGAACAAATTCTAGAAGAACTTAAAAAACTTAACTCATCAAAAACTACATCAAAAGTAAAAGAAGAAAAATCAGTAGAAGAAAAAGCTCCGGCTAAAAAGGTAACCACAAAAGCTCCGGTCAAAAAAGCTACTACTAAAAAAACAACTACTAAAAAAGCTCCGGCTAAAAAAACGGTTGTTAAAAAAACGACTAAGAAATAATTATTTCTAGATATTAAAAATAAAACACTTTTAGTGTTTATTTTTTTCATCCAAAAGTTAAAAGTATATATAATTTAAATATGTTAGATTTAAGAAAAATACTAGAAAACTCACAAGAGGTTAAAAATAAACTTGAAACAAGAGGTTTCGATACAAAAAAAATAGATGAACTTGTTGGATTAGGAGAACAACGTTCAGAGTTAATGACGAAATTAGAAGCATTGCAAGCACAAAGAAACGCTACTTCTAAAAAAATTGGAATTGCTAAAAGAAATAAAGAAGATGTAACTGGAATTATGGAAGAAGTTGCAAATATCAAAGCAGATATTGAATCATTGGAAGAACACACAAGAAAAGTTAATCAAATGGTTGAAGACTTACTTCTTTCAATTCCAAACTTACCATCAAACGATTCTCCAATTGGTTCAGATGAAGAGCAAAATGAAGTTATGGAAACAAATCCGGAGCTTGGTAGAGGACATGTCACTGGTGTTAAACCTCATTATGAAATTGCTGAAGAGTTAGATTTGGTTGATTTTGAAAGAGCAGTAAAAATTTCAGGAACAAGATTTGTTGCTTACAAAGGTTATGGAGCTAGGTTAGTTAGAGCGTTAAAAGACTTTATGCTTGATACACACACAGAAAAAAATGGTTATACTGAATTTGTTCCACCTGTAATTGTTAATACGAAATCATTAATTGGAACAGGACAATTGCCTAAGTTTTCTGAAGATCTATTTAAAATTGATAAAGAGGATAAGTGATTAATACCAACAGCAGAAGTCCCTTTAACAAATATTTATTCAGGTGAAATCATTGATCTTGAAACTCCTAAATCTGTAACAGCTTATACACTTTGTTTTCGTTCGGAAGCTGGATCAACCGGTAGGGATACAAGAGGATTAATTAGAATGCACCAATTCAATAAAGTTGAACTTGTTAAATTTATTAAACCGGAAGATGAAGAAAAAGAATTTAATAAATTATTGAATGATGCTGAAGGTATTTTAAAAGCGCTTGAATTACCTTACCAAACACTTTCATTATGTACTGGTGATATTGGTTTTTCAGCAAAAAGAACAATTGACTTAGAAGTGTGAATGCCTTCAGAAAATAAATATAGAGAGATTTCTTCAGTATCTAATTTTGGTGATTATCAAGCACGTAGAGCTATGATTAGGTATAAAGATAAAAACAACAAAACACAATATGCATCTACTTTAAATGGATCAGGTATTGCTATTGATAGATGTATTGCAGCAATCCTTGAAAACTATCAAAATGAAGATGGGACAATTACAGTTCCAACAGTTCTTCAAAAATATATGGGTATTGAGATAATTAAATAACATAAAGGGACACTTGTCCTCTTTTTTTTCATTATGAGATATAATAAAAGCATATTCAAAATATTATTAATACAATGTGCTAGATAAAATACTAAAAGTGTTGCAAGCATTGTGTGGAAAGCGGTTTAAATGGCTACTCAACAAGAAATAGAAAAACTTAAACAAGAAATAGAACAAGCTAAGAGAGGAATAAAAAAAGCTAAAGAAGAAGAGGAACAACCTAAAAAAAGTGTTGAACCTAAAAAAGAAAAACCTACATCTATAAAAAAACCAATCCCCAAAAAAGAAGGGGTAGATTACTCAAAACCTTCTTTAGAAGTTAAAGGATTTACAAAAAGATATAAGGGTTCTAAAATCCCTGCGGTTGAAAATGTAAACTTTAAAGTTATGCCTGGAGAATTTCATGGATTTATTGGTGCCAATGGAGCGGGTAAAACAACTACAATTAAATCTTTAATTGGAGCATATGCGAAATTTGATGGTTCAGTTGAAATGTTCGGACACAAACATTCAACATTAGAAGCTAAAAAACACATAGGATATATTCCTGAATCTGCTAAATTTCCAAAAGGAATGACAACGTTAAGTTATATTACATACATGTCATACTTATCAGGTATGAATATGAGAGATTCCAAAAAATATGCAAAAGAAAAATTGGTTGAACTTGGATTAGAAAAAGTTATGTATCGTTCTCCTAATACTTTTTCATCAGGACAAAAAAAGAAAGTTTTATTAGCTCAAGCGCTAGTACATAATCCGGATATCATCATTATGGATGAACCGGCGGCAAACTTAGATCCAAAGGCAAGATTCGAATTCTTCCAAGATTTAAAAGAACTTCAACAACAAGGGAAATCAATATTTATTTCTTCACATATTCTTGCTGAATTAGATAAATTTGTTGATTCATTAACGATTGTTGATGGTGGTAAGATTGTATTTACTGGTTCAATGAAAAAGGCCACAGATAATCCTGAATTAGAATACTTCATTAAAGGTGAAACGGAAAAAGACAATAGAATTATTGTTGCTGTTGCTGAAAAATTAGGTATTAATTTTAACAAAGAAGATGGTGGCTTTGTGTTTATGATGAAAGAAAGAAAAAACATTATCAAAGTAATGGAATATTTTGCCAAAGCTGAATTAGCTATTGATACATTTAAGAATAGAAAAATGTCATTAGAAGAAGTTTATAAGAAATATGTTTTACTTGGTTCAAGAGAAACTGGTATTGGAAAGGTAGGTAAATAATGTTTAAATACATGAGACTACAATTATTTTTAGTAAGTAAGAAAATTTCAACATATATTGTACCTATTGCTTTTGCCATTTCTTTCTTTTTGGTTATTGGTATTCCTATATTAATTGCACAAAAAGAAGGCGTAACAGAAAGCATGGTAGGTTTAGGACAACTAGATCCTTTAATGCTTATGCTTCCATTTATAGTTACTGCAATTTTTGTTGCAATTAAAGCATTAAATATTTTTAAAGATTCTGAAGAAGATGGGACCGAACTATTAATTGTTTCAAAGCCTATCACAAGATTTAAGGTTGTATTGGGTAAATTTGTCTCTCTATATTCATTGATGTTCTTATTCTCAATGTTTACATTCATTATAGTTTCATTGATTACATTGATAGATAAAAATGCTACATCAATGCAAAGAATTGAATTTGCTGCTTCAATTGCATTTGGTACACTTATAGTGCAATTCTTATTATCATCTATAATTGTATTTTTCGCTTCTGTTTTAGGAAAAATAGGAACAATGACACTATCAATTTTAATTCCGTTAATTGTTTCAATAGCGTCAACAATACTTATACCTATGTCAAATTCAAAATTAGAAGTATTTGGAAATAATTTCACACATTCATATGTAAGTAAAGATAAAAATGGTGAATTTAAAATAAGCAAAATATATGGTTACAAAGAATATAAAAATGATGATAACGATAATGCTAAAAAACAATTAAAAAATCATGAATCTTCATGATACAAAACAGCCGCTTACTTTGATGTTTGAACACAATTATCATCATTCTACTCAATTTTCCAAGAAGGTAATCCAACACCTAATTCTTTATCAAAATGAAAAGAAACAAATAAACGTGTAGATATAAGAAATATCATTGATCCTCAAACAATTTATAAAGATCCTACTTCTGGCAAAGTATATTATATTGATGTGCAAAGAACAAATGAGAACCACACACAAAAGAATAATTTGAAGTTATTAAACACAGCAAAAGATTTATATCCTAATGTTGCTAATAATGTTGCTAGTCAATTAAATTCTTTAGTACAGCCATTGGAAAGTACAAGTTTCTTAAAAGATATTACAAAAATTATTAATCAAAATAATTATAATTTCACTGACCAAGACGGAAAGATGATTTCCCTGTATGTTTTAATTAATATTCTTAACGATCATAAAATTAACAAAAGTCTTGACAAAATAGTTGATGGAGGAATAAATACTCTTACATATTCAAACTTTATTAGTTCAATTTCTGATGATTTAAAAGATATTGCAGTAATCGAAGGAAAACCATATGTTCCAAAAGCATTAGTATACACAATGTGATTATTCATTGCGTTTGGGGTGGGTGCTCTTGTTATGGTTAGATACATGAGACGTGACTTTAAATAAAATAACGGCGAAAGCTGTTTTTTTATTTGTGCATAAATAATGGTAGAAATTCCTAACTAACAATTTGATACTTTAAAGTATAAATATGTAATAATTTTAATGCACAACTAAATACAAATTTTAAATGTACAAGGAATGACCAAGTCAGCTGTCCTAGCAACCGTAAAGCCGGAAAACTTATTTAAAACTATCAAAGAACTTTACTATGGATGAGGTTGACGACTTCTTTTAATAATGAATTCCGCCAACACTCTTTTTGTAGAGTGTTGTGCTTTTTTTTGAAAGGAAAATAATGCGAAAAAATTATAGGTATTTGTTGTTTATGACCACAAAAAGATGAACAACATATTTATTCCCTGTATTATTTTTGTTTATTTTTACTATATTGATAGCAATTAAAGCAAAAGCTAACAATACTGATAATGGAATATTGTGACGATTAGGGTTTTACTATTATATAATTCCATTTGCATGTTCTATTATCTTCTCAACACTTAAGTCAATAAATATATTTAAGGAGAATGAAGAAAATAATACGGAACTAATTATAGTTTCAAAACCATTTAAAAGGTGACAAATTATTTTGGCTAAATTTTTTGTTTTATATACATTATTTATTTTATATAGTTTAATAGTTTTGTTATGAATGTTTGTCATTTCATTCATTGATAAACCGTCAACCAACATAGAGAAAATAAGGTTTGCAGCATCATTGTCAATGGGTAGTTTAATAATAATGTTTCTAACATCATCAATAGTTGTTTTACTTTCTCAACTTTTGAATTCATTGATAACAATCTCTATTATGGGTCTTGTTGCAATATCACCATTAGCAACTTCAATAATTGCACCTCTAACTCATGCTCAACACCTTAAGTTTGTAGGAACTCCACACTATATGGTTTCTAACGAAAATGTTAAAGCATCTCATGTAAGAGGAGAACAAATGTTTTTCTTTAATCCAAGCGGAATAAAAACTTCAGAGAAGTTGAATGAACCTTTATATAAGAGAATGAAGAATGAATATCAAGAACATAAGAAGAGTGTATATAAATATGTATCTTACCTAGATGTATATGAACAGTTGAGTGGTTTTTTAAGCATATTCCAAGATAGACAATGAAATTATGAGTCTATTGGAAAATGACATGAATCAACACGTATCGTTCATTCAGATTATCAATTCACAATAAATGGTTGAAAATATATCTACATGTATTGAAATGATTCTAAATTTAATGAATTAACTGCAAGCAAAGTTAATAAAGTTGCAATAAAAGCGGCGAGATATGTGGTAGAACATAAAAATGAAACAAAATGGAAAAATTTTTCAACAGAAGGATTTTTAAAAAGATATAAATCAAAAGAATGAAAAGAACTAGTTTCTTCTTATTTAACAAGTGATAAAGAAAGTTTTGACAATAATGCGTTGCAACTTTCTATATTAATGGCTGAAAAAGAAAATGAAAAATTTAAACAATTAATGTACAGACCAATAGAAATACAAGATTTAATGTATATAAAAGGGATACTAGCTGACGGTGGTGAAATACCGGTCTATGTTCCTGAAAAATATATACCCAAAATAAATATTTTCCTAGGTTGAGGATCTTTAATGATGATATTAGGAATGGCAGTTGCATTAATTTACTATAAAAAAGATTTTAAATAAAGGAGCATAAAATGCATAAATCAAAAAAAATAATGGCAACAATGAGTACACTGGGAATTATTTCTGTACCTATTGTTGCAGCAGTATCGTGTGGAGCATCAAAAGATGCTGATAACAAAGATATAACAAAATCATTATCTTATATGAAGAATGGTATGTTCATTGATTCAGATGACTATCAACCAATTAAGCAAACATCTTCAACTCCACTAAAAGAATTTTTACAACAAAATAGAAAAATTAAAGAAGGTGAAAAAATAGAAGTGAAGGATGATGTTGTCGTCTTAGCCGATGCTTACTATTCGGGTAAAATTCAAGACATATCAACCATTTATAATAAGGTAAAACCAAATGCATATAACAAAATGGTGCAACAACAAACCTTATCAGAATTTCAATATATAAATGGTTCTGCCATAATACCAAGAATGAAGGGTGGATGAGGTACTCATAAACCCGTTATTGAATTAGGTCAAAATGATTCATTAATTTATATTTTTGATGATGATGATAAAGATGGAAGAAGCGTTGAAGGGTTTAAAAAACAAATTATGTTTGAAGATACTTCAATTGCAGGAGATAAAGAAATAAAAGATTTAAATAAAATGATTGGATTACAAGAAGGTAAGTGAGGATCGATGAGGGTTCCATTTATCGGGAATAAAAACCAAGGAGTCCTAACATCATATTTTGGTTCTCAAAATAACCACCCCTCTTCAAAAGTGAAAGATAAGAAAGTTGAAACACCAGAAGAAATAGGGGAACGTCTTATCAAGATATTTCCTAAGGCTGTTGTTGATAAAATTGTTAATTACTACAAAACGGCAAGCAAAGCATTTATTCCAACCGAAGTACCATTTGGATTTATTAAATATAAATTAATAGGACCAAATGCTATCAAGGTTGATTTCTCAGGAAGACCCAATGTTACAGCGTCACATATTGGTAAAGTTTCTAAAGATGGTAAAAACCATGAGTGAGATGCTGAATTATCAATTGGTCAAGAGTCAGAATGAGATGCATATAATAAAAAAGAAGTTTCAAAAACTCATGATAACTATTTAATCATTGGTAAACACGAACATAAATAAAATTGGAGAATAATGACAATAAATTTAAAGGAAGAAATATTTGGCAATAGAATAACACCAGCAAGAGTAGCAATCTTGGGGATGCTACTTGCTTTACTTATAACCTTTAAATTTATATTGGGTTTTGTTCCAGGGATAGAAATTGTCTCTTTCACATTTATCTTTGTGGCATTATTTCTACCTTTATTTGATTTAGTTCTTTTGGTATCTGCATTTAATTTTTTAATATTAGCAGTATATGGATTTGGAACATGGTGATTTGGTTATTGACCCATATTCTTTATTGATGTTTTAGTTTCTTTTTCACTCAAGAAATTTTCCAAGAATATATTCTTCTTTGCATTTATTTGTTTTTTGGGTGGTATTAATGTTGGGTTTTGATATTTTATTATGGATATTGCATTTTACGACTCAACATATGCAACACTTAATTTAATAACTGCTATCCCAATCAACTTAGCAGAATCATTTACCTCTATGTTTATGGCAATACTTTTTGGTCCCGCATTATCCAAGACATTTCAAATTAATTATCACAAGTTTTGGAATCATAAAGAGGTATTCGAGTTCAATCCTATTAAACATAAAGTTATTGGGTATCTAACTTCCTTCATGTTAGTTATGGGTTCCATAACTGGAATAGTTTTATTGGGTATTTATAACCAAAGATTCATTGATTTAAGACAAGGGCAACAAAACGGAAATAAATTACTGCCCAACAATTATCAAAGGGATGAAAGACTAATTTCAACCGAAGATTATAATAATATTTATAAACAACTCAATCAAGGGGATAATGCTGTTGTTCTGGTTGTTGGTAAAAAGCATTGAACATTTATTGCTAGAAATTCTGAAAAAGAAGTATTAAAAAAAGAACTCTCAAATAATGAATTTTACATAGCTTATTTAAAACACCCAGATCCTAATTTGGGTATATTCTTGAAACAAGCTTTTTCAAGAAAAACAAACAAACAAATATCTCCAGATAATTCAACTGGAGCAATAGGAACAAAAAGGGACTTTGATGCCTCGCCGTTTATTTTTGTTAATGGAGAATTATCTAATGCGGGTGCTGAAACTTTAAAGTTAAGATCAAAAGATATTGTTGAAATTTCTTACAATGATTATGGGGGTCAATTTAATGCAGCTGGATCAACTTCTATTATTGGTAAGTATTATCCAAATAAAGAATATGATGAAACAAAAGAAATTAATCAAATTTGAATCCCTATCACAGCTGGTATTGGTGCATTTGGAATAATCATATTAATTATATGAACACCAAATATAATTAAAAAAATAAAAAATAGAAGAAATCAGGATTTAAAAAATAATTAATGAAAATAATAGTACATTTTATATGTTAAGTTTAAATAATGAATTAAGAAAAAATAACATTACATAATGTTATTTTTATATCTCATTTTTAAAAGATTTTTTTTAGTTAAAAGTATTAAAATTATAAAGAACACACAAAAAGGCCTGGTCTAATTTTCTATGAAATAGCAAGGAAAAGTGTGTTTGTTATTGAAGCAAAGACTTCAACATAAAGAAAGAGAGAATATGAGATATACAAAAGAACATATAAAACAACTGAATGAGCAAATTAGAACCCATTTCCCAAGGGTAACACCAATTAATGATTCGATGGTAATGGAAAGAGAATCCGTATCTAGAATGGTTATGATAGATAGATATGCTCAAAAAGATTTAAAATTAATTTCATTGGCAAAAGGAGATTTAGTTATCGCCAAAATTAAACCCGATCCTAAATTCCCTACATTGGGAACTGGATTTGTTCAAGAAATTAATCAAAAGAACAAAACAGTAACAATTAAAGTTGAAGAAGAGTACATAACTCAAATTTCTGAAGAATTAAATCCAACAAATGATGGAATTATTACTGTTCCAATGGGGACAATTAATAAACCGTTAGAAATTTTCTATGAACAAATTGCAAGTCGTGTAGGATCTGCACTTGCCAAATCAGAAAATGATCAAGCATGAGGAACAAGATTTTCAAATGAAATTAAAGAAGGGAATGTAGTTCCTGCTGGGCGTGTTCTTTATGGGGCTGGTTCAGATTCTAAAGTTACATATTTCAACTGTTATGTAATGCCTATGCCTAAAGATTCAAGAGAAGGTATTGCAGAACACCGTAAAGAAGTTATGGAAATAATGTCTCGTGGTGGTGGTGTTGGAACCAATGGTTCAACATTAAGACCAAAAGATGCAGTTGCTATTTCTGTTGGTGGTAAATCTTCAGGTTCAGTTTCTTGACTAAATGATTTAGCATCATTAACAGATTTAGTTCAACAAGGTGGTTCAAGGCGTGGTGCACAAATGATTATGTTAGCTTCATGACACCCGGATATTTTAGAGTTCATTATTTCTAAAATGCAAAAACCATCGGTTCTTAATTTTATCAAAGAGAAATTTACAAATCCAATGATAAAGGAATTAGCAGCAAATAAACTTAAATTCAGACCACTTTCAGAAGAGAGAAAACAAATTCTTGAAGCTGTTGTTGAGTGTTCAAAATCAGTTAAACCAGAAGTTCTTAAAAATGCCCAAGCAAAATTAAATGCGGGTGGAGAGTATGAAGTTGTATGACCAGAATTTTTAACAGGCGCAAACATTTCGGTTGCAATTTCAGATGATTTTATGGCAGCTGTTAAAAATGATGAAGAGTATAACTTAAGGTTTCCTGATTTAGAATCACTTACAAAAGAACAGAAAGAGTTTTACGATGAACATTGACACGAAATCGGTGATGTTAATGAATGAGAAAAAATGGGTTACCCAATTAAAATCTACAACACAATAAGAGCTAAAGAGTTGTGAGATCTTATTAACTTCTGTGCAACATATTCAGCAGAACCTGGTGTGTTTTTCCTAGATGTTGCGAATAAAATGACAAATGCTACTTCTTACGATCAAAAGGTAGTTTGTACAAACCCATGTGGAGAACAACCATTAGCACCATATTCTGTATGTAACCTTGCAGCAATTAACTTGGCTAACTTCATTACTCATGATAAAAATGGGGAAATACTTTGAGAAAAACTTGATAAAACAGTTGCTACAATGGCAAGAATGCAAGACAATGTTATTGATGAAACACCATACTTTCTTGCCGCTAATGAAAAACAAGCAAAAGGAGAAAGACGTGTTGGTATGGGCGTTATGGGTCTACACGATTTCTTAATTTGAGCTGGGTTAAGATACGGTTCAAAAGAAGGTAATAAATTAGTTGATAAATTATTTGAGAGAATTGCAAAGGTGGCATATAAAACATCAGCAAAACTAGCAGATGAAAAAGGGGTATTCCCATTCTTGAAAGATGTAGAAAAATTACTAAATACTGGTTTTGTTAAAAAAATGCCAGAAGATGTCAGAGAACAAATTAGAAAATCGGGTGGAATGCGTAACTCTCATATGTTAACAATTGCACCAACTGGTTCAACTGGAACAATGATGGGTGTATCAACAGGTCTTGAACCTTACTTTGCATTTAAGTATTATCGTTCTGGAAGACTTGGTAAATTTATGGAAGTTGATCAACAAATCGTTGCTGAATGAAAAAAGGTATTTAACCATCCTGAAGGTCAAAAATTACCAGATATATTTGTTTCTGCTATGGAACTTTCACCAGAGGCTCATGCTGATGTTCAAGCAATTATTCAACGTTGAGTAGATTCATCAATTTCAAAAACTGTTAACGCTCCAAAAGGTTACACTGTTAAACAAGTTGAAAAAATCTACACAAGATTATATGATAAAGGTGCTAAAGGTGGAACTGTATATGTTGATGGTTCAAGAGATTCTCAAGTATTATCATTAACTAATGATGATGATAATTCAGAAACACAAAATGTTGAAGAAATCAAGATATTACAAACAGAAACATCTCAACGTGAAGTTGAAAAAATCAATGAAAATCACGCAGATATTCCAGGTATTAAACTTGATAAGAACTTAGGTACAAAACCAGGAGACACTTGTCCTGTGTGTAAAGAAGGAACTGTTGAGGATCTTGGCGGATGTAATTCATGTACGAATTGTGGAGCACAACTTAAGTGTGGACTTTAAAATATACTAATACATATTTACAAAAAATAAAAGATAATAAAAAATCACCTATATTTTAGGTGATTTATTTTTTGTTTTGATATTTAAGTATTAAAATTGTTTGTGAAAAATATATAACTACTCCTATAAAAGATAATAAGCAAGGCATTAATCATTGACCTAAAGTTTTATCAATGCTTAACATTGCTCAATATATTGTTCAAAGAAGATTAACTATTGTCCCCATTATGAAGGATCCTATTGAAAGATTTTCAACATCTTTTTCCTTGAATGTTTTTATAGTTTGAGGGAAGAAAGCAAATGTTGTACATATACCAGCTAACAATGAAAATATAATGGAACCTACTTCATTCATATGTCAAGATTTCAATTCACCAATAACCATAATTGTTATTGCAAAAACTACGTATGAATAGTTGATAATTCCAACAAATTTTCATTTCTTACTTTTCTTATATTTAAACAATAGCGTTATTAATGTTGCGAATACAAATAATGAACATGCATTAGCTATACCAGGTTGAAAACCTTCACTATTCAACGTTCCAGAAAACATAACCCACATTCCAGCACCAATTCCAAATATAAACATGGAATAGAAATTAACTCCTGACACCTCTTTAACTTTAAACGTTTTTATTAATTGCGGAATCCCCAATCCAACAGTTAAGATTGCCGCTATTCATCCAATTGTAATTGTTGATATGTGCATTTCTCTCCTTAACTAAAGTTTTCTGTAAGTTACTATATCGAAATTATCGTGTGTAACTACGCCCTCTTTAGAATAATTTTTTGGCTTTAAATTTAAATAAACATCCCCAGTATAAATACCTCATATATATGAAACTATTCATTCATCAGCATATTCTGCATATTTTTCATAAACTGACTTTCCACCAGTGATAAATAAAATCTCTTCTGAGTCTTTATATTTCGCAAATAATTCCATTAGTTCGTTTTCATTGTGAATTGTTTGATCTGCTCCTTCAACTGTTTTAGAAGAAAGGACATAATGTTTTCTCCCTGGCAGTTTTTTTGGCAATCCTTCAAAAGTAGTTCTTCCAAATAATAAAGAGTGTCCCATTGTTGTTGTTTTAAAGTGTTTGAATTCAGCAGGTATTTTTCAAGGTAATTTATCACCATTACCTATTAATCTTTCACCTGTCATCGCCACGATTAATTTAATCATAGTAATACCTCTTTTCTTGTAATTTAATTATAAATAAAAAAGATACATAAGTACCTTTTTATTAAATGTTATAAGTAATTAGTATTCTCCATCTTTTGTTTTTTCACCAGAAATTAGTTTAACACCTGATGAAGTACCAATTCGTGAAGCACCGATTGTAATCATTTCATCTAAATCTGCAGGAGTTTTTACACCACCGGCAGCTTTAATTAAGATTTTATCTCCAACAACTTTTTTCATTAGTTTAACATCTTCTGGTGTTGCACCATGGTATGAGAAACCTGTTGAGGTTTTAACAAATTCTGCTCCTGAATTCATTGTTATTTCTGTTGCTTTTATTTTTTCTTCCTCTGTAAGAAGGGCTGTTTCAATAATTACTTTAAGAACATGTGATCCTATAGCCTTTTTAATATTTTTAATTTCATTTAAAACATAATCAAATTGTCCATCTTTTAATCTACCAATATTAATAACCATATCGATTTCATCTGCACCATGATCAACAGCTAGTTTAGCTTCAAAAACTTTAGCTTGTGTAGCCATTGCTCCAAGCGGAAACCCAATTACAGATGTAATTCCGATCCCTGTACCTTCTAATTTATTTTTCGCATATTTAATTCACGAAGAGTTAACACATATAGTTTTAAAACCATATTCAATTGCTTCCTTGATTAATTTATCAATATGTTTTGTTGTACCCTCAGCTTTTAAATAAGTGTGGTCGATGTATTTTGCATAATTCATTTTAATTCTCCTTAGTTATGAAAGTTTTCCTAGAATAATTGGATTATCTATCTTTTCTTTGTTAATTGTATATGAACTCTTAACTTGTTTGATAATTTCATCTTTAATTACAATATTCGATGAGATTGTAATTAAAGTGTCTCCAATTTCAACTTTCTCATTTGTTTTTTTATTGATATAAATACCAGCAGTATTATCAATAATATCGCTTTTCTCAGCTCTACCAGCCCCTAACTTCATAGCGGCTAAACCTAAATTAATTGCTGAAGTAATATTCATAAATCCATTTTCCTCAGCCTTAATTTCTAATGTAATTTTTGAAGATAAAAAATCTTTTGATTTTATTGCTTCAATATCTCCGCCTTGTGCTTTTACCATATCATAGAATTTTTGAAGCGCCGCACCATTTTTAATCACCTTTTCTACCATTTCTTTAGCACTACCTTCAATGGCAATCTTTGATTGATTAATTATTGTAGTTGCTGAAGAGAGGATAAGTTCTTGAAAATCAGTTGGACCATTACCTTGTAATGTTTTAATTGCTTCGATGACTTCATTTCTATTTCCGATGGCTCTACCAAGTGGTTTATCCATGTTGGTAATTTCTACTTTGACATCACGGTTTAATAATTTACCAATTGAAATCATTGTAGAACCTAATTTTTCAGCCTCTTCATATGTTTTCATGAATGCACCATTTCCAACTTTAACATCAAGTAATATTGCATCTGAACCTGTTGCAAGTTTTTTGGACATTATTGAGGCAGCTATTAGTGGGATAGATTGCACAGTTGCCGTAACATCTCTTAATGCATATAGTTTTTTATCTGCAGGAACAATATTTCCCGATTGCGAAATAATAGCAACTCCATGTGTTTTGACTTGATTTATAAAATTTTCAGTTGTTTGTTCCACTTCAAACCCTGGTATTGATTCTAATTTATCGATTGTTCCACCAGTGTGTCCCAATCCTCTTCCTGACATTTTAGCAACTGGAATTCCTAGAGCGGCGATTATTGGACATAAAACAAGTGATGTTTTGTCTCCAATACCTCCAGTGGAGTGTTTATCAACCTTAACTCCTTCGATTGAAGAAAGATCAATAATATCTCCTGAATTCATCATTATCAGAGTTAAATCAGCTACTTCTTGATTAGTCATACCATTTAGTACAATTGCCATGGCAAATGCTGCCATTTGATAATCAGGAATTTCGTTATTAACATAACCTTGGACTAAGAAAGAAAGTTCTTCTTTTGAAAGTTCTTCTTTTTTTCTTTTCTTGTCTATTAAATCAACAGCTCTCATTATAAAATACCTAAAGCAACTTTCATCATATCTGAAAATGCTGTTTGACGTTCTTCTGGCGATGTTTCTGTTTTATTTACTAAATTATCAGAAATTGTAACTAAACAAGCTGCTTTTTTACCTGTTTTTTCTGCATTTGCAAATAATGCAGCAGATTCCATTTCAACACAATCAGCACCAGTTTCATTAATTGTATCTTCTAATGAACGTGCATTATAGAATACGTCTGATGAATGGATTCTAGCGTGGTGCAATTTAATACCTTGTTTTTTTGCAGACTCAATAATAGCATCGTTCAATTCTTTTGATGGTTCCATAACATGTTTACCTTCTCCAAGAACCAATCTTGAAAAAGCATCTGAATCTGTATATGCTGAAGTAGCAAGTACAACATCGTATAATTTTAATTCTTCTTTATATGAACCTGCTGAACCAATTCTAATAATGTTTTCAACATCATAAAATTCAAATAATTCATATGAGTAAATTCCAATTGATGGTTGTCCCATACCTGAACCACAGATTGAAACCTCTTTACCTTCAAATTTTCCTGTGAACATAAGCATATTTCTAATTGAGTTTACTTGTTTAATATCAGTCAAGAAAGTCTCAGCAATATATTTTGCTCTAAGAGGATCTCCTGGCATTAAAACTGTCTTAGCTATTTCGCCTTTTTTTGCATTTATATGTGGTGTCATTTTTTAAACCTCCTACAGTGTGTAATAACATTTTTATTTTAACACATGTTTAATATATAAAACATACTTTGTAAACCTATATTTAAATAAAATTTTATTCCAATATCAATGATTTTTATAAAAAGCTTAAAAATATAGGTTTTTAGACTTCTTTATGATAAAAAAATACATTTAATGGGTATAATTAGTATAAATAATCAACTAATTTAGGAGTTTCGATGCAAAAATTCAAAAAAGTATTATTAGGAGGTTTAAGTGCAACGCTTGCGCTTTCTGCTCCAATAGCTGTTGCAGTATCGTGTGGAAATTGAGCGGGAAAATTTGAATTAAGACTTAATGGAGAAACTAATGAAGAATTATCAAATAAATTAGCATTTGTTACTGATGGTGGTTCAGCTGATGATAAGTCATTCAATGAACAGGGTTATGATGCATATCATGCATTGTCAGGTCATACCAAAGAAAGTGTATTGCGTCCTGATGGTGGAACATCATTTGAGATTAAAAAAAGATATGAAACAGCAGCAAAATATGGTTCGAGAGTAATCATTGCTCCTGGTTTTCATCATGTATCTGCGATTGAATCATTTAATAAATCATTCGGAGAAAGAAAAGTTGGATTCATTTTAGTTGATGGTGAAATGAAATATAAAAGTGGAAAAGATAAAGGGAAAGGTATTTCTAATGTTGCATCAATAATATTCGAAACAAAATATTCAGGTTTTCTTGCAGGGTATTTTGCTGCTGAATATTTAACTGAAATTAAAAAAGATAGCACACCTAAAGTTGGTATGTTTGGTGGAGCTAATTTTCCAGGTGTTACAGATTTTATGGTTGGGTTTATTTCTGGTGTTCATTATTATAATAAAACAAAAAAACCAACTCATAAAATTGAGTTTAGTAAATTTGCAAGTGATGAAGAATATACTAATTCAGGCTTTTCTGCTGGGCAAGGTACACCTTACGCTAATAAATTACTTCAAAGTGGTGCTGATATTATTCTTCCGGTTGCTGGACCTCAAACCAGTGATGTTATTTCTGCAATTAATCAAAATCAAAAATATAGTGATGTAAAAATTATTGGTGTTGATACAGATCAAGCTTTACAATACGAAAATAATCAAAATAAATTCTTAACTTCAATAGAAAAAAAGCTTTCTCTTGCAATTCAAAAAGTTTGAAAAAAAGCAATAGATCCAAAAAATCATCAAGATTCAACATATGATGGTGTTAATGGCTTTGGCGAAACAACTAAAGGAACGCTAAAAAATGAATTAACAAGTATCTCAAAACCACATGTTAATGGTGTAGATGATATTTATAATAAAGTAATTAGTAATCCAATTTTAAAAACTGAAGCGGTTAAAATTACACAAGATATGAATTGAAATAGTGCTTTAAGTATATTAAAACAGATGTATTAAGGGAGAAAAAATGAATGCAATTGAACTAAATAATATAACTATGCAATTTGGTAATTTTAAAGCGAATGATAATGTTACTATGCATATAAAACAAAATGAGATTTATGCAATCATTGGCGAAAACGGCGCTGGTAAATCAACTTTAATGTCTGTTTTATTTGGATTATACAAACAAACATCAGGGACAATTAGGATTAACGGTAAAACAGAGGAAATTAATTCTCCTTTAAAAGCTAATCAACTTGGAGTTGGTATGGTTCATCAACATTTTAAATTGGTTGAAGATTTCACTGTATTAGAAAATATTATTTTAAATATTGAAAATACTAATAAATTAGGATTACTTTCTAATAAAGAAGCAAGAAAGAAAATTACTAATTTAATGGAAAAATATAATTTCCAAGTTGATTTAGACAAAAAAATTTCGAAATGTACTGTTGCAGAACAACAAAGAACAGAAATTTTAAAAATGCTTTATAGAAATGCGAATATTTTAATTTTTGATGAGCCAACTGCTGTTTTGACTCCTTTACAAATTGAAAAATTTTTAAAAGCATTACAAAATCTTAAAAAGCAAGGAAAAACTATAATTCTTATTACACACAAATTAGATGAAATTAAGGCAGTTGCGGATTCGGGTACAGTTATTCGTTCTGGTAAAGTTGTGGGGACATTTGATGTTAAAAAAACGTCAACTAAAAAAATGGCAAAGATGATGGTTGGTACTGAAGTTATTGCTGCAAAAAATGATTATAAAATTAAAGCTGGTCATACAATTTTAAATGTTCAAAATATTTCTGTAAATGATTCATCTCAATCAAGACATGTAAAAATTAAGGATATGTCATTTCAAGTTAAATCTGGCGAAATTGTGGCTATTGCTGGTGTATCCGGAAATGGTCAAACAGAAATAATAAATGCGATTACTGGACTTCAAAAAGTTCGTAAAGGTAAAATTGAATTAACTTCACGCACAGTTGAAACTATACAAAAGACTAAAGAAGAAAAATTAGCTTTAGACGCTCAAGAACAACAAGGGTATAAATACAATCGTTCAAATAGAATGTATGAAAAACAAAAATTATTAACTGTTGATATAAGTAATAAATCAATTTCTAAAAGATTTAAACAAGGAATTTCACACATTCCTGAAGATCGTCATAAATATGGAATGGTATTAGATATGACTCTTTGAGAAAATGCTGCTATTCAAGATATACGAACTAATAGATTTTCAAAATTTGGTTTTATTAAATTCAATAATTTAAAGAAACATGCAGATGTTCTTATTGAGAAATTTGATGTTAGGTCTTCAAAAGGAAAGGATTCAATTTCTAGAACTCTATCCGGAGGTAACCAACAAAAATTTATTGTTGCTAGAGAATTAATAAGAGAATCTTCATTGGTTGTTACAGCCCAACCCACTCGTGGTTTGGATGTTGGTGCAATTCAAAATATTCATGAGCAATTACTTAGGTCTAAAAAGTATGGAAAGGGAATTTTGTTAATTTCTTATGAATTGGATGAAGTTATGTCATTGGCAGATAGGATAATTGTTGTAAATGATGGAACCATTGTGGGGGAAGTGCCAGGAAAAGGAGCTACAAGGGCATCGATAGGTAATCTTATGGCTGGGAAGGTGGATAATGTTTAAAAAATTAAATATAAAAGCAAATAGTTTTTCAAATAATTTAACAAAAATCTTCACTGGACAAGGGAAAGGTGTTTTTCATAAGGTTAAAGCTTCATTGTTAGCGATTACAATTGGTTTATTAATTGGTATGATCCCCATTATCGCTTCAGGTGGTAATCCTATTCATGCTTATTCAGAATTATTAACTTCAGGATTTAATGAGTTTAAAGTTGATACATTCTTTTCTAATTCAGCAATATTTATAATTTTAGCGATAGGAATTGGTATTTCATTTAAAACAGGATTATTTAATATTGGTGCTGCTGGACAATTTATATTGGCTGGAGCAATTACTGTTTTAATGGGTATAAGAATACATAATATGAATAGATCAATATCAATTCCTGTATTAATGCTTGTTTCAATGATTATTGGTGCATTAGCTGCATCACTTGCTGGTATATTAAAGGCATTTTTTAATGTTCATGAAGTTGTTTCAACAATTTTGCTTAATTGAGTTTTCTTCTTTTTAGTGAAATATATATTTACTGCTCCAGATTTAATGTCTGCAACAGGTAATGGTTCAAACCCAGTACCAGATAATATGAGATTATTCTTTAGTCCTACAACCGCAGACACTTGAATAGTATTTTTTGTAGCAATTATATTAGGATTGATGACTTGAGCTTTATTTAAATTCACTACATTTGGTTATTCTCTAAAAGTAAATGGGATGAATGGTGATGCTGCTAAATATTCAGGTATTAACATTAAAATGACAACGGTGGCATCAATGATGTTATCTGGTGCATTCTGTGGATTAGCGGGTTTCATATTTTACAATTGTTCAATGGGTAATATGCCTTTATTAAATGATGATGTGCTTCCAACTATGCCATTTGAAGCAATTGCAATAACATTATTAGCATTCTCATCACCTTTAGGGGCAATTCCAGCTGGAATGTTTTATGCAATGATAAGTACTTCTAGTGGTGATGCTAGTTTAGCTGGACATGTTACTGCTGAAACAATTGGTATTGTCTTAGCAATAATTATTATGTTTGCGGCACTTGCTCCATTATTTGAAAACGCAAGGTGGGGTAAAAAAATATATGAAGAAATCATTTGTTTAATTGATCCTTCTCAAAAGGAAGAATGAAAGAAATATAAAGAGAGGGTTTCGCAGTATAAACAAAAGCATTATGCGGAACTATTAAAATTAAAAAAAGATTCATCAGAAGAACGTAAGAAACGTAAAGAATTACAAAATGAATGGACTTCAACTCTTAGAACAATAGAGGATGATACTTTAATTCAAAAAATGTATGAAAAACATAAAGCGGAAATAAGTTCTTTAACAAAATTGAATAAATATGAAGGAATGAAAAATATTTATCAAGCAGAACTTCAGAAATTTAAAGTGAATTTTAAGGAACAGAAAAATGAATTCTTAGAACAAAGAAAAAAAGTTGTAAAAGGAGGTAAATAATGATTGTAGTATTTGCAGCAATAATCTCAATGATTATGATTATCTCAATTGCATCTGTTGGTGGACATTTTTCAGAACGTAGTGGTGTAATAAACCTTTCTATTGAAGCATTTATGACTATTGGTGCAATATCTTATTCCTTAATTGCAGGACAAAATTCTTTGGTTAAAACATTAGGGAATCAATTTTGAATTATGCCAATGGCCGGTATTGCAGCAGCAGCATTTGCTGTTATTTATGCTGTAATAACCGTTAAATTAAAAGCTAATCAAACAATTGCTGGTATTGCTTTAAATATCCTTGCTTTAGCTATATCGGTTTATATAATTCACTCTAAAGCCAATCCAGAAGGTATCTCAGATACTATCAAATTACAAAACTCATTATTTTCATTATCTAAGTCGAATGATAAAGCTGGATGATTATTTAATATAACTTTATTTATAGGTATTCCGTTATTGATAGGTGCTTGAATCTTAATGAACAAAACAAAGTTTGGCAATCGTATTAAAGCTTGTGGTGAACAACCACATGCTGCAGCTTCTTTGGGTATTAATGTTGAAAGAGTTCAAATGAGAGCAATTCTTATTTCAGGATTCATTTCAGGTATAGCTGGAGCAATGTTTGCACAAGGTATGGGAAGTATTTTCCGTGGTTCAACACAAGGTATTGGTTTCCTTGCTGTAGCAATTGTTATTTTTGGTCAATGAAGAACATCATTGATAATTATTAGTGCTATATTATTTGGTACATTATATGGATTAGCACAACAAAAAATTCTTATTTCAGCATTTGATTCTATTCCAAAAGAACTATTTCAAATGATTCCATTCTTACTATCGCTAGTAGTGTTAGTTGCTACTCAAAAGAATTCTAAAGTTCCCAAAGCACTCGGCATACCATATAGAAATGTTGGGCGTTAAATAAAAGAAAACATTACTTTTAAGTGATGTTTTTATTTATTCTCTTTATACTATTTTAATAAGCACTATTTTAAAAATAAAGTATTTTTTGATGTTTTTTTAAAAAATATGTTTTCACCACTCTTTTTTTTGATAAAATAATTAAGCAATATCATATCGCGGAATAGAGCAGCTGGTAGCTCGTCGGGCTCATAACCCGGAGGTCGTAGGTTCGAGTCCTGCTTCCGCAACCAATGGTCCAGTGGTAAAGTGGTTTAATACGCCTCCCTGTCACGGAGGAGATCGCGGGTTCGATCCCCGTCTGGACCGCCATATGGCTTTGTAGCTCAGTCGGTAGAGCAACGGATTGAAGCTCCGTGTGTCGCTGGTTCGATTCCTGCCGAAGCCACCATATCATCCAAAAGGATGTTTTTTTTCGCGAAATAAAACTTTAAAACTTATTTTTTTAATTTAAAAAAAGAATAAAAATTCTAAGAAAAATTAAGTATTTCCTTGTTTATTTTGACTTTTTTAATATAATTAACACAATATGGAAAAATCAATGTACGAATCACTATTATCAATTAAAACAAAAGCTGAAGAGTTGATAGCTCAATTAAATACACCAGAAGTAGCAGGAGATATAAAGAAATATACAAAGGTGACAAAAGAATTTAAATCAATAGAAGACGTTTATAATGCATTTAATGTATTTTTAGAACTTGAATCTACAGTAAAAGACTCAAAAGAAATGTTAGGGATTGAAACAGATCCTGAAATGATTGAGTTTGCAAAAGCAGAAATTAAAGAAGCTGAATCAAAAATGCCTACATTGGCTGATGAATTAAAAATACTTTTACTTCCCAAAGATGAAAATGATGACAAAAATGTTATTGTTGAAATTCGTGGTGCCGCTGGTGGCGATGAAGCAAATATTTTTGCGGGGGATTTATTTAGAATGTATTCTAAATGAGCAGATGCAAATTCTATGAAATGAAAAGTTCTTGATTCAAATGCTGCTGATGCTGGTGGATTCTCGCAAATTACATTTCAAGTAAATGGCGAAAAAGCATACTCTAAACTTAAATATGAATCTGGTGTACATCGTGTTCAACGTATACCAACAACTGAAACACAAGGTAGAGTTCACACCTCAACCGTTACTGTGATGGTTATGCCTGAAGCTGATGCTTCAGTTCCAATTGAAATTAAAGCTGCTGATATTAAAGTTGATACATATCGTTCTTCAGGTGCTGGTGGGCAATCAGTTAATACAACAGATTCAGCTGTTCGTATTACTCACTTAGAAACTAATATTGTGGTTACTTGTCAAGATGGTCGTTCACAAATTGAAAATAAAGAAATGGCTTTACAAGTTCTTAAAACAAAATTATTTGATAAACAAGTTAAAGAAAAGCAAGAAGCAGAAGGTCAATTCCGTAAGTTGGCTGGTTCTGGTGCAAGATCTGAAAAAATCAGAACTTATAATTATCCTCAAAATAGAGTTACAGATCATCGTGTAGGCTTCAACTCATCATCACTAAATAAAATTATTGAAGGTGATTTAAATCCAGTTATTGATGCTTTATTAGCAGAAGAACAAGCAGAAAAAATAAAAGAAGCGGGTATTTAAAGTATTATTTTTAATTTGTGAGAGGAGGCATTATGAAACAACACATAAATGGAATTATGGCAGTTATCATTTGTATAATTATTATTACACTTCTATTGTTTTTTAGAAAAAAAATTAGAATAGTGTTAGAAAAGCAAATGTTTTGAGTCATATTTAGTACAATATGATTAGTTTATTTCCTTGGGGCAAGATATATACCATACATAATTCAATCAGCAAATGGTTTTGAAGGTGGGATTGCTCATAGGATGCTTTATCAAAATATTTTTATGACTAATGTTTGCCCTATGGTCACGGTCACTATTATCATCGGTTCTTATTTTAGAAGATTTAGAACTAATTTCGGTCCAAGTATTGCAATGGTAGCACTTTTTGGTGGAACATTAAATATGATTGCTATTATAATGAACTCTAATACAGAAAACTTCTTTTCATTTATTTTCTTTAAAACTACTGTTAAGTATGCAAATCCAAAAGAAACAATAAATAATTATTTATGATTTATGACTCATTTAGTTTTAATTATTCAAGGTATTTTATTATTGATGACATGTAGAAAATTAACAATTAAAAATGTAGGTTTATTATATGTATGAAGTTTTTCATTTATGGCTTATGTTGGAATTATTATGTTAGCAACAGGAATAAGAAATGATGTTGGTGGTTTATGAATTAATGACTGAATTAAAAATGGAAACTATAAAGGTGTCTTTTATCAAATTGGGTCTGTGTTATGACCATCAGAAACAAGAGGTTGAACATCGGTCGCAAAAGCTATTAGTGGATTAACATTACTTTATGTAAGTGGAACTACAATTATAGGGTTGAGTTGATACTTTGTAAACTATGAGGATAAACACTATAAATGACAAAAAATAATTTCTAAAATAAAAGGTAATAAAAGTTTGGACTCTTCAAAAAACAAAAAAACAAAATAAATTAAAAAATAATTAAACCTAATAACATGCAAAAGCGCATGTTTTTTTATATAAAATATAAATATAAAGGAGAGTATATTTTGTATAAATTAATTGCATTCGATATTGATGGTACAATTCTTCCACATGGCGATGTTGAGTTATCTCCAGAAATTTTGAAGATGTTTGAAGATTTGAAAAAAGCTGGTTATATAACAGCATTTGTAACAGGTAGGGAATTCATTACTATTAATAAAATGATAGATACTCCAAATGTCGATTATTTCCTTGGAGCAAACGGGACATTCATTTATGATATGAAGAAGAAAGAAACACTTTGAGAAAAAGTGGTGCCTTTTTATGAATATAAAAAACTTGAAAAATATTGTGCAAAAAATAATATTAATTTAAGTGTTATTACACAACACTCGGTATTTTTTAGGGATAAAGGTAGTTATCAAGGGAATTGGTTTTGAGATCAATTTTATGACTTAATAAAACCTTTAGATGATGAAAATATTAAAAAAGAGGACATACATCAAATAACAGTAAGAACAACAAATACAAATGAACAGAAGCAAGTGTTGGCATTTGTGAAAACACTTTCTGAAATTGAAGTTAATACTATATGACCACAAGGTATGTTTGTAGGACCTATGGGAGTCAATAAAGCATCTGGCCTTAAAAGACTTGGAGATAGGATAAATATTAAATTTGAAGAAATGGTTGCATTTGGAGATGGTTCTAATGATTTTGAGATGCTTAAGGAAGTTGGTTATGGTGTTGCTATGGAAATTGCTAATGATGACTTAAAAGCAGTTGCAGATGATATATGTGGTAAAGCTGTTGATTTTGGACCATTAAAAAAATTAAAAGAAATGAAAATTCTTTAAAATATTAATAAAAAAAGAACCAACCAAGGTTCATTTTTTAAATTCTTATTTATATTGAATTGAAGAATATGCTTCTTCATTAAATGATTTAACAAACTCAACAAGTAAATCAATACCCGCCTTAATATCTGTTAAGTGACACATACCATGTGGTGAGTGTAGATAACGTTGAGGAATTGAAAGAGTAATTGTAGCAACTCCACCCTCTCCATATTGTAGTTCTGCAGCATCTGTTCCACCACCTTGGGCTACAAATTTATAACAAGGTATGTTGTGTTTTTTAGAAAGATCATAAATAAACTTAACAAGTTTTGGATCCATCATTGTTCCACCATCTTTAACACGAATGGCAATTCCTTTTCCTAATTCTTGGATACCAGCAATTGCTCCATAAGTATCATGTGAGGCACATGTATCAATTGCAATAGCCACATCTGGTTTAATTTGTGAAACTGATGTCTTAGCACCACGTGTCCCAACTTCTTCTTGAACTGTCCCAACTACATAAAGGTCATTTTGATTTTCAAAATCTTTTAATTTATTAACAACTTGATCAATAATTGTAACACCAGCACGGTTATCCATTGCTTTACCAACAACAAAATCTTTACCCATTCTAAAGTTATTTGCTTCCATATAAACTCTATCTCCAGGTTCAATTCCCGCTTCTTCAACTTCTTTTTTAGAAGTGAAACCACAATCAACAAACATTTCTTTAAGTTTCATTGTTTTTTCAACTTTAGCTCTATCTAAAATATGGATTGATGTATGTCCAAAAATTCCTCTAAATACATCTCCATTTGAATTAATAAGTCTTGCTGATTGTCCAACAACAGTATGTGATCAAACACCACCAACCATTGATAATCTAATTTGTCCATTTTTTTGGATATCTTGTACTAAGTAACCAACCTCATCCATGTGTGCAGCAATCATAATTTTTGGTCCATTTACATTACCTTTTTTATTCATGATTAATGAACCCATTCTATCTCTTGAATAGTCAAATCCAGCACCTTCAGTATTTTTTCTTAATGCAGAAGCAACTTGGTCTTCATATCTAGACATACCTTCAATTGAAAGGTATGACTCTAGTAATTCTCATAATTCTTTATCGTTCTTTTTAACGCTCATCTTACTCTCCTTGGTGTTTCTTTTTTAACTTATTAATTATAAGGCTTTTTCGTAAATTATTATTTATTTTTAAATGTTGAAATGTTAAAAAAATCTCATAATAAATATTACTTATTAACTTAGTTGAATTTCAATGCGTAATGTATATAATAAATATATGAAAATATTAGGAATAGAAACATCACATGATGATACATCAATAGCAGTTATTAATAATGGTACTATTGAAGCCATGGTTACTTATTCACAAATTCAAGAACATGCAAAATTTGGTGGAGTTGTACCAGAAATAGCTTCCAGGGAACATGCGATGAATGTTGCAACTGTTTTAGAAGAGGTTAGGAAACAAGTTAAAATTGAAGATATTGATATGGTTGCTTATACAAAAGAACCTGGTTTAATAGGTGCCTTACATATGGGTTCATTATTAGCACACGGTATCGCCTTTGCGTTGGATGTAGAAATAAAACCGATTAATCACTTGACTGGTCATATTTTTTCTAGTGCAATTGATCATGAAATTATTTTCCCAGCGATTGCATTGGTGGTTTCAGGTGGTCATTCACAAATCATGTTGGCTAATTCACCCCAAGATATTAAAATAGTTGGACAAACACAAGATGATGCAGTTGGAGAAACATATGATAAAGTGGCAAGAAAATTAAAGTTGGGTTATCCAGGTGGACCACATATCGATAAACTTGCGAAAAATTTTAAACCAACTTTGAAATTTCCTGTTCCGATGAATGATGATACTTTAGATTTATCTTTTTCAGGTCTTAAATCACATGTAATTAATTACATTCATAACAATATACAAAAAGGTAATAAAATTAATAAACAAGAAGTTGCAGCTGCATTTCAGATTGCTGCAGTTACCTCATTAATGAATAAAACAAAAAAAGCAATCGAAAGATATAATCCAAAATGTATTGTTCTTGCAGGTGGGGTTTCAGCTAATTCAAAAGTTAGAGAAGAATTTTTAAAACTACACAAAAATGCAATAATACCTAATTTAAAATATGCAACAGATAATGGTGGAATGATTGCTAAAACAGCTGAAATTTTATATAAAAAATAGTATTCTAAGTGAATGCTATTTTATTATTCTTTTTTGAAATAAAATAGATGTTAAAATTATTATATGAAAATTTCAGAAAGAATAATATCGGCAATATTGATTGTTGCAATGGTTATCATTCCAATATTTTTAATAGTTATGTTAATAATATCTTTTTTAACAGCAAAAAATATGGCAAATCCTAAAAGATATGATAAAAAAAATATTTTAAAAGAGGACATTGAAGGTATTGGCAAATTATTTAATCTTAAAAAATATATTGAAAATGGTCCTCTAAAAATAGAATTCCTAATTACTGCCAAAAATAAAAAAGTAGAATACGAAATTTGAGGGAAAGAAACAAATAAAAAGTATGTTATTTTAGTACATGGTATGTATAACACAAGGGAAAGAATGTATAAGTACGCCAAGATTTGAAATGATATGGGTTATAACGCAATTACATTTGATGGCAGAGGTTGAGGTACTAATGCAATTTTAGGTAGGTGCACAATGGGTTATAAAGAACCTGATGTAATTCAAGAAATATACATTGATATTGTAGAAAAATATCAAACAAATAATATTGGATTACATGGTGAATCTATGGGTGGAGCTACTGTCTTTAATTGAATTAAAAAATACAGAAAATTTACACCTGTTAAATTTGTGATTGTTGAAGCTGGATATATGGACTTTAGAAAACCTGCTTTATTAGGGATCAAAAAATATAAAATTCCAAGTCCGGTAGCTATAGCCATTTACCCCTTGGTTAAATTATGGTTGTTGGCATTTGGCATTAATTTATGAAAAGTAAATATAAAGCGAAAACATATTAAAAAATGATTTAATATACCAATATTATTATTGCATTCAAAAAGTGATTCAGTAGTACCTTGAAAAGAATACGAAAGAATTAAAAGAATGTTACAAAAAGAAAAGATAGATTTTAAAACGTTTGAAGTTGAAGATGCTAATCATGTCAGAATGTTGACTAATGAAAATGTTCAACAAGAATGAGTAAAAACAATTAATAAATTTATAACGGAGGTTAAAAATGAAAAGTAAAATATTTAAGTTTACAAAGAAACATATTTATGTATTTGGAATACTTGCAAATGTTATTCCATTAATTGGAATGATTGTAATGTTATGTTTAAGATATCCTTTCTCATACTTAAATCTTTATCAAGTATGAGCGTGAATTGCTGGGGCGATTTATTATGTTTTTATGTGGACCGTAGCTTTAGTGATGTGAAAAAAAGTTGATTCATCAACCAAAGAAGTGGATGCAACGACTATAAAAATTAAAGCATTAGAAAAAAGAATTAAAGAATTAGAAGAAAAATAATGAGGAGGTAATATGCCAGAAATGCCAGAAGTTAGAACTATGATAAAAGGATTAAATATTGTTTCTCATAATAAGACAATTAGAGAAGTGCAATTTATTGTTCCTAAATTGCTTAAAGAAATAACTGAAAAGGAATTTTCTAATGAGGTTATTGGTAAAACTATTGAAAGATTTCAAAATCTTGGTAAATGAATTATTTTTGAACTTTCAGGTGACACAATAATTCTTTCTCATTTAAGGATGACTGGAACATATTACTTTTTTGAAAATAAACCTAAAGAAAATCCCAAACATGTTGGAATTATCTTTAGGTTTAATGATGGTTCGGAGTTACATTTTGTTGATTCAAGAAAGTTTGGGACAATGCACCTAAGACAAAAAGCGACTTACTTAAAGATGAAACCACTTCACAAGCTTGCTAAGGAGCCGCAAGACACAAATCCTAAAGAGTTCTTAGAAATGCTCAAAAGGACTTCTAGAGCCATTAAAACAGTCATTTTGGATCAGTATCATGTTATTGGGTTTGGAAACATTTATGTTGATGAAACTCTTTGGAAAGCGAAAATTCATCCAGAAACACCAGCTTACAAGATAACATTAAAAGAAGCAAAAGATATTTTGGATATAGGAACATCAATAATGGATCATGCTACTGAATTGGGTGGTTCATCTATTAGGACGTATGGTTCTGTTAATGGAAAGCCTGGAGAATATCAAAAGCATCTTAAGGTTTTTGATAAATCCGGACAAGAATGCCCAATGTGTAAAACAATTTTACAAAAAAGTAGAGTTAATGGTCGTGGTACAGTTACATGTCCAAAATGTCAAATAAAAAGATAGGTCTTTCCTATCTTTTCATTTTTCTCAATGTCTTAGCGATACCTTCAACCTTTTTGCTTTTCATTTGTTCGCCTATCTCTTCTATAGCAGGTATGAAGTTTTTTACGTATACTCTCTCAAAATATTCGTTAATCATTTTGATGTATTTTGAGTAAAACTTTTTACTCAATGAAAGAACCCTAACTTCTTTCCCATCAATTTTAAGAAAATCTTTTTTAATTATTCCTAATTCAATAAGTTCATCGATAGATCTTGAAATATTTCCAGGATCTTTTTTTAGATAATCAGAAACACTTTTTTTAGTTACTAATTCTCCAAATACCATAGCATTAATTATATAAAGCTTATTTTTATTTAATTTTGGATTAATTTCTTTCGCCTCGAGAATAAATTCGTCTTGAAATGTCTTTTTTGATTTCAAATGCATTGTCTCCATTTTTCACATGAAGAGTGCTGAGTAAGACATTTCATTACTAAAATAGTCTTTTTTCATATTCCTCTTTTCTCGTTTATTGCCAAGTTGTGTAAGATAAAATTACACGCCTAAACAATAACATATCGCTTATTTAGTGAATGTAAATAACAAAACATCACACAACAAAAAAATGTTTCATATTATTACTATCATACAAAATTTTATAATTCATTAATCATAAAATTAAAATGATTTTTATAAGTAAAAAAAATGATGCAGTTTAATACTGCATCATAAAATGAACGCTTTTTAAAACGATATGGCGAGAGTAGTAGGAATCGAACCCACATCAACGGGTTTGGAATCCGTTGTTTTACCACTAAACTATACTCCCAAGTTTATATTAATAATGATAAAACAATAAATCGTTTTTAAAACATTAAAACTTATTTTAATTTAAATGCTATTCTTGATTTTCCGTTAATGTCTTTAACAATTTTGAAGTTTTTACTTTTTAAAAAAGAAATATTATCTTCTGAGATTTCAAATAAAATAATACCACCAGGATTTAAGAATAATTCATATTCATTTATTATTTTTTTATATAAATCATTTCCATCTGATCCGCCGAATAAAGCTAAATGGGGTTCATGGTCTAAGACTGAATTACTTAAGATTTTTTTATCTGGGATATATGGTGGATTAGAAATAATTACATCAAATTTATCATTTATATTTTCAAATAAATCTGATTCAATCACTTCAATATTTAATTTATTTATTTGTTTATTAATATTTATTTGTTCAATAGCTTCTTTTGAAATGTCAGAAGCAACAACATTTGCTTTTGTCATTTTTTTAATAGCTAACCCTATATATCCACTACCAGAACATAAATCAAGAACTTTTGAATCTTCTTTTATGTATTTAGCAGCTAATAAGACCAACTCCTCTGTTTCATATCTTGGTATTAATACATTTTTTGAAAGATCTATTTTTACATCTGTCATTTCTATATAACCTAATACTTTGTGTAGAGGAATACCTGAATCAATCTTTTTTAAATCTTCTTTTGATTCGTTAATCATTTCAGTTTGTGATTTTCTATAATAGTCTTTTTTATATTTTAATTTTAAGTATTTGTTATTCATATGGGAATTATAAATGAAAGGTAGAATTTAAATGAATAAAACTGTCAATATTAGAGCGATAAGAATTAAAAAAAGTTATTTAAGTTATAATTAAATTGTTATGAAAAAATATGAAGAACTTTTTATTGCCACTACAGATACAGTAGTAGGAATTGGTGCTCCAATTTCTGAAACTAATCGAAAAAAAATTATGCAACTCAAAGAGAGACCTGAAAACAAAAAGTTATTAATTATGGTTGGTTCTATTGCTGAAGCTAGAACATTTGCGGGTTGGAATTCTAATGCAGAAGCAATTGCTCAAAAATATTGACCAGGTCAAGTAACAATTGTATTAGATGAAATTGGTTTAAGAATACCAGATAATAAGGGATTAATAAATCTTATGGATGAAATTGGCCCTATTTATATGACAAGTGCAAATAAAAGTGGTTGTACAACATTAAAATTAAAAGAAGCGATCAAAACTTTTCCAGAGATACATAAACATTATGATTTTGGTCATGGTACTAATATCAGTTCTACTATAATTAGAGCAAGTGATATGTCTATTATTAGACCAGGAAGTGTTAAAATAAAATTAGATTAATAAACAATAAGGGGTAAATATGAAAATATTAATGGCATCAGATCATGCTGGATTCAAATTAAAAAAGATTGTAGAAAAACATTTATTAGAAAATGGTCATGAAGTAATTGACTTAGGTTGTAATTCACCAGAAAGAGCAAACTATGCTTCATTTGGACTAAAAATGGGTAAAGAAATTTCAAAAGGTAAAGCACCTTTCGGAGTTCTAGTTTGTGGTTCTGGAATCGGGATATCAATTGCTGCAAATAGATTTAAAGGTGTAAGAGCTGCAAGAGTTTTTGATTTAGAAGATGCAAAATTAACTAGACAACACAATGATGCTAATGTTATTGCATTGGGTGAAAGAATGATTAAAGAAGAACAAGCAATTAAAATGGTGGATGCATTTCTTGCGGAACCTTTTGAAGGTGGAAGGCACCAAGAAAGAGTTGAAACATTAGATAAGTGCTAATTAGCACTTTTTTTATTTTTTACGAAAAAAGTTAATAAAACAATAAATATTTATGTATAATGTTTTTGGTGATTATAGCAACGGGGCGCACCTGAATCCATTCCGAACTCAGTAGTTAAGCCCGTTAACGTCGACGATAGCCGTAAGGTGAAAATAGAAAGTCGCTTTTTTTTCGCCATTTTCGACTTTGCTATAATAAAAAACAAATGTGAAAAAAACATAATATAAAATAAAAAATAAAGCAAGTATAATTTTCTCAATGAAAAATTTAAACAAAACAAAAAAAGCTTTTTTAAAGAAAGATGCAAATCTTGTTGTTTTGTATTTATATTAATATATAACCATTCGTGGTTATATTTTTTTATAAATTTTCATTCATAAAAAACTAAAGGGAGAATTAAATATATGACTATTAACTACAAAGGGTTCTGAACTATGCTTGCGCTTATGTTTGGATTTACAATATTTTCAGCATCAGTAATGTCTGGTGCACAAATTGGTAATGATATCAAGGTATGACAAGGTGTTCTTGCTATTATTATTGGTAATTTCTTGCTTGCATCCTATGGTGCTTTATTAGCATGAATATCCAAGAGACAGAATAAAAATTTGGATGAAACATTAAAAAAATCATTTGGAGGTAAGGGTGCAATAATTCCTTCGATGATTATGGTTATTACACAAGTTGGTTGATTTGGAGTCGGTATTGCTATGATTGCAAAACCAATTTCTGCAGAATTAGGTATTTCACCATGATATATAGTATTTATTGCAACGGCACTTATTATTTCAACAGCATTTTTTGGAATAAAATCTTTAACAATAATTTCAATGATTGCTGTTCCATTGGTAATACTTCTTGGATTTATTAGTATGGGCACAAATGTTCATATTGGACATTATCATGAAGCAACAAAAAAAGAAAGTATGACTAACATTGTACAAGCAATTGCGGTTGTTATAGGGACATTTATTTCAGGGGCAACATTTGTTCCGAACTTTGCAAAAGAGGCAAAGAATCCAAAGATTGCATGACAAACAACAGCATTAGCATTTTTTGTTGGTAATGGAATAATGATCACATTTGGATTTGTTTCTCAGATATATTCAGAAACAAAAATATTTGATTTTATTTCAATTACAAAAGCTCATGGCGGTATGGGTCTTGTTGTAATTGGTTATATAATTTTAATACTAAATATTTGGACAACAAACGATTCAGGTATGTTCTCAATATCTTTGGCATTTGAACATTGGTTTAAATTACCTAAGAAATTAGGTGTAGTAATCTTTGGATTGATTGGCGCAGGCGCATCATTGTGATTGTTTGATAACTTTATTGAATTCTTGAATTATATGAATAGATTTGTACCAGCTATTGGAGCAATTATTATATTAAATTATTTCTTGGTTGATGAGGAAAAAATTACTCAAAAATTTAAACCAGTATTACCAATAACAGCGGTTACTATTTTGGCATTATCAACAGGAATAACATTCATTCCAGTTATTACACCGTATGCACCATTTATATCATTCTCAATAGCAATATTTACATATGCAATAGCAGTATTAATAATTGGAAAAATCGGAGGAAAACATGAAGATACTTTACAAACAAGCAAAACTCAATAATCAAAATATTGATATTTTAGTTGAAGATGGAAAGATTAGTAAAATTAATACAAATATAATGACAAAAGTTGATAAGATCATTGAATGTAAAGGCGGTTTAGTTTTAAGCCCTTTTAATGACCCACATGTTCATATTGATTCAGCATTTACAGCGGGAGAGCCAAAATTTAATAAGTCTGGTTCTTTATTTGAAGGTATTGAAATTTGAAGGGAAAGAAAAGAAATGTTAACTGAAGAAGATTTCATAAAAAGAACTGATCAGCTTTTTGAAAGATATGTAAAAAATGGCACACAAAATATAAGGGCACATTTAGACATAACAGGTAATTGTGTTGAGATTGTTAAATGAGCTTCTAAACAAAAACAAAAATGAATAGATAAACTAAATATACAATTAGTTGGATTTCCTCAAGATGGAATACTTACAAAACCAGAATTTAAAGAAAATCTTAAAAAAGGGATTGAATATGGTTTGGACGTTATAGGAGGAATTCCTCATTATGAAATATCAACTAAACATGGTTGGGAATCTATTGATTTTCTTTTGGGGGTTGCTAAAGAAAATGATTTATTAGTAGATATGCATTGTGATGAAATTGATGATCCGAATTCAAAATTTTTAGAATATCTTGCAGCCAAAACTTATGAAATGGGTATGCAAGGAAAAATAACAGCTTCTCACACAACTGCTTTCGCTAGATATAATAATGCATACGTAAGAAAACTTTGGGGTGTTCTTGAAAAAGCTCAAATGAATTTTATAGCAAACCCTCTTGTTAACGTACATCTTGGCGGAAGATTTGATGAAATTAATCCAGGTAGAGGAATTACAAGAGTTAAGGAAATATTGGAGCATAATCAACTCACAATCGCTTATGGTCACGATGATATAAGAGACCCTTGATATTCATTGGGCGATGCAAATATGATGCAAGTTCTTTTTATGGGTTTGCATTTAAATCACTTAACTGGGCATGATGAAATTAAAGAAGCAATTAATTTGATAACAAAAAATTCAGCAAAAATAATGAAATTAGAAAAGTATGGAATTCAAGAAGGAAATCCCGCAAATTTTCTAATAATGAATGAAGATAATATTTTTGATGTTATTCGCATGATTGATAAAGTTAAATACAATGTTCGTGATGGACAAGTAATTAATATTGAATAAAAATAACCACTATGATTTATCATAGTTTTCTATTACCCTTGATTTTTTCTCTTTAATCTTATGCTATAATAAATTTAAATAATTAAATCTTTCACCTTCCTTTTATTAATTTAACTACATAGCAATTAATAGAACAGAAAGTATATAAGCAGAAAAAGGAGGCCAAAATGGCTAATATTAATATATTCGCTCTTGGAGGACAAGACGAAAATGGTAAAAACTGTTACGCAATCGAAGTTAATAACGATACTTTTATTGTTGATGCAGGTATAAAATTACCCGTAGTGTCAAAATTGGGTGTTGATACAATCATACCTACGTTTGATTACATTACAAAAAACGCAAAAAAAATTAAAGGTGTATTTATTTCGCACGGTCATGATGAAGTGTTTGCCGCACTACCATGATTATTAATGTCTACAAAAGGATTAAAAATTTACGGTTCAAAATTTACGGTTGATGTAATTAAAGAACGTGTTTCTAAATATAAAATAGGACATAATGATTTTTCAATTAATATTATTGATAAAGATACAAAATTTGGAGATGTTATTGTTAAACCATTTGAGTTAGCGCACTCAATCCCTGGAACACTAGGTTACAATTTCTCAACGGAAGATGGAGATATTCTTTATATGACTAATTATGTTGTTGGAGATTTAGGTAAATATGGGAAAACTGATTTGGAAGTAATCAAAAAATCTACATCAGAAAAAGGCATTCTTGCCCTTCTAGCTGAATCTGCAAGATCTTCATATATTGGATCTGCATTTGATAAATCATCAGTAAAACCAGTTGTGACTGAAACATTCAAATCAACACCGGATGATCAAAGAATTATTGTTGGTGCATATGATGAAGAAATGTATACACTACAAGAAATCTTGGATTTAGCGATTGAAGCTAAGAGACCGGTTATTACTTATGGTAGAGCATATTCAACTCTAATCAAAACATTTATCAAACAAAATCCAGATGCACAATTACCAAAATTCATTGACTATAAACTTGCAGAAAAAACAAATAATGCTGTAATTCTTGTGACTGGTACAGGAGAAAGACTTTACCAAAGATTTATTAGAATTTGTGAAGGCAATGATGTATTTTTAAAATTTAGAAAAGAAGATACAGTTATTATGATTGCTCCTCCAATTAACGGATTGGAAAAAACAGCAGCAAGAACATTAGACTTAATTTCAAGAAACCTTAGAAGAATTTATGATGTTTCTGAAAAAGATTACTACAAATTTAATCCAGCAAAAGAGGATATTTTCAATACAATTAAAATTCTTAAACCAAGACATTTTATTCCTATTTCAGGTCTTTTTAGATATTTAAAAAATGCTGAAAGAATTGCTGAAGAAGCAAATAAATTCACAAAATCAATTACACTACAAAATGGTAAGATTGCACTATTTAAAGAAGGCAAACTTGCATCAACAAATGGTAAAGTTAAAGAACATGGAGACACCATTATCGATGGATTTGGTGTTGGTGACTTATCATATGGTGTTATTGCAGAACGTGAAGAATTGGCTCGTGAAGGTGTTCTTACTGTAGCAATATTAATTGATTATAAAACTAAAAAAGTACTATCAGATATTAATATTAATACTGTTGGAATTATGATTCCTAAAGGCGGAGATACAGATATTATGGATTTAATTAAATCTAGAATTATTCAAACTATTGAAGAACAAGATAGATTTGATTATAAATTGATCCAAAACAGAATTAGAAACAGAATTAAAAAATCATTATTTAAAGCAATTAATAAAGAACCAATGGTAGTTGTTACATTTTATGAAGTTTAGAACCGAATGGTTCTTTTTTCTTTATAATTTATCTAAATGAATAATCTAAATAATAATCCTCAAAATCAATATAGTCCTTTAAGAGATAGAAAAATACTTGGGATGATACTGTTAATAGTAGCTGTATCATTACAAATTTTCGCTTTTCTTGAAGTGCCTTTTTTAAGTAGTATACATGCCTACACTGTTGGTATGCTTTTTGGTGTATTTAATCCATTTTTCTATTTATTTGTTTGTTTTCGTGGAATTAAAATGATTTTACCAAGCAAGTGAAAACTACCTAAATGATTTAAATTAACCACATTTAATTATTGATTTATTGTTCTTTCAATAATATTCACAGTCCATGCGTGAGGTGTATTTCCAAAAGAACACTTTAAAGAAAAGGATAATTTAAATACCTTTGGTGTGAATGCTTGAGAAAGAGCCATTAAACAAGATTGATGAGAAAGTTTTAAAGAAGTTGACAAAAATAATATGTACTGAAAACCAAATAGTACTTGAGGTGGTTTGGTTGGTTATTCCATTTGAGCTTTCTTTGCAATGTTTAGTTCTCCAATTGGTGCAGGAGTAATAGCTGCGGTTTTATTAATTTTTTCTGTCTCGTTTTTAATAACTGGTTCAATGTTTGGACTTTATAAATTCAAAAAGAATAAGAAAAGGCAAATTCTTAAAGAGAAAGAAGCACAAGGTGCAGAACTAATTGAAGTAAAAGAAGAACAAGAACCTATTACGCAAACAGAACATCTAATAAATACATCGGAATTTGATTTACCATTTGAGGATCCTTTTGCTGAAGAAGAAGATGTAGAACAAGTAACTAATACACAAATACAAGAGCAAGTTGTTCAAACGGAAGCAGCGGTTTCTAAACCTAAAAGAAAAATACCTTATATTCACCCGGAATATCCAATTATTAAGTCAGAAGAAGTGTTGAATACTCCAAAAGACTCAGACACTTCACAATTAAAAGAAGAAATAACTGAAAAAGCAAAAAAACTTCAAGAGTTATTCATAACATTTAAAATTGATGCAAAAGTTTCGAGAACTGTTGTAGGGCCTACTTTAACAAAATATATAATTACACCGGGTCCAGGTATCAATCTCAAGAAGTTTGCACAATTAGAACAAAATATTAAAATGGTTCTTGCAGCAACTGATGTAAGGATGGAATTACCAATTCCAGGTGAGGCCGCTATTGGTGTAGAAGTTCCTAATGCTAATCCACAAATGGTTGCATTTAAAGATATATTTGATGAGATGAATGAATCAGAAGAATATAAAAAAGAACCTTTAGCTGTAGCATTAGGTAAAACAATTAATGGACAAACATTAGTTATACCCATAAATAAAACTCCACACTTATTAGTGGCTGGTGCAACAGGTTCAGGTAAATCTGTAGGTATTAATGCAATATTAATGTCTATGATTATGAGAACATCACCAGAACATTTGAGACTTGTATTGGTCGATCCTAAAATGGTTGAATTTATGCCATATAATAAAGTACCTCATTTATTAACTCCAGTTATTACAGATCCTGAAATTGCTTCAAAAGCATTGGATGGACTTGTTGATGAAATGGAAAGAAGGTATTCTACAATGGCTGGTATGTTTGTAAGGAATATTGAAGAATATAATGCAAAAGCAAAAGAGAAATGACCATACATTGTTTGTGTTATTGATGAATTGGCTGATTTAATGAATGTTGCAGCTAAAATAGTTGAAACATCTATTCAACGTATTACACAAAAAGCAAGAGCTGCAGGTATACATTTAATAGTAGCTACTCAAAGACCTTCAACAAATGTTGTTACTGGTGTTATTAAAGCTAATATACCTTCTAGAATTTCTTTCTCAGTAACTTCTGGTGTTGATTCAAAAGTTATTTTAGATTCTGTTGGTGCTGAAAAATTAATGGGTCGCGGGGATATGCTTATGTCTTTATATGGTAAAGGTATTGAGCGTGCACAGGGTGCTTACCTATCTAACGAAGAAATTGAAGCGATAATTGATAAAGTTAAAGATTATCCTGCACCACCTAGTTTTGATATACTTGGAACCAATAATGATGAAGACGAGGAATTAGAATTTGATGAAGATATAGTAAGAAAACAAGAACAAAAACAATCTGAAGTTGACTTCATGGAAGGAATATTTAAATAATGATTAAAAATATGACATTAAAAGAATTTGAAGATATTAAAAATACAGGAGTTGTAATTGTAGACTTTTATACAGAATGATGTGGAGATTGTAAAATGATGCAACCTATTTATGAGAATCTAGCAAATGAATTTAAAGATAAACCAGTTGAATTTATTGCTATTGATGCAGAAAAGGCAGAAGTATTTAGAAAAGCAGAAGGTTACAACGTTACTAAAGTGCCAACTTTTATAGTATTTAAAGATGGAAAAGAAGTTGCTAGAGGGGTTGAATATCAACCAATGGATAAAATGATTGGATGATTAAACAGTGCCCTTTAAAGTATTGAAAATATTAAAGAAATAAACTATCAAGTTTATTTTTTTATTTTAATTTTATTGATGCAAACAATTTATAATTTAAATATGAAAAAAATAATAGCAATTTCAGACAATCACGGAAATAAAGAGATTGTTGATAAAATCCTTTCAATAGAAGAATATGATTTAGCAATACACATGGGAGATTCCGAATTTAATAAAACATGAGCAGAAGCAAGGTTTGATTATTGCGTAGAAGGGAATAATGATTATAATAGACTCCCATTGGAGGTTAAATTTGAATATGAAGGGCTAAATTTTATGATCTTACATGGACATTCTCGTGGCATTTATACTCATAATTGAAATAAGTTGCCACAAAAGGTTGCTAGAGTTGAAGGTGTTGATGTGTTAATTCATGGACACTCCCATATTCCTTATATTAATGATAAAAAAGGGGTTTTTACTTCATGTCCAGGCTCTACAACAATCCCTAGGACTGATGATGGGCCTACATACGCAATATATTTTATTGAAAATGGAAAAATTTATGGTGAAATTAAGTCAATACCTGTGTTATAATGAAAAAGCAAAAAAAATGGCCGAGTAGCTCAGCTGGATAGAGCACGTCCCTTCTAAGGATGTGGTCAGAGGTTCGAATCCTCTCTCGGTCACCATTTTTTTTCGCCTTTTTTACCTTGAAATGGTATTTTAAATACTTTTTTTAAACTCAAAATGGTAAAATTATCTTATTATGAAACAAGATTACTATGTAGAAATAATTAAAGAAATTAAAGGGTTAATTCAAACAAATCCATCAGAAGCAGCAAAAAAATTAGAAGTTGAATTGAATATGCCTTATATTCCTGAAAGATATGAATCAACATTTTTAAATTTATTAGAAGAATTAAAATTTAAAGTAAGGCAAGATACCATAATCAATAATGAATTAAGTAGAGATGAAGTTTTAGAAATACTTATAAACAATGATTCAATAAAGATGCCAATGGCAATCGCTAAATTGAAAGATTTAAATCTTAGATCTATTATTGAAGATATACATAAAATCATCTCTAATACATCAACTCCAAATATGATTAAAACTATTATTTATGAGTATTGTGTTGAACAAGATATAGATCATAATTTTAAATGAAGCAATAAAATTATTAATCCTAAAATAGTGGGTTCTATTGTTTCATTAAAGACTTATTTAAATACATATGTTGGGATTGAAAGGTTAATTTTAAAAAATCCATCGCTAGAGCAAGTAGCAAAATCTCTTTTGGAATTATATTCATTAAACACATTTCCAGAATTTATCGATGAACCAAAAGGTTTAGAAAATATTATTGTAAATATCGCTTATGAATCGATGAATATTCCTTCAATAATCCCAGTCAATGAAGAACGTAAAAAACATGTAAAATTATATATTTAAAATCTAAGAATAACATTATGTTATTTTTCATTTTGCCTTATTTTATAAAAATAATCTATAATTTATATACCAAAGAAATAAAACTTTGTAATACAGGAGAATATAACATGGCAAAAAGAGAATTATTAAAAGCTACAGCTGAATTGAAAATAACAGTTAAAGCAAATCAAATTAAATGAGAAGAAGCACAAGCAAAAGCTAAAACAGGTATTGCAGCAAATCTTAAAGTTGATGGATTTAGAAAAGGTAAAATCCCTGCGAATTTATTAAACAAATACATTTCACAACCAGAAGTGTGACAAAAAGCACTTCCAACAATGTTGGATGAATTAGTTAAAGAAGCAGCAAAAGAAATCAAAGAAGAGGAAATCATTCTTGATGGACCAGCATACAACGTTGAAAAATTAACTGGAACAGAACTTGAAGTTTCATTCATTTACCCAGTTTACCCAGAAATTAAATTATCAGATTATAAAAATTTAAAATCTAAATTTGTACAACCAAAACTTGATGAAAAAGCAGTTGATGCAGAGCTTAAAAACCTACAAAATATGCATTCAATTCTTGTACCAGTAGAAAGAAAAGCTAAATTAGGAGATACACTTAAGTTTGACTTTGAGGGATTTGTGGGTGAAGCAACATTCCAAGGCGGAAAAGCTGAAGATTATGAACTAGAGCTAGGATCAGGGCAATTTATACCAGGTTTTGAAGAACAATTAGTTGGAGTTAAAGCTGGAGAAGAAAAAGAAGTTAAAGTTACTTTCCCAGAAGAATATCATTCAGAGGAATTAAAAGGTAAAGAGGCAAAATTTATTTGTGTAGTTAAAGAAGTTAAAGTTAAAGAAACACCAGAACTTAATGATGATTTTGCTAAAGAAATTAATGCCCCAGGCGTTACAACATTTGCGGAATTAAAAAAATACATGAAAGATGTTCTTACAGAACAAGCTATTCAAAAAGCTAGAATGGAATTTAAAGAAGCAGCTTTCACAGAAATTAAAGCAGCAACAAAGTTGGTTGTTCCAATGGCACTTGTAACTAAAGAAATGAAGAGTCAAGAACAAAAATTCTTAGATGCTATGAAACAACAAGGCATTGATAAAAAAACATATATGGAAATGACAGGTATAAAAGAAGAAGCACTTCAATCACAATACAAAGAAGCTGCGGAATCTTCACTTAAAGATTCATTGGTATTTGCGGAAATTGCAAAAATCGAAAAAATCGAATTAACAGATGCTGATTATGATAAAGAATATGAAAAATTAGCAAAAGTTTACCAACAAGATCTTAAAAATGTTAAAACAATGATTCAAAAAGTTCAAATGCAAATTCCGATGACAAATGAAAAAGTTATCGATATTCTAATTGAAAACAATAAATAACAAAAATAATAAGCAATTGCTTATTTTTTTATATGAAAAATTTTGTGTATGAGTGCCTTATAAGGGATAAATAAAGAATTATATTTAATTAAATTTATATCAAAATAAAGAATATTACTTTTAAATAAAAAAAACTTCTTAAAATATTATTTTTAGTCTAAAAAATTAGTTTTATTTTCAAAAAAACACCCAAGACCTTAGGCACAGTTATTTTTTTGTATCTATCAATATTTACATTTATATAATAAATGATTTACAATTTATATATGAAAAAAATATTTAAAATAAAATCTTCTGAACTTAAAAGAGCTGAATCTTATTTAAAAGAAATTAATGCTCTTGAACCAGAAATGAAGAAATTAACAGATGAAGAGTTAAAAGCTAAGACTGAGGAGTTTAAAGAAAGGCTTAGAAAAGATGATCGTATGGAGAAAATTACGGTTGAAGCATTTGCAGTTGCGAGGGAGGCATGTTTTAGGGTTTTAGGGAAAAGACCATATGATGTTCAAGTTATTGGTGGACTTATTTTAACTATGGGTTCCGTTGCTGAAATGAAGACTGGTGAAGGTAAAACTATTACTTCTATTATGCCAGTTTATATGAATGCATTAGCTGGTAAGGGTGTAATCGTTTCTACGGTTAATGAATACCTTACGGAACGTGATGCTATTGAAACAGGACAAGTTCATAATTTTTTAGGTTTAACTTATGGAATCAATAAACGTGAATTGGGAGCTGAAGAAAAACGTGAAGCATATAATTGTGATATCACATATTCAATTCATTCAGAAATTGGATTTGACTATTTAAGAGATAATATGGTTAAAAGAATGGGTGAAAAAGTTCAACGTGGTTTCTTTTATGCATTAATTGATGAGGTTGATTCAATTCTTATTGATGAGGCGAGAACTCCTTTAATCATTACTGGTGGAGATGCAGTACCTTCTACTCTTTATGAAGCTGCACAAGGATTTGTAGTTTCACTTAATAAAAAAGATTATGAAATTGATGCTGAAACAAAAAGTATTCAATTAACAGGTTCAGGTATTGATAAAGCTAATAAGTTTTATGGGATTGAAAATTTATTCTCACTTGAATCTTCAGAACTTGTACATCGTGTTCAAAATGCGCTTAGAGCGAACTTTGTAATGGAGATTAATGGTGATTATATTGTTCGTGATGGGAAGATTGAATTAATCGATGTATTTACTGGTCGTATTATGGAGGGTCGTTCATATTCAGATGGACTACAACAAGCTATTCAAGCAAAAGAAAAAGTTGAAATTGAAGATGAAACTAAAACAATGGCTACAATTACTTATCAAAACCTTTTCCGTATGTTTGAAAAATTATCTGGTATGACTGGTACAGGAAAAACAGAAGAAGGTGAGTTTATAGATATTTATAACATGCGTGTTGTTGAGGTTCCAACAAACAAACCTATTATTCGTAAAGATGAAAAAGATAATGTATATGTAACATCAGAATATAAATACAAGGCAATTGTTGAGGAAATTAAAAAAGTTAAAAAGAAAACAAATCAACCTATTCTTGTTGGAACTTCTTTAGTTGAACAATCTGAAAAGCTTTCCGAACTACTTAAAAAGAATAAAATTTCACATAAGGTACTTAATGCCAAACAAGATGGAAAAGAAGCTGAAATTATTTCAAAGGCAGGTAAACTAGGAGCTGTTACAATTGCTACCAATATGGCTGGTCGTGGTACAGATATTAAGTTGGATGAAAAAGCTAAACTTGCTGGAGGTCTTTTTGTTCTTGGTACAGATAGAGCAGAATCACGTCGTATAGATAATCAATTACGTGGTCGTTCAGGGCGTCAAGGTGATGTGGGTAGATCTAAATTTTTCCTTTCACTTGATGACTCTTTAATTTCTAGATTCTCTGCGCAAGAAAAATTAAAGAAATCATTTGCATCATTTAAAGAAAAACCAATTTCTTCAAAATCAATGGATAAAGCTTTAACAAGAGCACAAAAGAAAATTGAGGGATTTAACTTCGATTCTCGTAAAAACGTTCTGCAATTTGATGATGTTATTAGACAACAACGTAATGCAATCTACAACCAAAGAGACATTATTATTTCTCAAGAAGATTTATTAAATGTTATTCACAGGATGTTTAAGAAGGTTGTGCAAGAGGTTGTATTATTCCCACAATTCCAAAATCAAGATGACACAATTAATCATGAAGAACTTTCAAACTCTTTAAATGCGGTTTGATTTAATAATGTTGAATTTAAATTAATTCCAGCAATTCTTACAAATCTTGCAATTGAAGAATTAATTGAATATATCTCAAAAGAATTAATTAAAGCATATGACATCTTAAGAGAAAGTGCTTTTGAAGTTATTGGAGAAGAAGAAACTCATGATTATGAAAGAAGTATTATTCTTGAAACATTTGATGCTAACTGACAATTACATATTGATCATATGGATAAATTAAGATCTTCTTCATCAATGTCATCTTATGCTCAAAAAAATCCTTTCCAAGTTTTTACAGAAAAGGGTAGTGAATTATTTGCGGAATTAATTAAACGTATTTCACATAACACTGTAAGAGCATTAATGCATAGGAGGTTTTAATGAAAACAACAAAAGGTATACCGGTTCTTGAAATTGTACAGAAATGTCAATTTGAAATAGCTAATAAAGATAAAATAACAGAATGAACCAAAATAACTTCACCTGGTATTTATCGTGCTGGATTGGAATTGTGTGGTTTTATATTAAATAAAGGTATTCGTAAGAATGTTATTGTTTGAGGTACAAAAGAACAAGAATGATTTGATCTTGTTGGAGAAGAAACCACACTTTCTTCAATTGAGAAATTATTTTCTAACAAACCCCCTGTTATATTTTTATCTATTGGTATTAAAGAAAAAACAGCCAAATTAATTATCGATATCGCTTCCAAGCATAATGTTCCTATTATTGTAACAGACTTACATGTAACAGATATTATTGCTATTATTAGAGAACATCTTGCGGCACACTTTAGTAAAACTGAATCAGTTCATGCTTCTTTAGTAATTATTAATGGTGTGGGAGTAATGATTATAGGTAAATCAGGTATAGGTAAATCAGAAGCTGTTATTGAATTAATTCAACAAGGACATATATTTGTTTCAGATGATACAGTCAATATTACAAGAGTAGGTAAAGATTTTATTGGGACTCCTGCTAAAATCACAAAAGATTTACTTGAAGCAAGAGGTATTGGTCTTTTAGATATTAGAAAAATCTTTGGAGTTAGATCAGTTCGTGATGCTGCAAAAATTGAATTGGTAGTAGAACTTATTGATTCAGAAAATCAAAATAAAGAATTTGATAGACTGGGTAATGGTAATCTAAGTTATGAAACTTTAGGTGGAAGTATACCAAAAACAGAAATACCAGTTAAGAGTGGTAAATCTATTAGAGCTTTAATAACAGCTGCAACAAACTTGCATGTTGCTAAAAAAGATGGATTCGACTCATTTGCTATGATACAAGAACGTATGAAAAAAGCTAATGAAGAGGAGGAATAGTATGGGGAATTATGTTGCTCATGAAGCGCATCAACCAGCAACTGCATTTAGTATAGGAACATTTGATGTTAAAGTTTATTCATTAACCATGATGTTTGGGATGTTGTTTTCAATATTAGGGATTCTTTATTATTGAAAGAGACAAAAGTATTCAATAGAAGCGTTGCAGATATTAGTTCTTATTGTTATACCTTCATCATTAATTGGTGCTAGACTTTGATATGTATTAGGGAATTTAGATAAGCCTGATGTTGTTAGTCATTGATATGCAGCTTGAGAAGGTGGTATGGCAATCCAAGGTGGTGTTATGGGTGCTATTTTAGGTGGTTCAGGTTATTTATTCTCAAAGCGTAGAATATTAGATATGAGAACAGTATTAAGTTATGTGGTTCCCGCTGTATTGATTGGTCAAGCAATTGGTAGATGAGGTAATTTTGCTAATCATGAGGTATTTGGAAAAATAGATGAATCTGGTAAATGATCAGAATGATTAGGGGAATATATACATTCAAATATGTTTATAAATAATGGTGATGGAGATCACTTCCGTGTTCCATTATTCTTCTATGAATTCTTAACATCTGTTGCAGGATTTATTATTCTTCATTTTATATTAAATACGTTTAACTGAACTAAACCAGGTGTAACTGCTGGAGGTTATTTTACTTGATATGGAATTGTGCGTATCGTAATGGAGCCATTAAGAGATCCTTCAGACTATATGTATTGATTTAATGGTAAAGTAGAAGCATCAGTATTTACTTCAGCAATTTTCATTGTTGCAGGAATATTATTAATTCTTTATTCAACATTTGATAGATACGTTCGTGCATTCTTTATTAATTGAGGTAAAAACATTGCCTTAAAAGGTGAATTTATTGATTATTCAACAGAACCAAAAAGAAAATCAGAACAAAGATCAATAAATTTTAAAAAAGGTTTTAAATCATTTTGAATTTCAAATCCAATCAAAGGATATAAAGAAACACTTGAAGAAACAAAACCTAAATATACAAGAATTAAAATTGAACAAAGATATTTCTTTATTACATGACCACTAAAAATATCCGTTTTAGTAGTATCAACATTTAAAGGGGTATTTACTTCAAGTAAATATAAAGAAGTCAAAGAACAAATGATTAAAAAATATGCAGAGTATAAACCTATGAGTTGAAGATTTAAAACTCATATTTGAGTACGAAAGCATGAATTAGTAAAATTCAAAGAAGGTTATGTAGAGCCAGAAAGAGAGAAAAATGTTAAAAAAAGAAAATAATTATGATGTAGTAGTAATAGGAGCTGGACCAGCAGGTATGGCTGCTGCAATTTATGCTGCAAGATCGAATCTTAAGACGATATTAATCGAAAAAGGTGCGCCTGGAGGAAAAATGGTTACAACATTTAAAGTTGAAAACTATCCAGGTTTTGAAACTACTTCAGGACCTGATTTAGCATTAAGTATGTATAAGCAAGTAATTGCAAATGGTGTTAAACATCAATACGGAGAAGTAGCCAACTTGGAATCTAATGGAGAATCAGAGCAAGTTATAACTTTGTCTAATGGAACTAAATATATTGGTAAAAAAGTGATTATTGCAACAGGTATGATTTCAAGAATACCTAAAATTAAAAGAATAAATGAATTCAATCACAAAGGTGTTTCATATTGTGCTATTTGTGATGGTCCTTTATATAAAGGTGAAGTTACAGGTGTCATTGGTGGAGGGAATGCTGCTATTGAAGAAGCTACATTCTTATCATCAGTAGCAAAAGAAGTTCATGTATTTATAATGGATGACTTCTTCCACGCTGATGCAAAAGAAGTTGATGCATTAAAAGCAAAACCAAATATCACGGTACATATGAAATCTATGATTCATACACTTGAAGGTGAAACAAAGCTTGAAGGTGTTAAATTTATTGAAGATGGTAAAGAACAAACATTAGAAATTAAAGCTCTATTTCCATATATTGGATATATTCCAGTCGCAAAATTTGTAGGTAACTTAGGAATTACAGATGAAACAGGATTTATTAAAGTAAATCAAAATATGGAAACTGCTGTAAAAGGTATTTATGCTGCTGGCGATATTATTGTCAAACAAATACGTCAAATAACAACAGCAACTGCTGATGGTACAATTGCTGCTAAGCATATCATCAACAATATTTAGAAAAAAATAAACAAACCAAAAAGGAGAAATATGAAAAAAATAGTAACAATAGGTGGTGGAACTGGACTTTCCACACTCCTTAATGGTGTGAAGTATATTGATGATGTAGAAATATCAGCAATCGTAACGGTTACTGATAATGGGGGCTCAACAGGTGTACTTAGAGAACACTTTGATATTCCAGCTGTTGGAGATATTAGAAGAGTACTTGGTGCACTTTCAAGAAATAGAAATGACTTAGAAAAACAAATGGAATATAGATTCAATAATACAGGTACTCAATTCGATGGTCACGCATTGGGTAACTTGATTATTTCAGCAAATATTGCTAATTCAAAAGATTTTGCGGAAGGGATTAGACAAACTTCTAAAATGCTTAATGTGCAAGGGGAAGTATTGCCCATTTCAAATGCAACAACAAATATTGTAACGAAATATACAGATGGAACAATTTCATTTGGAGAAATAGCTCTTGCAAATCCAAACAAAGATGTTGATAAAATTTGAGTTGAAGGTGGAGAAGCAACACAAGAAGCTATTCAGGCAATTGAAAAAGCTGATTATGTAATTCTTGGAATGGGTTCTTTATATACTTCATTAATTTCAAATTTAGTATTTCCGGGTATTAGAGATGCATTTAAAAAAACAAAAGCAAAAGTTATATATATTGCAAATGCATTTACAGAACATGGTGAAACAGATAATTATAAGTTATCTGATCATATTATCGCTATTGAAAAACATACAAACAAAGGATTGATAAGTAATATTATCTTCCCTGAAGGAACTCTTTCAAAAACAACTCTTGAGAGATATGAAGAAGAGAAACAATTCCTTGTTAAAAATGATGTGGAAGATGATTCCAAGGTAACGGTATTACCTCTTCTTTATGTAAATAAAGAAGGGCAAGTACGTCACAATAAATACCTTCTTAAAAAAGCGATTGAAAAAGTGATAGTATAAAATGTCTTTTTCAAATAAAGTTAAAAACGAGGTTCTCTCTCAAGAAATGAATGTTGAACAAGCTAATGCACTTATTCACGGAATAGTTTCATCAGCAGGCTATAGTTCTGAAAAAATGATTTTAAAATTAAATAATACAGAAATCTCTAATTTAATTCGTGATTTACTAATTCAATTAGAAGTGAGTTCAACAAGTGATAAAGAAAATAAAAATTGAATAGTTTTAGAAATGGCTGATATTGAAAAAGAATATGAAATTAAAGAACCTGGATTTTATTTTGCAGGTGTATTCATTGGTGGTGGTTCAATGTCTGATCCCTCATCAACTTCATATCATTTGGAAATGCAGTTTTATTATAGAAATCAAGCTGAAAAAGTTAGGAATTTTCTAAATAATTACAATTTTAATTTTTCATTAATCCAAAGACGTAAAAATTGAGTTTTATATATTAAGAAATCAGAAATGATTGCTGACTTCTTGAGAGCTATTAGAACTTCCCTTTCTTTAATGGAATTTGAAGATGCAAGAATTGAGCGTGATTTTAGAAATAATTTAAATAGATATTCTAATTTAGATATTTATAATCAAGAGAAACTTTCAAAGGCATCTACAGCACATTTAAAAAATTATGAGTATGTTGTTAAAAATAATTTATTAAAGAAGTTTAAAAAAGATGAAATAACTTTCTTTGAAACGAAAAAAAGAAATCCATACTCTTCATTATCAGAGTTGGTAATATTATTAGAAAAAAAAGGCATAAAAAAAACTAGAGCTGGTTTAAATCACTGGTTAATTAAATTAAGAAAAGTAGCTAACGAAGATTAGCTACTTTTTCTTTCTTCTTTAATAAATGTATATTTTTTTGAAAGTTTATTCATTCCATTTTTAAGTAATTTAATGTTTTTATAACCATTAAATCTTGCTCAACTAGCAATGTGAGCATTTGAACGTTCTTCATTACCAACAAGGATAATCTTTGAACTCTTTTTATTTTCGGAAATAACTTTTTTTATTTTTAAAGCCGAAACATGGATGGAATTTTCAATATGACCTTTGTTATAAGAGTCTTTTACACGAGTATCGTATATTACAATGTTCTTTTTATTTTGTAATTTCTGTATTTTTTTATATGAAATTAATGTCCTTGAAAATTTGGCATATTTCCATTTATTTTTTTTGGATAACATATTATAAGTATATAATACTTCTATGAATAATATAGTTGAAAAATTTGCGGGTTTTAATATACCTGCAACAATGTGGATATGATTTATTCCTGTTGCTGCCTTAACTTTTTTCTTTTCATTAAAAATGGTTAAATATGCTGAAGTTGTTATTGAGAAAACAAAATTTGGTGGTGCTTTTGTAGGTGGTGCGTTAGTTTCTGTTGCTACTTCCTTAACAGAATTGGTGACGGAAATTACTCAAGGTGTTAATGGAACTCCTGCCGTAGGTCTTTCTGATGATTTGGGTGCTAATTTATTTTCCACAACTATGATTGCTGTTATTATGTTGATTTTTATAAAACAAATGTTTGCAAAGAAATTAGATAAATGAACAGCAATATCAATACTTATATCTATGACTATGACTATATTCTTAACATTAGTAATTTGATTTGGTGATGACCTTCATATTGGTAAAGGTGGGAAAATTGTAATTGGATTAATTCCATTCTTTTTCCTAGCTGCTTATATTGGATATGTAGCCATTTCTTATAAGTTTGGTACTGAAGATGAAGTTATCAACTCTAAGCCAAGTGGAATTTCTGCTAAAAAAGGTATTCTAGGTTTTCTTTTATTTTCAATACTCCTTTTAATAGCGGCGATAGGCTTGAATTTAACGATTGATGCCATGATGGAAACTTATAAATTATCACCAAAATCTGCGGGTGGTATATTCCTTTCAATGACAACTGCTATGCCGGAAATTGTTTCTCTTGTAGTTTTAATTAAAGCAAGGCAACCAATTGCAGCGATTGCTTCTATTATAGGTTCACATATATTCAATATTTCATTAATTTTCTGAGGTGATATAGCATTCCATTCCGCACCTATTTTAACTGGACCTAATATATCTGGTCTTTATGGTGTATGGATTTTAGGAGCTCTTACAGTTATTGAATTGAGTTTATTAGCACTATTTGTTATAATTGCTAAGAAGATTAAGAAGAAATGAGTTTATGCAATAATTCCAACATTGATTATATTAACTTATATAATTGGTTGAATTATTATGTTAACCGTACTTAAATAGCTTAAATATATAGAAAAAGGAGGATTTATGCTAGGAATATTAATAACACTGTTAGTGCTTTCATTTATAATAATCGGAATTTCACTTGCTATGTCAGGAGATTCTCAAGGATTCTCTGGTGCTTTAGTTGGTTCATCTGATTTAGATCTTTTCAAAGTCTCAAAAGAAAGAGGAGGAAAAAAGATTCTTAAAAGGGTGATGTTTGGACTTGGTATTTTACTAATGATCGGAGCAATTATCGTTAGAGTCTACATGTAATTTATGGATAAAAAACTAATATTAAAAATAATGGATCAAAACCCAAAATCATTTGGGTGAATTGCAAGAAAAATGAATATTAAACAAGAGGATAATAAAAAGTTCTCTGGGTTTTTAAATAACTTAGTAAAACAAGGAGAGTTATTTACTACAAGAGATAGACAATTTTATAAACCAAAAGTTTTGGACACTATTGAAGGTGTTATTAGAATGACTTCAAAAGGATTTGGATTTGTGGATAGAGAAGATGGAGAATCTGTATTTATCGGACCAGGTGCAACTAATAAAGCATTTGATAAAGATACTGTAAAGATTAATATTTTCCAAGATCCCACAAAGGCAGGAGCTTATAGTGGATTTGTAACGGAAATCGTTCAAAGATTCAGAACACTAATCGTTGGTACAGTTGTTAAGTTCGGAGAAAACTTTGGTTTTCAACCACTTGATGACAGAATTAATGCAATGTTTAGGTTTAAAAATACTGAAGGGTTAAAAGTTGATTATATTATTAAAGCAAAAATTGTAGAATATCAAGATCGTTTTACAATTTTAGATTCGGTTCTTGAAATTGGTCATAAAGATGATGCTAAGGTTGATATTCAAGCTGCGATTGAAAATGCTAATATTCCTTATATGTGAGAACAACCAGTTCTTGATGAAGCTGAAAATGATATTCCAAATACAATTGATAATGAGTCAAAAGAAGGGCGTGAAGATATCCGTGATCGTTTAATTGTAACAATTGATGGAGATGATACAAAAGACTTTGATGACGCTATTGAAGTCCGTAAATTAGAAAATGGAAACTATATGTTAGGTGTTCATATTGCTGATGTCACGCATTATGTAAAAGAGGGGACTGCAATAGATGATGAAGCTTTAGTTCGTGGAACATCAGTATATCTTGCTGATAGGGTTATTCCAATGCTTCCAGAAAAATTATCTAATGGTATATGTTCATTGAATCCACATGTTGATAGATTTGTTCTTTCGTGTGATATGGAAATCAACTCAAGAGGTGAAACTGTTAAACATAGGATTTACCCAGCAATTATCAATTCTAAACATAGATTAACTTATAATGAGGTTAATGAATATTACAAAGGTGATAAAAAATATCCAGAAGCAAAAGAATTAGAAGAACTTTTAGATGTTGCTCGTGAATTAACTGAAAAAATAAGAAAATTCAAACTTAAAGAAGGTTATATTGATTTTGAGATTGAAGAATCAAAACTAATTATTGATGAAAATGGTAAAACAATCGATATTGTACCAAGACCTCGTGGTGAATCAGAAATGATGATTGAAGATTTTATGGTTAGGGCAAATGAAACTGTTGCAAAACATACAGTGGATGCAAAGGTACCTTTTATATATCGTGTTCATGATAAACCTGATATGGAAAAAATAACTGCATTGCAACAAGTTGTTAAAGCTCTTGGACTTGATGTACACATTCCACAAGAACCAAATCCAAAAGAATTTTCAAAATCAATAAATGATCTTAAACAATATAGGTTTGATGATTTTATGAAAATTATGATGTTAAGAACTATGCAAAAAGCAATTTATCAAAAGGATAATATCGGTCATTTCGGACTTGCTTCAAAAAATTATACACACTTTACTTCACCAATTAGACGTTACCCAGACTTAATGGTTCATAGAATGCTTAGAGAATATTTCTTTGAAGGAAGATTAAACAGAAAAGATCATTTTGATGCAATTCTTGATAATATTGCTAAAGAAAATTCACTCTCAGAACAAAAAGCTATGGAACTTGAAAGAAAAGTTGCAGATATTAAAAAAGCGGAATATTATACAAAATTTATCGGAAAGAAATTACATGGTCAAATTGTATCTATTCAAAAATTTGGGTTCTTTGTGGAATTTGAGGATAAAGTTAACGGATTGGTTCACATTACTACATTAACTGATAGTAAATATGAATTATCTCAAAATGGTTTACAACTCACAGGTAAAGATAGGAAATTTTTAATTGGCGATATGGTAGATGTTGTAGTAACGAAAACTTCAAAAACAGAAGGTAAGATTGACTTAGTTCTTGCAGACCTGGCTGATAAGCAAGAAATTTCAAACTCACCAAGGGGGAGATTCAATGGCAAAGGTAATAGCAAAAAATAAAGATGCTCACTATTCTTATGAATTATTAGAAAGAATAGAAGCGGGTATTGAATTAATGGGTTGAGAAGTAAAATCGATTCGTGCTGGTAAAGTTTCTTTAAGAGGAGCATTTGTAAATTTTACAAATGATGAAGCTTATTTAATGGGAATGAATGTATCTTTATATATGTCTGTTTCTGGCGATGAGCTTAGAAGTAGAAAATTATTACTTCATAAACATCAACTTAAAAAACTTCAAAATGGTGTAAAAACAAAAGGTATGTCAATAGTTGCAATAACCCTTAAATGGTCTAATAATGGCCATGTAAAGGTTGATGTAGCCCTTGGTAAAGGTAAATCTCGTATTGATAAAAGGGAAACCATCAAGGAACGTGATATTTCAAGAAAAATTAAAAAACAGTACAATGTATAAAAGGACTAAATAGTTCTTTTTTATTTTTGAAGTATTCATGACATTTGGTCTCTTTTTTTAAAATAGAGACTATTATTAGTTATGTGCTTATAAAATGAATTTACATATTAAAGGTGTATAATTTATATGCAAATAAACACGGGGGTGTAATGGCTTCGACAGATCAACCGGACCTTTGTGCTGCAGTGGTCTCCAAACCTTAAGGGTCTAGACGCATAATAAATGCAACAAATAAAAAACAAGAAACTGTAACTGACCAAGATTTATTCTTCTCAGCAGCAGCTTCAAACAACCTAGTTTTCGCTTAATTAGCAACTAGCGTGAATCCACTTTTTCCTCAGAGGTGGCCTAACGTATTACATGAGGGGTAGTTATGTGGATCTGCTAAAACATAATGAAACTCCAGCAGAACCTTTGTGGATGATTTAGTTCTATTTAAGTCCAACAAAGGAAAAATTAAAATGAACTAAACTGTAGACGTGCTTTGTGTAAGGTTGGTGTGGACCCGGGTTCGACTCCCGGCATCTCCACCATTTTTTACGCCATTTTTTAGTTTGATATCTAATAACATTTATTTTTTACTACATAGTAGTAATGTATAATTTAGTATGAAAATTTTTATAAATATACTTTCAATCATTTTTTTATTAATTGTATTTACTACCCTTTATTTTTTAATTGAGAGAAGTAAAAAATCAGATTACATTACAAGAAAAAATTACCCTAAATTATTAATTGAAACTTTAGAAGGGATTACATATACGTTATTTGGTCTTGTGTTTCAAGTATTTTTTTACAAAACTGCACAGTTTTCACAACCCTATTTTTACATATCAATAGGTTTAACATTGATATTCTTGCGTGGGGCTTTTATATCTTGTATTTCAATAATTGGTTCATTATTATATTCTCTCTTCATTTATCCTATTGATAAAGTTTTCTATTACATTATTGCAATTATGTTTGTTTCGATGACATTAACTATTTTATTCAAACCATTTGTTAAGGCAAAATTCTCATTGTTGATAAATAGTATTTTCTTGCTTGCAAATATTTTTATACTTTGAGGTATCTCATCAACACAATTGAATTACGAGTTTACAATTCAATTTGTGTTAGCAACATTATTACCATTTTTATTGCCTATAATTCTTATCACATTAATTTCATATCTTTTACGTTTTCTGCAATCAGCAAATTTACTTTATGAATCATCAACCTATGACACATTGAAATTTTATAGAGAGTCAATATCGGCAAAAGTTATTCAAGAAATGATAAGTATGCAAAGAGTATCTGAAGCGTTATTTGTTATTATGGAAATGAATTGATCAAAGGAATTAGAAAATGAACGTAACTTCGAAAAAAAGGCATTAGAGATTGTTCAAAATAATGTTTCTCAACAAGCGGTTTTATTTAAGGTAAATAGTACACAATACGGTTTCTTTTTACCCACTAAAAAAGAGTTTAATCTAGAAAAAATAATTCTAGAAAATAAAGCAATTAGAAGAACAGAAAGTAATTCACTAAAAAGAGTTGAAAATCTTATGAGAAAAATGGAGGGCGAATACTCTATTGATGGTATAAATGCAAAATTGAAAATGCGTGCTGGTGTAGTTGCTTATGGCCTACAGGAGCATGATGTATTCAAGATGCAATCACAAGCGGAGTTTGCTTTAGAATACTCAAGATGAAACAAAGGTTGGAATAGAGTTGTTTTGTTTGATCCAAAGGCTTTTAAAAAGAGAGCTTCTGATTATATAGCTATAAAAACACTTGATAATTCTATTGGAGTTTTATCTATTTCAAATGAATTTACACCTATATATTCATTAAAAACTTCTAAAACAGCAATGAATATTGCATTACCTATAACAACAGATGTATTAGATGTTAAATACGCCTCTGTGGAAGAGTATGCTGAATATATGGGGTATAAAAGTGTTCTTCTTTCTTACAATGCTGCTCAAGCATTGAAAATGTCAAATGGTTGAAAAAGTAATCCTCTTGTCATTTACTACCCTTTAGAAAAAATTATGAGCAAAGACTTTGATGCAGATGAATTAATAGCATCATTTAGAAGGTTTAATCAAACTAAACGAAATGTAATTCTTTCATTGGATTCAAAGGTCTTAGGTAAATTCAATTCAAAAGAAGTATTGAATAGAACTAAAACATTGAAGAATAAGGGTATTCTTTTTGCTATATTTAATTTCAATATAAACAATCAAACTCAATTGATTGCAAAAATAAAACCTCATTATATTTTCCTAGAAAAATCAATTTATCAAAGAACGATTATTTCGAGACTAAATACTAATTTACTTACGGAGTTGTTAAAATTTGCTAAGGCTATAAAGACACAAGTTATTGCTCATGCAATCACAAAAGAAAGTGAATTAAAATTAATATTATCTACAGATATAGAATTTATTGGAGGACCTATTTTTAATAGAAATGAAATAGAACCCACATTTTTTAATAAAAAAAGTAAAATATATATAGAACAAATACAAAAGGAGAAAAAGTAATGTCAAATCAAGGAATATTTGCAACAGTTCTTGTGAGTACGGGACTACTTGCATTATTAATCTTATTACCTTATATGATTAGGTTTATCCAATGAGCATTTAAGAAAAATAAATACAACACAATGGGTACATCATCTCAAATAAGATTAATTCACCAATTATATGAAACAGCACAAGAATTATCAGCAACAAAAACAGGTGCAATCATCACAATTACTAACAAAGAAAAATTAGATCATTTAAGAACGGATGGTATTGTAATTGATGCAAACATCTCTTCTTCATTATTAATTTCAATTTTCAATAAAAAATCACCTCTACATGATGGTGCTGTAATTATTGAGGGTGGAAAAATTAAATATGCTGCTACGTATTATAAAATTACTCAAACTTCAATCGCCAACAAATACGGAGCACGTCACCGTGCATCTATGGGAATTTCAGAGCAATCTGACTCAATTACAATTATTGTTTCAGAAGAAACAGGGAATATTTCAATAGCAATGCATGGTAAATTACAAAAAATCAAACTTGCTACATTCCAAGAAGAGCTAACGGCAATATTAAAAAACAATTAAATGTTGTTTTTTTATTTGTAATTATTTCATATAAATAAAATTAGGTAATTTATTAATAAAAAAGTAGAATATAAATATAACAATTTCAAAAGGGAGAATTACATGTCAAATCAAGGAATATTTGCAACAGTTCTTGTGAGTACAGGACTACTTGCATTATTAATCTTATTACCTTATATGATTAGGTTTATCCAATGAGCATTTAAGAAAAATAAATACAACACAATGGGTACATCATCTCAAATAAGATTAATTCACCAATTATATGAAACAGCACAAGAATTATCAGCAACAAAAACAGGTGCAATCATCACAATTACTAACAAAGAAAAATTAGATCATTTAAGAACGGATGGTATTGTAATTGATGCAAACATCTCTTCTTCATTATTAATTTCAATTTTCAATAAAAAATCACCTCTACATGATGGTGCTGTAATTATTGAGGGTGGAAAAATTAAATATGCTGCTACGTATTATAAAATTACTCAAACTTCAATCGCCAACAAATACGGAGCACGTCACCGTGCATCTATGGGAATTGCAGAGCAATCTGATTCAATTACCATTATTGTTTCAGAGGAAACAGGGAATATTTCAATAGCAATGCATGGTAAATTACAAAAAATCAAACTTGCTACATTCCAAGAAGAACTAACAGCAATATTAAAAAATAATTAGATAAATTAAAATATTTAAAACAAGAAAGGAGATAATATGACTTTAAAAACAGCGCTTAGAACCAAAAAAGTTCCTGAAATTAGAAAAATAGTTAAAGAAACAACAATAGCTGATCTTGCAGATATGGTTGAAGAATTACTTGCTGAAGAACGTAAATTCTTTTTCCGTGTTTTAGATGTTGAACAATCAGGTAAATTATTTTCTAATCTTGAATTAGAAATCCAAGAAAAAATTATTAAAGAATTTTCAGATGCACAGCAAAAAGAAATTTTAAAAACAATATATGCTGATGATATTGCTGACATGATTGAAGAAATGCCTTCAAATATAGCAAAACAAATTCTTAAGAATACCCCAAAAGACAGGCGTGCGGATGTTAATAAACTTTTACGTTATGAAGATCATCAAACTGGTTCAATTATGTCTACGGATATGGTGGAAATAAAGCAATCATTAACACCAACTCAGGCAATTAAGATTATCAAGAGTGAACACGATCATGCTGAAGATATGCTTACATATTTTGTTGTTAATCAAAAAGGTAAACTTGTTGGAGAGATCGATTTACATCAGTTAGTTTTTGCTCCAAAGGGTAAAAAAGTTAAAGATATAATGGGTCCTGTGGCTTCTGTTTCTACAACAATGGATAAAGAAGAAGCTGCATTGGAATTCGCTAAGCATGATGCGGTTGCTATGCCTGTTGTAAGTACACAAGGCTACTTGATGGGTATGATTACATCTGATGATGTTATTGATACCATTCAAGAAGAAGCAACTGAAGATATGCACCGTATGGCTGGTATCGAGGGTGTGGAAAGTTCATATTTAAAAACTTCTATCATCAAACTTTTTAAATCTAGAGTATTTTGATTACTTTTATTAATGATTTCTTCTACTCTTTCACAAATTGTTTTAGATTCATTTATGAGAATTGCAGCAACTTCTTTACATGAAACTTCCATTGCAGCTTCAACCGCAATTATTACATCTGCTTTAATTGCAATTGTTCCTGTTATTTCAGGAGCAGCAGGTAATGCTGGTTCACAAGCAAGCACGATGGTTACGCGTGGTATTGCATTAGGAGAAATTAAAAAGAATGACACATTTAGTGTTGTCAAAAAAGAATTTGGTACTGGTGTGATGGTTGGTGGTGTTTTAGCATTAGCTAACTTTACAAGATTATTAATTTATTATGGAGTTCAAACATCAAATGGTGGAAGTATGTTGTTATCTCAACCTACAAATACACATTCATATGCTTATATTTGGATTTCATTTGCTGCATCATTATCATTATTTATAGTTATTATCTTTGCAAAAATGGTTGGTGGTTTATTGCCATTAATTGCACATAAAATGAAGTTAGATCCTGCTGTAATGGCTGCACCGCTTCTTACTACTTTAATTGATGCTTTATCAATTCTTATCTTTTTTGGGATAAGTATTGGTATACTATTATTGACGGTTGTTTAAATACGACCTATATGGGCTAGTACTCAAGTTGGCCGAAGAGGCGCCCCTGCTAAGGGTGTAGGGGGAGCAATCCCCGCGGAGGTTCGAATCCTCTCTAGCCCGCCATATGTTAAAAATTCACCTTAAAGGTGGGTTTTTTCTTTGTGCTTTTTCTTTATAATTTATATACTATGAAAATAATAAGAAGACTATTCACATTACTATTGACTTTATCGTTTATTGCAGCAATAGGATATATATTATTCGGACTTTATACATGAGGTGTTTATTTAACTGTTCTAATATTCTTTATAGTATATTTAGTTACTGCGACATGAGCATTGTTGTTATTTTCTCAAAAAAGACATTTACCAGCTAAGGCATCTTGATATCTAGTTGTTATACTACTTCCGGTATTTGGGATTATTATTTATATGATTTTTGGAAGAAGATACAAAGGTAGAAAAAGTCTGGAAGATTTTCATGAAACATATTCAGAAACATATAGCATCCAAGAAAAAAGTATCAAAACAAATAATGAAATACTTAAAGAACAAAATAAATTTTCAAAATTACCAGTGCTTAATGGGGATTTAAAAATATACGATAATGGAATGTATGCATTCAAAGATATGTTTGATGATTTGAAAAATGCTAAGAATTTTATTCATTTGAATTACTACATTATTAAAATGAGTGAAATTTGAGAAGAATTAAAACAAATATTAATTAAAAAAGTTGAAGAAGGTGTAGAGGTCAGATTGATTGTTGATGACTTTGGGCGTTGAGCATTACCTTGATATGAAATTAAAACATTAGAAAAGAAGGGTATTCAAATATCTATATATGATAAAGTTAGTTTCCCTTTTATTTCTTCACAAAATGGTTATCGTTCACACAGAAAATATGCAAGTATAGATGGTAACGTTGGTTATACAGGTGGAGCTAACCTTTCAGATGAATATGTAAATTATTCAAAAGAATATGGTATTTGAGAAGATCTTATTATGAGAGTTGAAGGTCAAGCAGTAAGGGCTTTCTCCCTCTTATTTATAAATGATTGAAAATTAATTAATCAAAAGGTTTTGGATACAGATAAATACGCTCCTAAAGTTAAAAGTAAGTTTAAAAATAAAATTCTTCTTATTGAGGACGGACCCGAAATTAAAATCCCATTATTACAAGATTCATTAGTTCATTGAATTTCAAAAGCTAAAAAATCAATTACATTAGCAACACCTTATTTTGTTCCAACTCCTGAAGTTATAAGTGCTTTACGTACAGCTTCGTTATCAGGAATAGAGGTAAAATTATTTTTACCAGGACAAGCTGATAAAAAATCTGCTTTTCAAGCTTCAAAAGGTAATGCAGCATTACTTGAAGAATATGGAATAAAAACATTTTTAATTTATGATAAATTTTTACATTCAAAAGCAGGAGTATTTGACGGTGAAACGGCTTACCTTGGAACAATGAATATTGACATCCGTTCATTCTATTCTCAATTTGAAAATGTATCATTATTTGAAGGTCCTGAAGTTAAGAAGTTGGAAGCGATTTTTGAAAGATATGAAAAAAACTCTGTTCCACTTGAAAAGATGGGGTATAACCCTAAAGGTGTTTGGAATAAAATTAGAATGACATTCTTAAAAATCCTTGCCCCTATGATGTAGAAAAAATACATAAAAAATTAGAATTTGTTATAATAAAGTATAGTTAAAATAAAAACTTTATTAAGGAGACCGAAAATGGCAAAATTTACAGCAAAAATTACAGATCCAGTTGGACTACACGCTAGACCAGCTTCAATTACAGTTTCAGCAGCATCAAAATTCGATTCAGAAATTAAAATTGAAGCTAATGGAAAATCAGGAAACTTAAAATCAATCATGAACATCATGGCTTTAGGTGTTAAACAAGGTGATGAAATTACTATCTCAGCTGAAGGTGCAGATGCAGATGCAGCAATAGTAGAAATTGAAAAAATCATGAAAGAAAACAACCTAATTTAATTAATAGGTTATTTTTTTATTCACTAAAAAGAATTTAAATTTATTATAAAAAGGAGAAACAATGAAATTAAAAGGAATAGGAGCTTCATCAGGTATTGCAATAGCTAAAGTATTTGAACTAATTGAAGCACATGTAGAAATTAAAAAAATCTCTGCAAACCCAACAGAAGAAATTAAAAAATTAGAGGAAGCGATTGCTGACGCTATAAAACAAATTGAACAAGTTAAAGAAAAAGCGGCTAAAAATTTAGATGCTGAACATGCTGCAGTATTCGATGCACACATTCAAGTTGCTTCAGATCCAATGATGGTCGATGAAGTAAAATCATTAATCAAATCAGAAAAAGCAAACGCACTTTGAGCTACAAATGAAGTATTTTCAAAATATGCAGATATGTTTGCAAGTATGGATGATGCTTACATGAAAGAAAGAGCAGCTGACATTAAAGATGTTGCTAAAAGAGTTATTAACTCAATCGCAGGAGTTAAATCTTCAGACGTATCTTCAATTGATGAAGAGGTTATCGTTGTTGGTGAAGACTTAACCCCTTCTGATACTGCACAATTAAATAAAGAATTTGCTTTAGGTTTTGCTACAAATATTGGTGGTAGAACATCACATTCAGCAATCATGGCCAGATCATTAGAGATTCCAGCAGTTCTTGGTCTTAAAGATATAACTGAAAAAGTTGCAACAGGAGATACTTTAATTATTGATGGGGATGCTGGTGTTGTTATTATCAACCCAACAGATGCAGAAATTAAAGAATACCAAATAAAACAAGAAGAATTAATGAAAGAAGCTGCTGAACTTAAAAAGTTCATTGGTAAAGAATCAAAAACAGCTGATGGACACCACGTTGAATTAGCGGGAAATATCGGTTCACCAAATGACGTTGCTGGACTTCTAGAAAACGATGCTGAAGCTGTTGGTCTATTTAGATCAGAATTCCTATATATGGATGCATCTAATTGACCTACAGAAGAAGAACAATTTGCAGCTTATAAAGAAGTACTTTCAAACATGGAAGGTCGTAGAGTTGTTGTTAGAACACTTGACATCGGTGGAGATAAAACTCTTTCTTACTACAAATTCCCAGAAGAAATGAACCCATTCCTAGGATATAGAGCTATTCGTCTATGTCTAGATCAAGTAGAAGTATTCAAAACACAATTAAGAGCATTAGTTAGAGCATCAAAATTTGGTAAATTAGCTATTATGTTCCCAATGATTGCAACAATTGATGAATTCAAAACAGCAAAAGAAATTCTTGAAGAGGTGCATGCTGATCTTGTTAAAGAAGGTATTGAAGTTGCTCCAATGAAAGATATCGAAGTTGGTATGATGGTTGAAGTTCCTGCAGCTGCAGCAAATGCTGAAAGATTTGCTAAATATGCTGATTTCTTCTCAATTGGAACAAATGACTTAATGCAATATACAATGGCAGCTGATAGAATGTCAGAAAAAGTTTCTTATTTATATCAACCACTTAACCCCTCAATCCTTAATTTAATTAAGATGACAATTGATGGTGCGCATGCACAAGGTAAGTGAGTAGGTATGTGTGGAGAAATGGCTGGGGATCATAATGCTATTCCTGTTCTTGTTGGACTTGGACTAGATGAATTCTCAATGTCAGCTACTTCTGTTTTAAAAGCTAGAAGACAAATTTCAGAAATGAATTTAGCAGAAGCACAAGCACTTGCTGCAAAAGCTGTTGTTTCAGAAACACAATCGGATGTTGAAAAACTTGTTAAAGCATTTAATAAAAAACACGATAAATAAAATTAATAAATAATGGAATATTCCATTATTTTTTTATTATATTTTTATGTGTGAATAAGAGTACTTAAGATTTTTATTTTTAATTTATGCAAAAAATACACATATTAAAATTTATAAGTCATAAGATAATTTGTTATAAATATCTTCTTCTTTTATATTTTTGCGAACCCCTTTATTTAGAATTGGATAAAGAAGAAGTGGTTTTTTAATATATCTTCTACTCATTTCTTTATTATAAAAAGAATGAAAAAGGCTTAATTAACTGCTAAAAACTAATTTTTATGAATAGTTAACTTTTTTATGAAAAATAATAAAAAATAATGATATAATAATTTAGCACCAAGCAAAATATGCAAGTGTAGTTTAATGGTAAAACTTCAGCCTTCCAAGCTGACTTTGAGGGTTCGATTCCCTTCACTTGCTCCAATCATTGAAAAATGGCCTAAATACGACATTGTCGTATTTTTCTTTGCTTTCCTTTATAATAACCCTATGAAAACATTTATAGCAACAGCACAAGATCAAGGGAGAACATTACTTAAGTTTTTAATAAAGTTAATGCCTGACGTTCCTGCAACAAGGATAGAGAAACTTTTTAGAAAAAAAGATATAAAAGTGAATGGTAAAAGATCACTTAAAAAAAATTATGAAATCCAAGAAGGGGATGAAGTAATAGTTTACGGTATAGATACAGAGGGAATCAAACAACCTAAATTCGCAAAACCTAATTTTGAGGTAATTTTTGAGGATAACAATATTTTAGTAGTTAACAAACCAGTTGATGTAGCAATTCACTCAGAAAAAAGATGTTTAGATGATCAAGTTTTGACATATTTAAATTGAGAAAATACAGATTCATTTACGCCATCTCATATAGGTAGAATTGATAAAGTTACATCAGGGTTAGTTATTTATGGTAAAACTTATGAATCACTTAGACAACTTAAAATGAATCAAGGTTCATTTGAAAAAATATATAGATTTCAATCAGATCTAGATCAGGATTTAGAAACTGAATATTTAATTGGGCATGATGAAAGAAAACAAAGAATGTGTATTCATCCTAAAGGTAATATGGCAAAAACAAAATTCTGAAAAGAAAAGAATAAGCAATATGCTCAAATTTTCACGGGTAGAAAACACCAAATTAGAGTTTCATTAGCTAAATTAGGGTTCCCAATCTATGGAGATATTAAATATGGAGGAAGACAGGAATATAGAGTCTTTTTACACTCTTTTTCTACAACGTTAAATGGATTGAATGGAGAACTTAAATACTTAAATGGTAGAAAGTTTGTATGCAAGCCAAAATGATAATGGTTTTTAAGTAATTATTATTTGTTAAAATTAATTTACTATGAAAAAAATATTAAATAAGGTTTTAGTTGTAATTCCAGCATATAACGAAGAAGGGGCAATTCTTGGAGTTGTTAAGGAGATGGAAGAAAAATGTCCTGATGTTAATTACATCGTTATTAATGACTGTTCAACTGATAAAACAGAAGAAATACTTACTAAAAATAAAATAAAACATTTAACTCATGAAAAAAATAAGGGATTGTTCGGGACAATGACAACAGGATTTAAATATGCGTTAGAAAATAATTATGAAGCAGTTATTCAAGTTGATGGTGATGGCCAACATGATCCTTCAGAAATTGAAAAAGTTGTACGTATTTGGAAAGAAAAAGATCTTGATTTCATTCAAGGTTCAAGATTTATTGAAGCAAAAAAACCTTTTACAGCAAGAATGTTTGGTTCAAGAGTTATCGCTCTTGCTATGTTTATGGTTCTTGGTAAGAAAATTAAAGATCCAACAAATGGAATGAGATTATATGGAGTTGATTTAATTGAAAGATTTGCAAAAAATCCTAAATTACACCCTGAGCCAGATACAATTGCTTATCTAATTAAAGATAAATATAAATTTGAAGAGGTTCAAGTTATCGTTAGAGAAAGAGAAACTGGTGAATCATATTTAACATCATTTAGAATAATCAAATATATGGCTAAAACAGTTTCACATATGATATTTAAAGTGCCTTTTATGAAGAAACCTCACAAAAAGCAACTTAAAAGAGAAAAGAAACAAAACAAATAGTATATACTATACTATTTTTTTATATATAATTTTTACATGAATAAGACACTGGAGCAAATTAATAAACTTAAAAGGGAATTAAAAGAATGAGGATACCAGTATTACACATTAGATAATCCCACAATTTCTGATGCTCAATATGATGGTTCTATGGAGTTATTAAAACAATTAGAAAAAGACAATCCTGAATTCATCACAAAAGATTCTCCCACACAAAAGGTAGGTGGGTATGTTCTTGATAAATTTACAAAGATAGAACATAAAATACCAATGCTTTCTTTATCGAATGCTTTTAATAAAAGAGATCTTATTAAATTTGATGAACAAATTAAACGTGAATTACACTTACAAGGTGATGTTGAATATGTTTGTGAATTAAAGATTGATGGTCTTTCAATTTCTTTAAACTACAAAAATGGCTTTTTAGATAAAGCTGTAACAAGGGGTAATGGTTTAGTTGGTGAAGATGTAACTCATAATGTTAAAACAATAAAATCAATTCCACTTTCAATTGACTATAAAGAAGACTTAGAAATTCGTGGTGAAGTTTTCATGTCTGATAAAGTGTTTGAAGATTTAAATAAGCAGGGTTATAATTTTGCGAATCCTAGAAATGCAGCTTCTGGTACTTTAAGACAATTAGATTCATCTATAGCAGCTTCGAGAAATCTTGATGCCTTTCTATATATGGTTCCAAATCCTCTGGAACATCATTTAAACACTCATAAAGAAGCATTGGATTTTTTAGCAAAACAAAGATTAAAAATAAATAAGGAAACTAAATTCGCAAAAAATATTATTGAAGTTATTGATTTAGTGGAGGAATTAACTAACAAAAGAAATTCTTTAGGGTATGAAGTTGATGGAATCGTTGTTAAAGTTAATGATAATAGATTACATGAAGAAATTGGTTATACTGCAAAAGCACCTAAATATATGATTGCTTATAAATTCCCAGAAGAAATTGCAACCACAACATTACAAGGGATTTTTCCAACTGTTGGTAGAACAGGGAGAATAACTTATAATGCAATTCTTTCACCAGTGAGATTAGCAGGAACTGTTGTATCTGCTGCAACATTACATAATGCTGATTATGTTAGAGAATTAATGTTGGATGAAGGTGATGTTGTTAAAGTTAAAAAAGCAGGAGAAATCATACCTAAGGTTGTTGGTGTTGTTGCAAAAAAACAAAAGCAATTATGAAGAGAAGATGAAATGTGTCCCGAATGTTTACATCCGTTACATAGAGTAAATGGCGAAGTTGATCAATATTGTATTAATTTAAAATGTCCAGCAATATTAAAAGCTTCAATCCAACATTTTGTTTCAAGAACTGCTATGGATATAGAAGGTTTTGGAGATAAGATTGTTGAAAAACTAATTCAAAAAGAAATAATTAATTCAATAATTAGCATTTATTCCATTAAATATGAAGACTTAATTAAATTAGAAGGTTTCCAAAGAAAATCGGTTAAAAAATTATTAGATTCAATTGAGAAATCAAAAACTCAAGATTTAGATAGATTTATTTTTGGATTAGGGATTAGGCATGTTGGTTCTAAGTATGCCAAAATTCTTGCTAAAAGATTTGGTACATTTGAAAATATTGCTAATGCTACAGAAGAACAATTAATTCAAATAAGAGAAATTGGTCCTAAAGTACAAGAAAGTGTAATTCATTACTTTAAAGAAAATCAAGAAATAATAGAAGAATTTTTAAGTGTTGGTGTTAAACCTACGGAACTAGCAGGAGCAGAATCGAATATATTAGAAGGTAAAACATTTGTTATTACTGGTTCATTATCAAATCCAAGAAAATATTTTAAGGATTTAATTGAATCAAATGGCGGAAATGTATCTAGTGCAATCTCAGCAAAAACTGATTATTTATTAGCTGGTGAAAAAGCAGGGTCTAAACTCATAAAAGCAAATTCGTTAGGAGTTGCTATATTAAATGAAGAAGAATTATTAGAGAAATTAAAAGGAGAATAATATGACAAAAGAATCATTAAGAGAAATTGTAAAATCATTAAAACTAGAACCCACAGAAGAAGTTTTAAATGGATTAGAAAGAGATTTTAAAAAAATAAAAGCATCTTTTGAAGAGTTGAAAACAATAAATATAGAAAATGTTGCACCCATGTATAGGGTTGATGAAACGCCAACACATTTCTTAAGAGAAGATAAACCTATTAAAGGATTCTCGAAAGAACAAGTATTACACAATGCTCCAACAAAAGATGAAACTTTTATCACAATGAAAAGGGTGGTGAAATAATGAAAAAATATAATATTGAAAAAGCAACTTTAGAATTTCAAAATAATTCAAATAATGCTGTTGCTTTCACTTATGCAAATCCCAAATTTTCAGATGGCCCTTTAAATGGTAAAACAATAACAATTAAAGATGCTTTTGCTACTAAAGATGCACCAACTCAATCTTCATCCAAAATATTAGAAGGGTTTGAGCCTCAATATGATGCAACAATTGTTGATAAATTAAGACAATCGGGTGGAGCAATTATTGGTAAAACACATCTTGACGAATTAGCATTAGGTGGAACTGGTACATATTCAGCATTCGGTATTGTTAAGAATCCACTCGATCCAGAAAGACATGTTGGTGGTTCTTCATCAGGTGCTGCAGCAACCCTAACTGAAAACATTGCAATTGCAATTGGTTCAGATACAGGAGACTCAGTGCGTATTCCGGCATCATTTGTTGGTAAGGTAGGATTCAAACCTTCATACGGTGCAGTTTCTCGATTTGGATTATTTGCTTATGCTTCATCATTGGATACAGTAGGATGATTAACACATGATGTTTTAACATCAATAGAAGCAGCAAAAGTTCTTTTTGGTTCAGATGTTAAAGATATGACTTCCAAAGATGTTTCAATTAAAAATACAGAAATTAAAAAACCTAAAAAAGTTGCTTTTTTAAATGTTGAAAAATGATGTAAAGAATATGTATCAACAAAATATATAAAATTAATTAATAAATTTAAAGAAGCTGGTATAGAGGTAGAAATGATTGATGTTGATGAACGTCTATTGAATGCAGTAACTCCTGTTTATAGATTGATATCTTATTCAGAAGCTTCATCAAATTATTCTAATTTAACAGGTGTGGCGTTTGGTTCAAGAGTTGAAGGTGAAAATTGAGAAGAAACAATGATGAAAACACGTTCTGAAGGATTTGGTTCTATGGTTCAAAGGAGATTCACACTAGGTTCATTCTATTTAGATAAGAATAATCAAGTTGAATATTTTGAAAGAGCACAAAAAATTAGAAGACTAATTGTGGAAATGCAAAAAGAATGACACAAGAATAATGATTTAGTTATTTTCCCTTCAACAGGAGAAATAGCAAATAAATTTAATGAAGAAAGATTAGAAAATTTCATGAGTGGTATTTTAACTTCAACAAACTTGTCAGGGTTTCCATCAATTACTCTTCCATGAGAAAAACATAATGGTATGCCATTTGGGATTCAGTTAGAAAAAGCATTATATGAAGATGAAACACTTTTATCTTATGCTTTATGAGTGGAAAAATTAATAGGGGGTTCACATGAATAATTTTGAAGTTGTTATTGGAATAGAAATTCACTTAGAATTAAATACAAAAACAAAAATGTTTTCTGCATCAGCTAATAATTATGAAGCACAACCAAATACAAATGTAAACTCAATAGACCTGGGTTTCCCTGGTTCTCTTCCAACTGTAAATAAGCAAGCTGTTCTACATGGAATAATGCTTGGAAAAGCTCTAAAAATGGATATAGATCATGAGTTACACTTCGATAGAAAGAATTACTACTATCCTGATTTACCAAAAGGTTACCAAATTACTCAACAAAGAAGACCAATTGGTGCCAATGGTTCAATTCCTATCACTGTTGATGGAGTTACAAAAGAAATTACCCTTGAAAGAATTCATTTAGAAGAAGACACTGCTAAACAAATTCATTCAGGTGAAATTTCACAACTTAACTATAACCGTGCTGGAGTTCCATTGTTAGAAATAGTTACAAATCCAGTTATTAGATCTGGTAAAGAAGCAGCTGCTTATATTGATGCCATTAGAAAAACAGCTAAAGCATTAAATATTTCAGATGCAAAAATGGAAGAAGGTTCATTGCGTGCTGATGTAAATATTTCATTAAGACCATATGGGCAAAAAGAATTTGGTGTTAAAGTAGAAATTAAAAATATGAATTCAATTTCTAATGCTCAAAAAGCTATTGAGTTTGAAATTGCATTACAAACAAAAAAACTTTTAACTAATGAAGTTATTACAATGGATACAAAACGTTTTAATGCTGAAAATAATTCAACAATTACAATGCGTACAAAAACTAGTGCAACTGATTATAAATATTTCCCAGAGCCAAATATTCCAGTAATTAAATTACCTCAAGAAATGATTGATTCTGTAAAATTACCGGAACTCCCATGAGAAACAACAGCTAGATTTAAAAACTTAGGGTTAAACCAAGAATATGTTAATTCTCTTGTTGCTGATTTATCTATGGCTAAATATTTTGATTCAATTCCTTATGAAAACAAAGAAAAACTTGCTAAAGTTTTCTTCTCAGAAATTGTTCAATTATCAAATTCAAAATCAATACCAGTTATAGAATTAAATATTGATCCTAAAGAAATTGCTAGAGCTATAACTCTTACAGATAGAGGTGATATTTCAGGGAAACACCTAAAAACAATATTGCCATTATTGATGGGTGGTAACTCAACTGTAGAACAAATTGTTGAGGAAAAAAATATGAAACAAATTTCTGATTCTTCAGTTTTATTTCCTATTATTGATAAAATTATTTTAGAGAATGAAAAATTAGTTGCTGAATATAGTTCAAGACCTGAACGTGTAACTAAATTCATTCTTGGAACACTAATGAAACAAACACGTGGTCAAGCCAACCCAATTGTTTCAAATAAATTAGTGGTTGAAAAACTGGAGGCATTATAAAAAATGTTTAAAAATTTCTTTAATAAAAATAAAGAAAAACACAAGGGGAAAATTAAAGTAGGGTGACAAAAGAAACGTAAAAGAGTTTCGCTTTGAACTAAAATTAAAAGTTTTAAATTTCAAAAATCTTCAAAAAGATTGGTTCAAAACATTATTATTCGTCCTAAGAAAATTTCAATTGCAGAAAGAATTGTTAAATCCATAATTTGAGTAGCTCTTAGACTAGCTATCCGTCCTAAGCACTGAAAGGATGACAGGAAGAACTATCAGATTATTGATAGAGCTTATAAACGTATTATGGCTTCCGACTTCTTATTCATTCCGCCGGCCTTTGCGTTTTATCTTATTATGGCATTTATGCCGATTATTTTACTAACGCTATTAATCGTTTCAAATGTTCCGCAAGTATTTTCGTTTGTTGAAGATACTTTGAATACATTTACAGGTGGTAACGCCTCTACTTTTACAAGTATCTTGAAACATGTTAAGACCGCTGGAGCTATTTCTACATTAGTAGTTATTATTTTACTTTCATTATGAATCGCTTCAGGTGGATTTTCAAAGTTTGTTTATACTGAATCATATGTTTATGAACATGATAAAGTAGGTGGATATTGGATGAATAAGTTTAGGGGTATGTTCATAGTTGGTTGTGTAACGATATATGCAGCTCTCGGGTTAATATTCCTTTCAATCATTCCTTGATTAATAACAAGTATGGGTGTGAATGTAGATTCAACGGGATATTCTGTGCTTTATTATGTAATTCTTTCTGTTGGTGCTTTTGGTGGTATTTATATGGGTGTAGTATTACTATTTACATTAACACCTAGATTTAAACAAAAATGAAGGCAAGTACACCCTGGTGCTCTTGCAACAACAATTCCTACTGCTGGATTTATCATTTTGTTTACATTATTAACTAAAGTATTCTTTAGATATGAGGCTTACGGTATTTTAGGTATGTTTATGACTATTGCTGCTTCTATGTTCCAAATTTCATATTTTATATATGTTGGATTAATTGTTAATGTTGTGTTCTATAAAACACACTATGGAGAAAAGACAATAGCTAAAAAAACTATTTCTAAGAAATAATTAATGTGAAATCGCAATAAAGCGATTTTTTTATTTATTTTCTACATATAAGTTTCCTTGTCTATATAATATATGTATGAGATTTTTTGAAAAATTAAAAAAGAGACTTTTTACTTTAGACCCATATGGAGAAGAGAAAAAAAGTGAAAAAAAGAAAAAAGAAGTTGGAGAAACTACGCAAGTTAACTTAGATCACATGGATATGGAACATCAAACTTTCGATTCAGAATTTAAAGGAGCCAAAAGATTCGATTCTTTTACATTGGATGATACTGTAGAAGTTAAATCTGAAGAAGTTATTTTAAAAGAAAAGAAAATTGCTAAAAAACTTCAAAAAGAAAAACTTAAAAGACAAAGAAAAGAAAAGAAACTTGATAAATATGTTGCTGGTCTTAACAAAACTGGATCATCATTTTCTAGGCGTTTAAAAGAACTTCAAACTCGTCATAACACTGTTGATGAAGATTATCTTGAAGATCTTGAAGAAGCACTGATTATGTCTGATATTTCAGTAGAATTAGTTATGGATATTGTTGATGAAGTTCGTAAAGAAGTTAAAATTGAAAATGTTACTGATATTTCACTTGTTAATGAAATTATCGCTGAAAAAATGTTTGTTATTTATACAAATAAATCAAATATAGATACTTCATTAAATATAGAAGAAGATAGAATCAATGTTATTTTGATGGTTGGAGTTAATGGTGCTGGAAAAACAACATCAATAGCTAAATTAGCTAATATGTTAAAACAAGAAGGTAAAAAAGTCCTTATTGCTGCAGGAGACACATTCCGTGCTGGAGCTGTTGAACAATTAGGTGTATGAGCTGATAGAATTGGTTGTGAAATTATTAAGCCAATTAAGGAAGGGATCGATCCTGCATCAGTTGTTTATGACGCAGTAACAAAAGCCAAAGCAGAAGACTATGATGTATTAATTATTGATACTGCAGGTAGACTTCAAAATAAAGTTAACTTAATGAATGAATTAGCTAAAATGAATAAAATTATTCAAAAAGAAATACCTAATGCACCACATGAGTCATTATTAGTTATTGATGCAACAACAGGACAAAATGGTGTTTCACAAGCAACATCATTTAAGGAAGTGACACCATTAACTGGTATTATTCTTACAAAAATGGATGGAACATCAAAAGGTGGTATTGTTTTAACTATTAAAGATAAATTAGAACTTGCAGTTAAATATATGGGGCTTGGAGAATCATTGGACGATTTACAAGAATTTGATCTTGATGCATTTATTTATGGAATGACTAAGGGATTAATGGAAGATGAATAAATTAGAGGAAAGAGAATATTATTTAGAACTTTTTGATAAATACAATGGTTTTTTAACACAAACACAAAAACAAGCTATTCAATTATGTTGAATTGAAGATTTATCATTAGCAGAGGCTTCAGAAGTTGTTGCTACTACAAGAAGTGCAATACATGATGCCATTAGCAAAGGTAAAAAGAAACTTGATAAAATTAATAAGAAAATGAATGGTGAATAATTAAAGGAAACACTCGTTTCTTTTTTATTTTAAATTTCACTTAATTAGTTAATATTATTTAACAAAATACAAGAGCTTTTTTTAATTTAATGTATAATTCATAAAGAAAATAAAAAGGGGTTTTTATATGAAATATAAGAGAATTATTATTAAACTTTCTGGAGAAGGTTTAGCAAATAAAGCGGATAGTTTATCAATTGATTTCAAGAAAGTTAAATTAATTGCTGAGCAAATCAAGAAAATACAAGAACAAGGTATTCAAGTTGGTGTTGTTGTTGGTGGAGGTAACTTTTGAAGGGGTGCTTCAGCTGAAAAAAATGGTATTCCAAGATCTAGAGCTGATTATATAGGAATGCTTGCAACAATTATGAACTCACTTGCATTGCAATCTGGTTTTGAAGGTTGTGGAATTAAAACAAGAGTGCAATCTGCGGTTAACATTGATCAAAGGGTCGCTGAATACTATATTAAAGAAAAAGCTGTAAATTATTTATCACAAGGTGAGTTAGTAATCTTTGCTGGTGGAACAGGTAGACCATTCTTTACAACTGATACAACCTCAACACTTGTAGCATCAGAAATTGGAGCAGATATTATTCTAATGGGTAAAAATGGAACTGATGGAATTTATACGGCAGATCCAAAAGTTGATTCTTCAGCAAAACACATTACTGAAATCACATACGATGAATTATTGGAAAGAGGTCTTGCGGTTATGGATTCAACAGCTGCAGCAATGGCTAGAGATAATGGTGTTAGTCTAATGGTTTTCAATATTAATGAAGAAAATGCATTAGTAAAAGCAATTGAAGGAAAAATTAAACATACTAAGGTGGTTAAATAATATGGAATTAGATTTATATATAATGGAAGCTGAAGATGGAATGAAAACATCTGTAGAAAATTATGAAATTAACATTTCAAGAATTTCAGCTGGTAGAGCAAACCCAATGATTCTTAACTCTGTAAAAATGGATTATTATGGAACATCAACTCCAATTAATCAATTGGCATCAATTTCTGTTCCAGAACCAAGACAATTATTAATCAAACCCTTTGAACAAAATATAAATAAAGATATTGTCGCAGTAATTAATTCAGCTTCACTTGGTTTAAACGCTGTCGATGAAGGTCATCAAGCACGTATTACTTTCCCGGAATTAACAACAGATCGTAGAAGACAATTGGTTAAAGGATTGAGTGAATTTACTGAACAAGCTAAAATTGGTGTTCGTGCAGCAAGACAAGATGCAAATAAAATGATTAAGAAGGATGATGAACTTTCAGAAGATGATGTAAGACATTATCTTGATGAAATTCAAAAATTAACAAATTCATTTATTGCTAAAATTGATATTATGACAAAAGAAAAAACTGAAGAGCTAATGACAATCTAGGTAAAACCTAGATTTTTTCTACTATAATTATATATATGAAAAGTTACATAAAAAAGATTAATCCAAGATACCCATCAGCAATTATTGCTGCATTGCTTATAATTCCTATTTTTATTTGTATTGTTTTAGGTGGAGAAGGTGGAAGAATCTTTGGTTCAATTGTTATGATTTTAGGAGCTATATATGGTGCATATGAATTCATAAAACATATGAAATTGCATAAAATTACTAAAATTTTAGTCCCTTTTTTAACTGTTTCTGTATTTTTAGTTGAAAAAGACTTTGTGATTATTAATATCATTAGAGATGGTACTGGTGAATTGGGAAGAATGCAACTTACTCATATGATTGGTTTTTCAACGGTACTAATACCAGCAATATTATTAACTTTTATCCTCTTTGATCCTATTGCAAATTCTGAAGGTAAGGTTAAGAGTTATATTTATACTTTATTTATCACAATAGCATCAGGATTATTTTTTAGAATAATATTTTCATTAACAGTTATTGATTGAAAAATTGTTATGTTATTAATTCCTGTAGCAATTATATCTGATACATTTGCATATATTGGTGGTTCATTATTAGGTAAAAGATTCCCTAAAAAATTAGCTCCTAAAATTTCTCCAAAGAAAACATGAGTAGGGTTTATTACAGGTTATATATTTGCAATGCTTTATATTGTGCTTTATATACACTTTACAGGTCTATTTAGGTTCGATGGTGGTATTTATATTGTTAAGAGCTCGTTGATGCTTCCAAAGTCACGTTACATAATTCTGTTTATTGGTATTTCTTTAACCTTACCAATAGTTTCTCCGGTTGGTGATTTAACATTCTCTGCATTTAAAAGAGAAATGGATATTAAGGATTATGGGAAAATTATGCCTGGGCATGGGGGACTTCTTGATAGAATTGATTCTTGGATATTTATAGCAATAACATTTGCATTAATTTTTGAAATGTTAGTATGATAAAAACCTAATTTCAGTAGGTTTTTTTCTTTTGCTTTTTTTAAAAATACATAAAAATGCTTTGTTATTTATTTTTAATAGGTTTTTTTAAAGGTAATTTTCAACCTTACTATATAATTTAATAACTATGAAACAAAAGTTTATAACATTCGCAAAAAAAATTAAATATGAAATCCATCCAGAACTATCAGAAGCTCAAATTTATGGAGCAAAATTACTAGAAAAAGACGTCTTTGAATTATATTTTAGATTTGAACAAACACCATCAATAGATGTAATGGCTGATTTTATTGAAGCTATTAATGAAAATTTTGAATTTAGAGCAAAGTTAAATTTCAAAATTGAAGAAATTACTGAAGAAGAGGGTTTAATTGCTGAGTATATTCAATATGTAATTAGATCATTTATTAATATGCCTCATGTATCTATGCAATTGACTAAAGAACAATTTTCTTATGAAGATAAAACAATGAAAATTGAATTTAAAACTAAAAGTCAATTAGAAAAAATAGATTCCTTAACTAACGAAATTCAAAGAGGTATGAAGATGCTTGGTTTTCAAGATATTAATTTTGATTTAATATTTAAAGAACCGGAGTGAAACTTATTAGAAATTGCTGCAAAAGAAAAAGAAGAAATACTTAAAAGAGAACTTCCTAAAATTGATGCACAAAAATCTGAGCCTATAGAACATCAAAAGGTTAAAAAATACAATTCAAAAGCTATCGAACTTTCAATACCTGAAGCAAAGGAACTTGAAAATGAAAGAGTAACTATTGAAGGTGAAATTTTTGCAAGAGATATTAAAGTTACTAAAACAGGTTGAAATATTATAGAACTTGCTATTACAGATTACAAAGATGCTGTATATACTTCTATCTTTGCAGGAAAAGGTGAAGAAGAAGCGGCAAAATATAATCAATATCAAGTTGGTAGTTGAGTAAGTGTTTCAGGTCAAATGACATTAAACACTTATAAAGGTAATCAACATGAAATTAAAGTTAATAAAATAGCTCCCATTAAACCAAAGAAATCTAAAAGACAAGATAACGCTATTAAAAAACGTATTGAATTAAATGCTAAGACAATTATGTCAACTATGGATGGTATTGCATCAGCTAGTGATTATGTAGATAGAGCAAAAGAATGAGGTCATAGCGCTATTGCTATACTTGATTCCGAATCTGTACAATCATTTCCAGAATTCTACAATTCATCAAAGGGTATAAAAGCGATTTATGGTTGTTCTTTCAATATGGTTGATAAAGTTGCTAATTCAGTTATTAATCCAACTGACCAAGGTCTTTCAGATGCTAAATATATTGTATTTGACCTTGAAACAACAGGTTTATCACCACGTTTTGAAGATATCATTGAATTTGGTGCTACAAAAGTTATCGATGGACAAATGGTAGATCGTAAACAATTTTTCATTAAACCATCAAAAGAAATTCCAGATTTTATTCAGGAGTTAACAGGTATCACACAAGAAATGTGTGAAGATGCCATTAGTGAAGAACAAGGTATGAAAGATATTCGTGAATATGTTGAAGGATATGTCCTTGTCGCTCATAATGCAGCATTCGATATGGGATTTATCAATGAAAAACTTGCCAAGTATAATCTTGAACCTTTAAATGCTGTGGTTGTTGATACATTACCAGCTGCAAAAATACTAGATCCTGATCAAAAAAGATTTAGACTTGAAAACGTAGCTCTTAAAAATGGTCATACATATGATTCAACAGTTGCTCACCGTGCTGATTATGATGCTGAAGTTTTAGCTAATACTTGATTAACAATGATTGCAAGATTTAAACGTCAAGGAATTATGACACTTCAGGATTTAGCAGCTGAAATTAATGATACGGTTTATAAAACTTCTTTTGCCAAAGAGGTTTCAGTGATAGCTAAGAATAATCAAGGTTTAAAAGAGTTATTTAAATTAGTTTCTCAATCATTGACAGAACAATATTTTAAATCTCCAAGATTATTTTGACAAGATTTACCAAAATCAGAAAACTTATTAATAGGTTCTGGTGGTATTAAATCTAAATTTGTTGATTTAATGCTTACTGGTACAACACAACAAATAATTGATGATATTCAAAGATATGATTATATTGAAATTCAACCTCTTAGAAACTTCTCACATTTAATTTCAAGAAGAAATATTTCCAAACAAAATATTAAAGATTCCATTAAATTCATAATTGAAGAAGCTAAAAAAGCTGGTAAACCAGTTGTGGCAACAGGTGATACACGTTATATTGATGATATGGACTCAATTTACCATTCAGTTTATATTAATGCAAAAGGACTTGGAGGAGTTAGGCATTATCTATTTAAATATAATGAAAGAAATCCTCAATATCCAGTTCAATCACTTCTTACTACCAATGAAATGAAAGAACAATTTGCATGATTGGGTATTGAAGAACTGATTGAAGAAATAGTTGTTACTAATACAAATATTATCGCTGATCAAATTGAAGAAATTCAAGTTATTAAAGATGACTTATACACACCTAAGATTGATCAATCAGATGAATTATTAACTAATCTTGTTTGAAAAACCGCAAAAGAACAATATGGTGAAGAATTACCTGAAATTGTTTCAAATAGAATTGAAAGAGAACTTGGTAATATTATTAAATATGGTTTTGGTATTATCTATTATATTTCACATAAATTAGTTGCTAAATCTCTAGAAGATGGTTATTTAGTTGGTTCTCGTGGATCTGTTGGTTCATCTATCGTTGCCACATTCTCAGGTATTACAGAAGTAAACCCATTACCAGCACACTATGTATGTAAAAATTGTAAATATTCTGAATTCCATGGTGGTGGAGAATTTAAGTGTGGATATGACTTACCAGATAAATATTGTCCAAAATGTGAAAAAATACTTTATAAAGAAGGGCATGATATTCCATTCGAAACATTCCTTGGTTTTGAAGCTGATAAAGTTCCTGATATCGACCTTAACTTCTCAGGTGATTATCAACCAATCATTCACCAAGAAGTTAAAAGAATATTTGGTGAAAAACATGCTTTCCGTGCGGGGACTATTTCTACCGTTGCTGAAAAGACGGCCTTTGGTTATGTGCGTGCTTGAGCAGAAGAAAACGGTAAAACCATTTCTAGAGCATTCACAGAATTCATGGCTAAAAATGTTAAAGGTACAAAACGTACAACCGGTCAACACCCCGGAGGTATTATTATAATTCCTGGAGAATTTGATGTTGAGGATTTCTCGGCAATAAACTTCCCTGCGAATGATATTGATGCGGCTTGAAAAACAACCCATTTCGACTTCCACGCTATCCATGATAATGTTCTTAAATTAGACTTACTTGGACATGATGATCCCACCGCAATTAAAATGTTGGAAAGATTAACAGGCGTTGTTGCAACGGAAATACCTAACTGTGATGAAAAAATTATTTCATTATTCTCTTCACCAAAAGCATTGGGAATTGAGCCGCAAGATATTTCTGGTGAAACAACTGGAGCTATGGGTATTCCTGAATTTGGAACAAAATTTGTACGTGGAATGCTTAAATCAGTTAAGGTTGATACATTTGCTGACTTAGTATCTATTTCTGGTCTATCACATGGTACGGATGTTTGAACAAATAATGGTGCCGATTTAATTCGTGATTACAATAAAAAAATTGGTGATCTTATTTCTTGTCGTGACGATATTATGACATATCTTATTAATAAAGGTATGGATTCAAAAGAATCATTTGTTATTATGGAACAAGTGCGTAAAGGTAAATCAGTGACACCTGAACAGGAAGAGAAAATGAAAGCTGCAGGCGTTGAAGAGTGATATATTGAATCATGTAAAAAAATTAAGTATATGTTCCCTAAAGCACATGCTACAGCCTATGTTAAAATGGCATGAAGAATTGCATGATTTAAACTTTATCACCCATTAGCTTACTATGCAACTTACTTTACAACTAGAGCAGATGTTTCTGATGTTGAAACATTAATGGAAGGTAAAGAAAAAATTAAAGAAGTTCTTATTGACTTCAAAGCTAGAAGATATAAACGTGGTGATGAAGGGTTGAGTAATAAAGAAGAAAACTTAATTCCTATCTTAGAACTTTCAGAAGAATTATATGCACGTGGATTTAATGTTTCGAATATTGATATCAACAACTCGCTTGCTAATGAATGAAAGATACACGATAACGGAAGAACATTAATCCCTCCATTCTCAACCATTGATGGACTTGGAGATGCTGTTGCAGTAAGTATTGTAAAAGCAAGAAAAGAAAGAGGATTTACATCTGTTGAAGATGTTATGAAACGTTCTTCATTAAACAAAACATCAAAAGAAAAATTAGATAAACTAGGTGTATTTAAAGGTATGGAAGAAACTGACCAATTAACACTATTTTAAAACTTACTAAGGTAAGTTTTTTTATTAAAAAAATAGCATATGCTATTTTATACTGCAACTTTACCCTTAATTAAAGGGTGTGGATCATAATTGTGTAATTCGATATCGTTAAATGTAAAATCAAATAATGATTTTATATCTTTATTCAATTCAACTCTTGGTAATGTTTTTGGCTTTCTTGAAAGTTGTTCATTAACTTGATTGATGTGGTTTGAATAAATATGTGTATCACCTGTTGTGTGTATGAATTCTTTTGCTTTTAATCCTGTTACTTGAGCAACCATCATTAATAATAATGAGTATGATGCAATATTAAATGGAACACCCAAAAATACATCAGCCGATCTTTGATAAAGTTGTAATGAAAGTTCTCCATTATTGACAAAAAATTGGAAGAAGGTATGACAAGGTGGTAAAGCCATACTTTCAATATATGGTGGATTTCATGAAGAAACAATTAATCTTCTACTATTTGGGTTTGTTTTGATTTGTTCAATTACATTCTTTAATTGATCAACACCTTCAAAATTTCTTCATTGCTTTCCATAAACTGGCCCTAATTCTCCGAATTTTTTGGCAAATTTTTCATCTGATTTAATCTTTTCTATAAATTCTGCTTGTGTTTCATTTTTATATTCTGGATTCTTTTTAAAACTTTCATAAGGTCATTCGTTTCAAATTCTAACTCCATTATCAACTAAATATTTAATATTTGTATCTCCATTGATAAATCATAATAATTCATGAACAACTGCTTTTCAAAATACTTTTTTAGTTGTTAGAAGTGGAAAACCTTCAGTTAGATCATATCTCCTTTGTGTTCCAAATTTAGAGATTGTACCTGTTCCAGTTCTATCACCTTTTTTAGAACCTGATTTTAAGACCTCTTCCATCAAAGTTAAATATTGTTTCATTTTATCTCCTACTATTATTCTGTTGTGTATGTATAATTTAATTATAAAGTTTTCATTTAAATAAAGTTGTTAGCTATATTTAAATATCATTGAAATAATTAATATAGAAAAAGAGGAAAAATGGAATTTACACAAAAACAATTAAATAGAAGATCGGAACGAGCTTTGGATATTAAAAAACCAATTTCAAAAGAAAATATTGAAATATTAAAAAACGTTGTTAATGCAGGTGCAACTTCAATAAATGGCCAAGGAGCATCAGCTATTTTTATTCAAGATAAAGAGATGATTGCAAAATTATCTAAATACAATTGAAATCAAGAACATATTAAAAAAGCATCTTTATTCATTCTTTTTGTTGGAGATATGAATAGATTAAAATATGCATATGAAAAACAAGGCATTAAAGATTGAGAATTGGATAATCGTAATTTTAGTGAGTTATTAAATATTGGCACAATAGATGCTACAATCAAAGCACAATCAGTAGTAGATGCTGCTCTCACATTAGAAATGGGTACATGTTATATTGGTGGGATGAGACCAGTTGCGGATAAATTAATAAATGATTTAAATTTACCAAGCAATGTATTTCCAATTATTGGTTTAACTGTTGGACACATTGAAAAACAAGAAGAGGTAAAACCAAAATTAGATGCAGTATTTTTTGAAAAATATGATGATGAAAAAATGCGTAAAGAAGTTGATAGATATGATGAAGTTATGAAAAGATATTATGATAAACGTTCCTCAAACAAGAAAGAATCTAATTGAAGTTCTGTAACTACAGGTACATATAATTATTCATTCTCAGGATCGTTATATGATGAATATTATAAATTGTTAAAAACTAAATTTAATACTAAAAAGTAATCAAATATTATATAATTTAATAGCCATCACAACGGAAACCTTGTAACCCGGTCAGGCCAGGAATGGAGCAGCCGCATCGAGAAGTGCTGTGTGTGGTGGTTTTTTTATACCTTTTTTCTATGTGAGTTTTTTTTAACTTTTTTGTTGGAAAAAACCTATAGAAAAAGTAATAGAATAATCATAATGAAATTTTTAACATCAAAAACATGAACAAGAGATAATCTCACTGATTTCTTTAAACGAACTAGTGAGAGCGACTTTTGTTCTCTAGAAGACAAAACATATGCGATGCTATTTTTCGAAAATTCAACAAGGACTCACTATTCGTTTAACAAGGCCGTTCAGGACTTGGGAGGAAAGGTGCTAGATTTAAATACTAGTGCTTCCTCATTAAGCAAAGGTGAGTCTTTTTATGACACAGTTAAGACATTTGAAGCTTTTGGAGTAGATGGTATTGTAATCAGAAGTTCAATTAAGGAGTATTGAAACCAACTAGAGGGAATAAATATACCAATTATTAATGCAGGTGATGGGGCAAGTTCACACCCTTCACAAGCTTTATTGGATATGTATACTATATATAAAGAAAAAGGAATGATTGAAAATCAAAAGATTTTAATTATTGGAGATATTAAACACTCTCGTGTTGCTAAAACCAATATCGATACTTGAAGAAAGGTAGGTTCACAAGTAGATATTACAGGACCTATGGAGTTTAAAATTGATGATTCAGGATGAATTGATGAATTCGATTCTAAGTTAGATCAGTATGATGTGGTAATGCTATTAAGAATTCAAAGAGAACGTTTAGATACAGAATACAACGATGAGGACTATAATAATAAATATGGTTTAAACTTAAAGAGATTAAAACGTATGAAAAAAGATGCAATTATTATGCACCCAGGTCCTTTCAATAGAGGAGTTGAACTTACTGATGATGTTTTAAAAGATCAAAGATGTCGTATATGAGATCAAGTAAGAAATGGTGTGGAAGTTAGAAAAATGATTCTATCAGTTACCAAGGAGACACATGAATAAAAAAGAAATTCTTGATATTATTAAGCAAAAGGAAATACAATTTATACAATTACAATTTATCAATATACATGGTGAACTACACAGTGTTGAAATACCAACTAACCATATTGAAGTAATGCTTAATTCTGAAACTATGATTGATGGTTCATCTATTAAAGGATATACAAAAATAGATAACTCAGATTTATACTTAAAACCGGATATTGATACTTTTTTAGTATTAGATTTTATTAATACTCCTTATAGAGTGGCAAGATTTATATGTGATGTTCTTAATAAAGATGGAACAATATTTGAAGGTGGTTCAAGACAAACATTAAGAAGAGTGGAGCAAAAGGCTAACAAATTAAACTATAAGTTATATGCGGGACTAGAAGCGGAATTCTTTTTGTTAGAAAAAGATGAAGAAGGCCAACTTATTCCAGTTGATAATGCTGATTATTTTGGGACAACCCCAGGAGATACCGTTTCTGATTTAAAGAGAGAGATAGCGGCTCAACTAATGAAACATGATTTTGATATTGAGGCTTTCCACAAAGAAGTTGCACCAGGACAACATGAAATTAACTTTAAATATGATACAGCATTGAAAACAGCTGATAGAATGATTACATTTAAATGAATAGTAAAAACAATTGCGGACCAATATGGTTTAATTGCTACATTTATGCCTAAACCATTTGAAGGTAAAAGTGGTTCTGGGTTACATTCAAACATTTCTATATTCAAGGATAACAAAAATATGTTTTGCAATGAAAATAATGAATTATCTAAAGAAATGATGCATTTTATTGCAGGTATTATTAAAAGAACTAAGGAAATGAGTGCAATCACAAATGCTTCGGTTAATTCATATAAAAGGTTGATACCTGGGTTTGAAGCTCCTAATTGTATTGCTTGATCAGATTCTAATAGAACAGCAATGATTAGAGTTCCAGCATCCCGTGGTGCAGGAACACGTGTAGAGGTAAGGAGTGTTGATGCTACTTCAAACCCTTATATAATGCTTGCTGCATTATTTTCAGCGGGTATTGAAGGTATTGAAAAGAAAGAAACGCCTTTAAAACCCATTTATAAAAATCTTTATAAACTCTCTTCTGAGGAATTAAAAGAAATGAATATTGATCACATACCTTCTTCATTAGGGGAAGCACTTGAAATATTTAAGGAATCAGATTTCTTAAAAGAAATTATGGGTGAATGTCAATTTGAGCATTACTATAAATACAAAATTAATGAATGGAAAGAATTCAATAAAGTTGTTCACCAATGAGAAATTGAAAAATATATTAAATATTAATTAAAACTCTTAAAAGAAGAGTTTTTTTATTTTTATATAATATGATAAATAGTGATTATTATTCGATTAATTCTTAATGTTATGATTTATTATCAAACCAACATTCTATTTTTATGTAATATTATATTAATGAAAAATATACATGTAGATACAAATGGAAGAATTGAACTGATGCAATATCAGCCACAATTTTTAGCTTTTATTTACATTTAAGAAATAAGGGATATATTCCCTTATTTTTTTATAGATTTAAGGAGTAGCAATGAAATATATAAACGGAATTATTTATTACAAGGGAGAACTGATTAAAAAAGATTTTGCTGTTGTAAATAAAAGAATAGTGTTTGATGGTTTAGAGGATGTAAAAGAAACAAAAGATTTAAAAAACAAAACTGTTTCACCCGGTTTTGTAGATGTTCATGTGCATACAAGGGTTCCTGGATTTGAATATAAAGAGGATTTGGAGCATATAGAAAATGCGATGTTATATGGTGGATTTACACATGCGATAGCGCAATCAAATACAAACCCAAAACCAGATAACCTCAAAACATTAAAAGAGATACAAAAATTACTTGATAAAAAACATGTCAATATAATTCAGGCTGCAAGAATTACAAAAGATGACAAAGTTATAGATATTGATAAAATGTCAGAATCCACGAGGTTGTTTACAGATGATGGATTTCCAATAAGAAAAGAAAAAACAATGTTGGAGGCAATAAAGTTAGCTAAATCAACGAATTCTACATTAATACTTCATGAAGAAGATGAAAATATTAAAGGTAAAATGTATCATTGTTCTTTATCTAATAAAGAAAACATTGAAGCATTTAATGAAGAATACGAGTCCAATATGGTTGAAAGAGACATAAGGTTAAATGAGAGAATAAATGCAAATATACATATGCAACATATTTCAACTGAAAAGTCTATAAAAGCAATTGAAAAAGCTAAAGTTGGTGGTATGAATATTACCGCTGAACTTACTCCGCACCACATATCACTTGATAATGAAATGATTATTAATGATGGAAAATTTAAAATGAATCCACCATTACCAACACCGCAAACAAGACAAGCTTTAATAAAAGCTTTAAAAGATGGGGTTATTACGATAATTGCAACAGATCATGCTCCACATTCTGTTGAAGAAAAATCTGGTGGTTTTCAAAATTCAGCCAACGGAATAATTGGTCTGGAAAGTTCCTTTGCAGTGGTGAATACAATTGCTAAACAACACAAAATTCCATTGAAAACAATAATAGATGCTATGTCCATAAATCCAGGGAAATTAATGGGTATCAATATGGAAATAGAAGAAGGGAGTATAGCGAATTTAACAATATTAGATGTTAATAAAAAATGAGTATTTAAATCAAAAGATATTAAGTCAAAATCAAAAAACACACCTTTTCTAAATACAAAATTAATTGGTAAAGTTGATTCGATTATATTAAATGGCAAATATATAGAATTAAAATAAAAAAATAATAAGGAGAATATTATGAAAATGAAAATTAAAATGCCGGGATTAGAATTTAATAAACCTGTTTATAATGGGTCAGGATCATTTGAATATGGAGAATATCAATGAACCGCTTTTGCAAAAGCAATGGACTTTCAAGGATTGCCAGCAGTAACCTTAAAAACATCAACAATTAAATCAAAAATTACACCAGAAAAGAGATCTAATTTAATGTATTCTAAGGGTTCGCAAATAATGAATTCAATTGGTTTACAAAATCCACCAATTGAAGGTGTGATTAAGAAGATTGCAGAATATAACAAAATTATAGAGCAACCATTAATTGCATCAGCATCAGGAGACACAATTGATGAATTTGCAGAAAATGTTAGGATTCTTTCGGAACAAGATGTTGTTGCTGTTGAGATTAATTTATCTTGTCCAAATGTAGATAAAGGCGGAATTACTTTTGGTACAGATATAGAAGTTGTTGAAGAGGTAGTTAGAAGATGTAAGAAGGTTTCTAAAAAACCTATATATGTTAAATTAACACCAAATGTTACAAATATTGCAGATATTGCAATTGCAGCAGAGAAGGGTGGAGCAGATGCAATTATTGCAATAAATACATTATTAGGCTTTATGGTTGATTCTAAAACAGGAAAACCAGTTGTAGCACGTGGTTATGGTGGTTATTCAGGACCTGGAATTTTTCCAGTAGCAGCAAGAGCTGTTCACCAGATTTTTAAGGTTGTTAACATTCCTATAGTTGGTGTTGGAGGAATTATGAAAGGTCAAGATGTTATTGATATGATGTCAGCAGGAGCTTCAGTTTGTCAAGTTGTTACGGGTTCACATACTGATGTGGAATTTTTCACAAAAATTAATCAAGAGGTTGAACAAATATTAAAAGAATTAGGAGTAAAAGATATTAATGAAATAATTGGTAGATCACACAAATTCAAACCAACTCAAGTATTACCTCAAGGGCAAAACTCACATTAATATGAAATATAATTCAAAAATTATTATTGCGTGTGATTTTAATTCAAAAGAAGAAGTTTATTCATTGGTTAATAAATTAAATAACAAAAAATTATTCCTCAAATTAGGGATGCAATTACTTTATAAAGAAGGTTTTGGTTTTATTGAAGAACTAAAGAAACAAGGCCATAATATCTTTATTGATTTAAAAGTTCATGATATACCTAATACCGCTAAAAATGCTATTAAATCAATTGTTGCATATGAACCAGACTTCATAACGATCCATGCATTAAATGGAACTAAAGCAATGGAAGCAATGCAAAGTGCCATTGAAGGAACTAAATCAAAATTATTAGCTGTAACTATTCTAACATCCATGAGTCAAGAAGAAATAGAATCTATAAATATCAATGTTTCTATAAAATCAGAAGTTGACACATTACTTGCTTTAGCTAAAAAATCAGGAATTTGAGGAGCAGTTTCAAGTGCTCAAGAATCACCAATGGTGAAGAAACATGGGATGTTTTCTATAACTCCAGGAATTAGATTAACAAGTGATGAAAATCAAGATCAAAAAAGAGTTTTAACACCTTATGAAGCTATTAAAAATGGTTCAGATTTCATTGTAGTTGGAAGAACTATAACTCAATCAGAAAGACCATTGAAAATATATGAAGAAATTGAACTACAAGTTAAGAAAGCGGAGGAAGAAAATGAATAAAGTTGCAAAACATTTGTTGGATATAAAAGCTATTCAATTAAATACAAAAAATAAATTTACATGAGCAAGCGGAATTAAATCTCCAATTTATACTGACAACAGATTAATAATGTCTCATCCAAAAGCTAGAAAAGAAATTGAAACGCAATTTGCTAAATTAATCCAAGATACTTTTCCTGAAGTTTCGTTACTTATGGGTACAGCTACAGCTGGTATTCCACATGCTGCATTTCTTTCGGAAATTATGAATTTACCAATGGGATATGTGAGAAGTAGCGCAAAAGCACATGGTAAACAAAATCAAATTGAAGGATTGGTAAGAGAGGATGACAAAATTGTTGTTATAGAAGATCTATTTTCTACTGGTGGTTCTTCACTAGCAGCAATAAATTCACTCAAAGATCAAGGTTTCAATGTGCTTGGTGTTGCATCAATTTTTTCATATGAATTATCAAAATTAAAAACTAACTTTAAGTCCATAAAATATGTATCATTAGTAACTCTTAATGAAATATTAAAAGAAGCAAAAAACTCTTCTTATCTTAATTCGAATGAAATTAAAGAAATAGAAGAGTTTGTTTCAAAGTTATAATAAAAAAACAAGTAAACTTGTTTTTTTATTGGCTATTTACCTTCTGGTGCATATGGTGGGTGTTTAGTTACTCACGCAAGATCTGTTATTTCATTAGATGCTTCGTGTGCCAGAACACCTACAACTAATGCAATAAGTAGAAGTACAATACCTAATACAAACATAATTCAACCAAATGATTTTCCTTTAGCGAATGTTAGTATCAATCCTATAATGAAAAGTAAGCCGGCAATGGCACCAATAACAAGTGCTGCATAACCTCCATAATAAGCTATAAATCATGCTGCTTTGTATTGATTGTTTGGTAATAAGTCTAATGCATTTTTATTAAAAGCTCTAACTACTGTATCACCATTGATTCCATTTGTTAATGCCATTGCACCTAAAATAATCCCTAGTAATGCTGCCACTATAATAATAATCATTGTTATTATTCTTCTTAGTGAAAATTTTGCCATGTATTTCTCCTTTATGTATTTAATGTTTACATTATAACAAGGAAATAGTGCTCTTTATGGAAAAATGAAGAAAAAACTACTGTATGTAATACGCGTAATTTTTTTATTTTTCTCATAGATTTATCAGTTCTCCATGATATGATTTTTATATGAGTTATAAAGCACTATATAGAACACATAGACCAACTAATTTTGATGAAATTAAAGGTCAAGACCATATTACAACAACATTAAAAAACATCATTAAATCTGAAAAAGTATCACACGCTTATTTATTCTCGGGACCTAGAGGTACTGGTAAAACATCAGCCGCAAAAGTGTTTGCGAATGTTTTAAACTGTAGAAATCTTTCTGAAGATTTAAAGCCATGTTTAAAATGTGGATTATGTTTGGAAGCAAAAAAAGGTTCATCGATGGATATTATTGAAATTGATGCCGCTTCAAATAATGGTGTCGCTGAAATTAGAGAATTAAGAGATAATGTTAAATATTCACCATCAAATGCAAAATATAAAATTTATATTATTGATGAGGTTCACATGCTATCAAAAGGAGCTTTTAATGCATTGCTTAAAACATTAGAAGAGCCTCCAAAACATGCGATATTTATCTTAGCTACAACGGAACCACACAAAATTCCTGTAACAATATTATCAAGAACACAAAGATTTAACTTTAGACGTGTTGAAGATTCAATATTAGTATCTCATTTAATTGAAGTGTTAGATAAAGAAGGGTTAAAATACGATAATTCTTCTATTAAGTTAATTGCGAAATTAGCTAATGGTGGATTACGTGATGCATTGTCAATTGCAGATCAAGCATCTTCATATACTAATGGAGGAATTTCTTTTGAGGCAATTTCACAAGTATTTGGTATTGTTTCTTTAGAATCACAAATGGATATTATTAATTTTGCTGCAAATAAAAATGTAGATGGATTATTATCATTAATTAATAAATTTATAGATGGTGGAATTAACCTTACTAGACTTTCAATGTCACTTATAGATATTATTAAAGATTTCATTATTTTTAATAAAACAGGGCAAATCAAATTATTGGAAATTCTTGATGAAGAACAAGTTAAAGAATTATCAATTACAATTGATTCAGCATATAACATGTTAGACATACTGGTTGAATTAATTACTCAATTATCACGTACAGAATATCCAAGACAAGTATTTGAATTAGCAATGCTTAAATTAACAAAAACAGCCGAGAGTGTTGCGGTCATGCCGAAAAAATCTCCTGTATTGGAAAATAAGGAACCTGCATTTACAGCAATTCATGAAACAAAAACACCAGTTGTTGAAGAAAAAGTAGAAGAAATAGCAATGCCAGAACCAACACCTGAATTACAAGCACCTATTATTAATGGGCATTCAGAATCAAGTTCATTAAATGAAATTCAAAAAGAAGAAAATGTTGAAGAGGTTTTAGTTGAAGAACAACAATTATCAAATGAGGAAGAAGGCGAATCATTACTAGAACAACTTTCACAACCTAAAAAAGAAATTTTAAATGATCCGACACAACCAAAATATGTTCCTTTTATTAATGAAAGTCCTATTATTAATAAGCCTAAACCAGTTGAGAAAAATTCTGAACCAAAAATTGAAATGGCTATTGCACCAAATGAAAATATTCAATTTGAGAAGACTGGTGAAATACCAAATGTTCCAGAAGAATCTTCAGATTCATTAACGGATTTATTCAGTCCGCAAGAATTACAGGAAAAAGCACCAACAGATGAAGCAATAATTGATATGGAAGAAATAGAATCTTCAACACAAGTTATATCAGTTGACTTAGAAAAAACTAGTCATGCAGAAGAAATTGAGAAAGATATCACAACTACTCAAGAGATTCAAATTAATACTAATAACAAAGAAACAAAAACCATTGATACACCAATGGCAAATGATACAAGCGAACCATCTGATTTATTATCTTTATTTACTACTGATTCAACAACACAAGTTCAAGAACCAACACAAGTAACTAATTCTGTATCAGATATTATTAACTTATTAGTTCAATCAGATAAGGCGGTTCAGGCACATATTAAGAAATCATGAACTTCAATAATTTCTTATGCTGCAAACTCAAGATATAGTGAATATGCATCATTATTAGATTCTGCAAGGTTAATTTCTTCGGGTAAAGATTTTATTCTTGTGTCATCAAAGGATGCAAGTATTTGTACAAGAATTAATGAAGTTAAATTCAAAAGAAGATTTGTAGAATTAGTTAAACATGTATTTGGAGAAACAAAAAATGTTTTTGCAATTACAAGAGATCAATTTATAGATGTAAAAGAAAGATATACAGTGCTAGCAAAATCAAATTCACTGCCACAACCACAAAAAATTATGGTTCCTTCATTAGGGGAACAAGAAAAAACAAAAGCACACAAATTAGGGGAAGATCTCTTTGGAGAACTATTCTCATCTTAATATAAAGGAGAAAATTATGAATATAAATGCAATGATGCAACAAGCAAAAAAAATGCAAGCAGAAATGGAAGCAAAACAAGCAGAACTTAATAAAAAAGAATTCTTAATTGAAAAACAAGGGATTTCAATAGTTATTATGGGGGATAGAACTATTAAATCTGTAAAAATTAATGAAGCACTTGTTGATGAAGATGACGTTGAGACATTAGAAGATATGGTAATTATTGCTATGAACGCAGCTAATGCCAAAATTGACGAAGAACAAGCGGCAATTTCTCCTCAACAAGCAGGTATGGGGATGCCATTCTAATGGATAAACCATTATTTATAACATTTGAAGGACCAGATGGATCAGGAAAAACAACAGCTTTAAATAGCTTAGTTAAATATTTACAAAAAAATAGAAATGATTTAAACTTTATTTTTACTAGAGAGCCAGGTGGTTCACAAAATGCTTCTGCAGAAAAAGTAAGAAACATTATTTTAGATAAAGAAAATATTATTGGTGATAAATCGGAAGCTTTATTATATGCTGCAGCAAGAAGACTTCATTTAGAACAAACTATTTGACCAGCACTTAAAGAAAATAAATTAGTTCTTTGTGATAGATATATTGATTCTTCATTAGCATATCAAGGAGAAGGAAGAGGACTTGGGATTGAGTTTGTAACTGAATTAAATAATTTAGCGACAGACAATACATGACCAGATGTAACAATTTTCTTTGATATTACTCCCGAGAAAGCAATGGCAAGAGCTGCAAATAGAGCTCCTAAGGATAGATTGGAACTTGCAGGTGATGAATTTCACCAAAAAGTTTATAAAGGTTATAAAAAAGTTATAGCTAATAATCCTGAAAGATTTAGAATTATTGATGCTACTCAATCAATCGAAAAAGTTTTTGAAGATGTATTAAATATAATAGCTTCATTAATATAATTAATCGCATGGGCGATTTTTTATTTGCTATTACTATAAATTTTCATTCTTATATATACAAGTTGTATAATTCTATTGAATCTTAAAAGATTTATCAAGGGAGGTTCGATGCAAGTAAAAAGAAAAATTATGTGAGGTGGATTAACAAGTTTAGCAGTTTTATCTATCCCAGTTGTTAGTGTTATTTCTTGTGGTGCAAATAACAAAGAAAATAAAATGAAAAATTCAGAAAGTTACAATAATCTAGTTATGTTAAGAGATTGAAAACTTTCTAATATAGCAGGTACAGAAGACCAAAAAATATTTGGTGATAAATTAGTTAAAACTTTGCAAAGTTACAATAAAAATGTTATTAAAAGTAAAACTATATCTTCAAGAAATGGGGGAACAATTGCAAAAGGATATGATTCTGCTCCAAAACCTGGTTCAAGTCCTCAAGTTTATTTTCATGAATTTAATGTGGATAAATCATTACCTATCAAATTAGCTGATGGAAGAATACAAAGTGATAAAGGAAGAAATGTCATATTGGATATACCAGCTAAAAATAAATCTAAAAATAGTGATAAAGTAATTATGATTGGTGCTCATTATGATATCATGGCAAGACATGCTGGTTATAAGGATACAGAAGCATATTATGATGCTGCAAATGATAATAGATCGGGTGATGCTGATGTATTGGCATTGGCGAATTATTTTATAAATAATCCGCAGAATTTTGCAATAAGAATAGCATTTTGAGATTGAGAAGAAGAGGGGACTGTTGGTTCATTAAAATATGTTGAAGATATAATGAAACATAAAGTTACTCAACAAACTAAAAACTTGTATGGTGGTCCTGTTAAATTTTATTTAAATTTAGATTCTCCAGCAGGTGGTCAATTTACATATATGGGTCATGGTTTTGATGATAAGCAAGCTCCATTTGATTCTAAAGGAAGAAATGGTGAAGAAGATTTCTTTAAAGTATTTTGAGATAAAAATACAGCAATGAATCTTGGGATTATGCCAGAATACCCAGAAGGAACTCAAGGCATTCATAAATTCAAAATGGGAGATATGCCAGCAGATATATCTGATGAATCTCCTTTTAATCAAATTGGGATTCCAATTGTTGGGATGGAATCTACAAATTATTCATTAGTTTCAAAATCTGGAACGAAAGATGGGTATGCTCAATCAGATGGTAAAGTATTTTGATTTCCTAAAACACACATAGATGAATATTCTATGTGAGATTTATATAATGTATATAAACAAAACAAGACGAAAATAAAATTTGCACCTAATATTGAAAAAGATTTCTTGGCTGCTGAAAAACACTATGAAAAATCAAGCAAAACAAGACCAGATAGAAGAGCCTTTAGTGCAATATTGAAAAAATATAAAATGGAATTAATAAAACAATTCGATCGAAATCATATTCAATTATTTGCCACTAAAAAACAGATAGAAATCGGTGTTGTTGGAGGTCCATACAATACACCCGGAGTAAATGAAGGTGGCTATCCAAGATATATGGAAGAAGGTAATGGTTATATTTGACACACCAAAATGGATACCATCACAAACTTAAATAAAGTTTATCCAGGGAAATTAGATAAACAATTAAATTCTATATATAAAGTTATAGCCAATTCTATTAGTTTGAAAACATTTGAAGATACTTTAAAATAATGATAATTAAAATGGAGGTCACTTCATTTTTTTATTTTAGTTATCATTTTTTGAATAAAGAATTCGATTAATTAAAATCATAATTACTATTTTTCAATATAATTTATATATGTTTATGAAAAACCAAGTAAGAAAAACAAATCCGATAGCATATTCTACAATTAGAAATGCAAAGAGATCAAATAAATTGTCACATGCATACTTAATTTCCGCAGAACAAAGAGTTGATACATCACCCGTAGCAAATCTTTTATTAAGAGCAATTGTTTGTGCACAAAGAGGTGTTGTGGCATGTGGAGAGTGTTCACCTTGTAAAAGAATTGTTGAAGATAAATATGCAGATATAGAAATAGTTGATGGAACAAAAGGCATGATTAAGAAAGATTTTATTATTAAAGCAACAGAACACTTGGTTCAAACAGCTATTGAATCTGCCGGTAAAAAGATTCTTTATATTAAAAATGTGGAGAATGCAAATAAACAGTCAATAAATTCATTATTGAAATTCATTGAAGAACCACAACCAAATACATTCATAATAATGACTACTAATGATTTAAATAGTGTACTAACTACAATTAAATCAAGATCACAAACAATTGAATTAAGACCAAAGAATATCGAAATTCTTTCAGAACAAATAGTTGAAAAGGGTGTACTAACTAAATACAGTAAAGTACTTGCAAATATCTATATAAATGCAGAAGATGCTTATGAAGCTTATGAAGGTGATTTTATTACTAATTTCAAAGAAATAACACTTTTTATGGAAGAACTTCTATTAAATAAAAATGAAGCTCCAATTATGTTTGAAAATATTATTAAAAAACGTTCTGATTATAAGTTAATGTTTGAAATCATGAATATATTTTTAAATGATATTTGAAGAGCGAAACTTGGTCAAGAAATATATTGTATTTCTAGAGATAAAATAATTAATAAATATGCAGAGTCAAATTTTGATTATTCAATTGTCATTGAGGCATTACGAGAGTTTAAAAGAACCATAAGTTATAATGGTAACTTTGATTTAGCAAAAGAGAAATTAATACTTAGAATAATGGAGGCATAATGCAAGAAGCAAAAATTTATATTGTGGGCACACCAATAGGGAACCTTGAAGATATCACCATTAGAGCAATTAATACTTTAAAAATGGTTGATATTATAGCTTGTGAGGATACAAGACAAACCAGAAAATTACTTTCTCACTATGAAATCATGGGTAAAAAACTAATTGCTTATCATGATAAAAATGAGAAGAATTCAGCAAAAGGTATTATTGAATTAGTAGAACAAGGAAATAATATTGCAGTTGTTTCAGATGCTGGAATGCCAGTTATTGCAGATCCTGGTTTTGAAGTCATAAGACAAGCAAGAGCTTCAGAAATTAAAATTGAAGTTATCCCTGGTCCGTCAGCACAAACTACTGTTGCTGCAATTTCAGGTCTTTCACCTAAGTATTCATTTATAGGATTTTTAAATCCCAAGACAGGCAAGAGAAAAAATGAATTAAAAGCATTACAAGAAGGAACATATATTACTTATGTATCACCTTATAAATTAGAATCAACACTTTTAGATATTGAAGAAGTTCATGGCTCTGAAACTAAGGTTTTCTTAGCAAAAGAATTAACTAAAATGCATGAAAAAACTTATGCAGGTACTGTGCAACAAGTTTATAACCAAGTAAAAAATAATGTTAAGGGTGAATATACTATGGCATTTGAGGTAAAGAAAAATGATTAGTCCAAAAGATTACGAATTAGGAACTATAATAACTTTGAAAAAACCTCACCCTTCAAAAACAATTGAATGAGAAGTTATAAGATTAGGTTTAGATATTAAATTAAAGTCAACAACGGTTGAAAATACCTACATTATTATGGAACGTCCTTCATTCCACAAAAGAGTTAAAGCAATAATCAAGAAATAAAGGAGTATATGCAATGGCACAACATTTTAAAATGAGACGTCTTAAGAAAAAAGACTGAAGCGATATGTTTGAATATGGTTCTGATGCAGAAACAACCCAATTTTTAAGATGAGGCCCTTATAAGACTGAGGAAGAAGCCAAAGAATCAAATAAAATATTAAGAAAGAACTCTGATCAAATTTTTGCAGTTGTTTCTTATGGAAAAATGATTGGTACAGTAACCTTTATGAATATAACTGATACAACGGTAGAAGTGGGTTATGTTCTTAATAAAGAATATTGAGGAATGGGAATTGGTACTATGGCTTTAACAAGAGCTTTAAACTTTGCTTATAGGTGACATAAAGGTAAGAGTATTGTAGCAGTTGTTGATAAAAGAAATGAAGCTTCACAAGGGCTTTTAAAGAAATGTGGATTTGAAATAGAGAAACAAACTAAAAAAGATATATATTTCATTCTTAAGAATTAATATTCATAGATAATGAAACAGAAAAATACTGAAAACATCAGTATTTTTTAATGCATAACTTTGAAATATATAAAATGATATAAAAAAACACACACCCAACAAAAGTTGAATATGCGCTTAATGATGAATAAAATTATTTAATCACCATCATTAAATTTATTTATATTATTATATTGATACATCTCTACAACATAGTTGTAGATGCCAATGATATATCAAATGCCACAAATTTAATTATATTTTTATACCTGAATGAAAGGAGATTCCAAACAGGTAATTGTTAATAAAATATCATATTAACACACCCTCATACATCTTGCCAAAATTATATGTTATAAACTAATAAATCGAATGAAATGAATGTTTCAGCAAGAATTTTATCGAGCATTAAGTTTGTATGTGTTTAAGTATTTAAAAAGTATTTCTATAAAAAGTATGTTATATTACCCCTTGGTCTTTATACAATTTCGGGAGAAGTATTGACTCTAGAGGGTTATGAATAAATTAATTCAATTGAGTAATTGTATTTATAATGCTCACCGTTGCGACAGGCGTGAGGGTCGCTATTCTGCCGCAACGTCTGATACAAATACTCATATTTATATATTTAAATGTTTATTTTATTTTTTGTCCTTTTATTTTCTTCTCTCTTTTCTTAGGTTTATTTTTTGAGTTACTAGTTGTAAACAATAATCAACCCAGACAAGAAACAGAAAGTAAGACAATTGTTATCAAAACAGGTATAGCCCATTTTGCATTTTGTTTTTTATTGGGATTACTTTGATGTTGATTCTTTTGAATTGTTTTCTTTGTAGAAGTATCCTTTTTATAATCAACAGCTTGAATCACCTTTTGATCTTGATAAATACTATTAATTGAATGCGAATAACTGGCATGCATACTATTAATGGTTTTATCTTCAACTTTAGTTACATTAGATACAGAAAATACTGTAGTTAATGTTGCTATAGATGTAAGACCTAATAAAAGAAGTCTCTTATTTTTAATTTTGATCATTCTCTTTTTATTATTCATTTCTTTATATATTGGCATTTTATTTCTCGTTTTCTTTCTTTGAAATAAAATCACCAAGTTTATTTGAAAAATCATCGCTTTCATTTTGTTTAGTAGTAACGCGTTTTCATTCTTTTGGCTTTTTCTTACTAAACTTATGTTTTTTCCTTAATATTATTGTTTTAGTTAGTCAATTTTGAGCACTACCTCTCTTCTCAATAACCTTTTCAATCTCTTTAACTTGTTTATCAGTTCAAGTCTTAACAAAAATTGTTAATCTTCTATCTGGGTATTTGGCACCCAAAGTATTCATTGAAATATCAATAGCTATATTACCTTTTGTGTCACAACTTGGATCAATTTCAGTGATTATTGTACTACCACTAATTTTCTTGCTTAAATCAATTCTAAGAATTTCATTAAGCGTTGCTGTATTATGTATTTTTCTGATGATGTCGCTAGCTTTCTCATTGAGACCTTTAGCAGCTTTTGTAGCATCAGTTGTATCTATATTCTTGATACTATTTCAAATTCCAACTTGTTCTATATCAGCAAGTGATTGATGGTTTTGTGAGTGAGAAATATTTTCATCTTTTCAAGTTTTAATTATTGGTAAAGTTATATCCATGTATTCATCACCTTTGCCCTCAGGCAATATGACTATTTTAATTTTGATTTTTCCACTTTCACTAGTTGCTTTAACATTTACAATTTCAGCATCGCCGACAATACAACTCATAAGATTTACTCCTAGAATTTCGTTTAAGCTGTTAACATCTTTTATTGAGCTAACAATTGCCGCAGCGGTCTTGTTAAGGGATTTTGCTTTTATGCTTGCTTGTGTAACATTAAAGTTCTCTAGTTTATGTATAGTTAAATCATCATTTTCAGTTAGATCAAATTTACTTTCTAATTGTATTTCTCCGAGTTCGATAATTGATTTATCAGTATAACTTAAATTACCTACCTCTAAGAAAAAACCTGCTTTTAATATTGACTTATTAAGTATTTTCATTTTTAAACTTAAGGAAGTATTCTTTGGTATTTGTAATTGATAGAAATTAATTCCAAATATTGTTGTAATAGAATTTTCTTCTACATTGTGTAATAAATCTTTCAATGTTCCGAATTTACTTAATACTGCATCTGTAATTTTTCTTCAATCAATAATATTTACAAAAGATTGAACTCTTTTTGCAAATAATAAATGGCTGTTTTCCTTTGTTTCTTCACCTACGAATTCTTCAAAGGTTTCTCTCTTACTAAACAAGAAGATTTCTTCTTGAATTTCAAACTCAGAATTGTTGTTTTCATATTCATGAGTCTCATTATTAGTTTCCATATATTCCTTTCTTTAAAGAAATATAATTATTTCTTCTTCTTAGCTTTTTTTGGCTTGTCTTCTTTTTTAACTCTCTTAATAACTTTTTCAGCTCATTTTTCTGAGAAACCTTGAACTTTTTCTAATCTTGTTATACCTGTAGCAATAACTGAAACCATAACGTCATCTTTAAGATCATCGTTTATAGTAACACCGAAGATAATGTTTGTTTTCTTACCTGCAAGGTATTGAATTGTTTTAACTGCTTCATTTACTTCTTCTAATGTAATTGATGAAGAACCTGAAACACTAACGATGGCAGCTTGTGCGTTGTCGATTGTTGATTCAAGAATTGGATCAGTAACGGCAGCAGCAGCAGCTCTCATGGCTCTGTTTTCACCTTCTCTAATAATTGCAGTACCGGCAATAGCTGTACCTTGGTTTTTAACGATTCTCTTAACGTCGGCAAAGTCGATGTTAATTAATGAAACGTTGTTGATTGAGTCAGCAATCATTTTAACTGTTCTGTGCATAATGTTGTTTGAAACACTAAATGCGTTTGTAAGTGATTTTTTACCATATACACTGTTTAATTTTTCGTTTGAAATTGTGATTAATGAATCAACATTTTCTTTAAGATCTTTAACACCACGTTCAGCGTTATCTGCTCTTAATTGACCTTCTGTTTCAAATGGTGTTGTAACAAGACCAAGTGTTAGAATGTTCATTTCTTTTGCGATTCTTGAAATAACTGGTGCAGCACCTGTACCAGTACCACCACCCATTCCGGCAACCACGATAACCATATCTGTACCTTCTAATGCTTCTTTAATGTCATCTTCAGATTCTAAAGCTGCTTTTTTACCAATGTTTGGGTTAGCACCAGCTCCTAAACCTCTTTCGTTGAATTTTCCTAATTTGATTTTTTGAGTTTCTTTTGGAACTTTCGCTAAATCTTGTTCATCTGTATTGGCGATCATGAATTCAACACCACCAACTCCTCTTTTACGGATATCAGTAATAGCGTTATTACCACCACCACCAACTCCAATAACTTTTATATTTACTAAAGTATTTTCGTAATCTTTACTTGAATTTTTCATATTTTTTCCTTTTTGATTTATCTTTTATGATTTATCTTTTTATTTTTATATTCGAGTCCAATTTATTTTGAAATTTGTCTCGTCTTCTTTTTTGAATTTGTTTACCAACTTTATATAGAACTATTGATATTCCACCAAGTATAATAAGCCCGGCAAGAGTACCACCAATAATTCCACCTCAATTGGTTTTTTTGTTGTATTCGTCAACTTCTTTATTAGTCATTGTTTCAATAGCTGCTGCAACAGGTACATTAATATACTGTTGTGTTACACCAGGTGTATAAACAGTTACTGAAAGTTGAATTTCTCCATCTTTAGATGTTAATTTGATTTTATTAATTGCAGACGTTGTGCCTTTAATGAAGTCGTTTACATCTAAACCTAGAATTTGTTTAAGTTTAAAAATATCGTCATTAATTGACCTTACAATATCAACTGCCTTCTTTTTAGTTGCTTTTGCATTTTTAGAAACTTGTGTTGTGTCAAAATTTTTGATTTTAGATTCAACAAATGATTGTTCTTTGTTTTGAATTTTACTATTTGCAGAATCCAAAATTTGTTTTTCAGTTAAGGTTGTAACCTTAGCTTCAAACGATTGAATTGGGTTAGATGCAGAAATTGTAGATATTTCAAATTTGAAATTCATTCCTCCATCTTCAGTTAGTATTTCCATACTTTTTACTTTCGTATGCGAACCCAAATTTAATATATCAATATTTAATATATTTTTTAATTGTTTGGGATCATTTTCAACTAATGCTTTAATTTCTGCCGCAGTTTTACGTGAAAATTTAGCTTTATTTGAAGCATCCTGTATCCCACCAGGGAATAATTTATTTTTAATATTTTTTTGCTCTTCATTAGCTAATGAAACGACTTTTTTCTCTGCTTCTCTATCAACTCATTTTTCAGAACCTTTTCTCAATACTTGTAGAGCTGTATCTCTACCCATAGTTCAAAGATTTCCTTTTGAATCTTTAAAGATGCATCCAACATTAAAATTTTCAATATTATTTCCGTTCCCAGCATATTCTCATTTTTCTTTGTCATGCCTTAGAACTTGTAGCGCGGTAGAACCACCCATTATTCAAAGATTTCCAAAATCATCTTCAACAATCTCTCCAGATTCTCCACCATATACTGCACTTCCATGTCCAGCATATGCTCAAATTTGTTCACCATTTTTGAGTGTTAATAGTCTTGAATTACTTCCTGCTGCTCAAAGATTCCCTTTAGAATCTTCGTCAATAAGAAGACCGTCTGAATTTGTTATTATAGGATTCGATCCTCCAACAATTTCTCAAGTTACTTCACCAGCTCTTAATACTTCTAATGGATAGTTTGAACCACCAACTCAAAGATTCCCTTTAGAATCTTCGAATATTTTTCCATTTGCATTAAAACCTGAAGCAGTTGTATTATCTGGGGTGATATGTCTTCCATAACGACCTGCTTTTTCTCATCTAGTATTATTTTTACGTAATACTTGCAGTTGATGATTGAAAGACATTGCTCAAAGATTCCCTTTAGAATCTTTAAAAAGTTTAGAATGGAAATTATTATTTAATAATTCATTTCCATCTGCAGCTACCATTCATCTGGTGCTACCTTTTCTCAATACTTGTAGAGAATGATAATTAGCAATTGCTCACATATTCCCTTCAGAATCTTCTAAAATTTGTCCACCTTCACCATTTGTTATTTGATTACCTTCAAATTGTGTTTCTCATTCAGTTTTACCTTCTGATACTCTCAAAACTTGAATTCCAGAACTACTGATAACTCAAAGATCCCCTTTGGAATCTTCATAGATTTGTCCGTATGATCCGTTTGTAACTTGACTTCCATGTTCAGCGTCTTTCCACTCGAGTGCATCGTGCCTTAAGACTTGTAATGGATTTTTATTTGATAGCGCTCAAAGATTCCCTCTAGAATCTTCAAAAAGTTGTCCTTTGAAGCCAGAGGTGATGCTTTTGTTCGTACCTTGAAGTAATGGTCTTGCGTTTTCACCCACTGTACCACTAAACAAGTTAAGACTTTTACTATACCCTGTATATAAAGAATTTTCTTTTATATTATTGATAGAATTTGTCTTAGAACCAATACCAGCTGCTACGATTGTTGTAGGAATTACAACAGCTGCGATAGTACCCATAGAGAGCACCACCTTGTTCTTTTTCTTCATTTTACTCCTTCCTAATATTGTGCTTTCCGAACTTTTGAGTTATAATGCTTATATTATGGAAAACGCGTCGCGCCTCCAAAATGGCCGGAAAGCTGGAATTTTATCATAAAATTCCCTTGAGGTGACGTTTTCTTTGAAAACAAAATGTTTCACATTTTACCTCAAGGGGCTGCGCCCCTTAAAGGCAAAGGCTTTGGTCTTTGTTTTTGTTTTTTTTATTTAGGATTAAATTATTTCTTTTAGGGTATTAATTTTTTTATTTGTTTTTATTTATAACTTACTTATATATTCATTTATAAGTCCTATACTATCGTTAATGGATATGGTCTTCCCTTTTCTCTTGGCCTTTACCTTTAACTTACTATATTTTCTTTTTCTTTTATATTAATACTAATAAACTTACTTATTTTCTTTTTCTTTTATATTAATACTAATAAACTTACTAAGACATAACNTTAGATATCACCTGTATCTTTAGAACATACACCTAACTCTTTCTCTATCTATATATGTCTTTGTGTTTAATATATAAATATCGTTTCACTATAGATTACTTATACTAATATAAAAAAACTTAGGTAAAACCTAAATTATTTTGTTCAATTAGTCAACTTCTTTACTTAATTTTCTAACCTTCTTAGCGACTTTCTTAGCTCATTTCTCAGAAAACTTATTTTTTAAATCTTCTATTTTATTAATTCCTGTAGCTAATACGGAAACTATAACATCATCTTCTAGACTTTCATCTATTGTTACTCCAAAAATAATATCTGTATTTTTATTACTTAAATATTGAATAGTTTTAATTGCTTCATTAACTTCATCTAATGTTAGGGATGAAGAACCTGAAACACTAACTAATGCAGATTTTGCACTACTTAATGAAGATTCCAAAATTGGGTTCGTTGCTGCAGCTGCAGCTGCCCTTACTGTTTTGTTTTCTCCATCATGAATTACACCAACACCAGCAATAGCTGTACCTTGATCTTTAATTATTCTTGTAACATCAGCGAAGTCAATATTAATTAATGAAACTTTATTAACTAAATCACTTAACATTTTTATTATTTGATGAATTATAGTATTTGAAACTTTAAAAGCATCTTGTAATGTTCTACCACCAAATTGTTTATTTAATTTTTCATTAGAAATAGTGATTAATGAATCGGTATTTTGTCTCAATTCTTTTAGTCCTTCTTTAGTATTTCTTTGTTTCAATTCACCTTCTGTTTTGAATGGGGTTGTAACAACACCTAAAGTTAACGCACCTAATTCTCTTGCAAATTTAGCAATAACTGGTGATGCACCTGTACCGGTACCACCACCCATTCCAGCTACAACAATAACCATATCTGCACCTTTAAGTGCTTCCTTGATTACATCTTCAGATTCGAGAGTTACATCTCTACCAACATTTGGGTTCGCACCAGCACCTAGTCCTCTATCATTAAATCTACCTAATTTAATAACTTGTGTAACTTCCATATTTTTGATTAAGTCTTGTTCATCGGTGTTTGCTAAAATGAAATCAACTCCAGAAATACCTTTATCGTATACATCTTGCATTGCATTATTACCACCACCACCAACTCCAATAACTTTAATATTTACTAAAGTATTTTCTAATTGTTTATTATTTGGGTCATTACTTAATACAGTTCTTCTATTTGGTAATTTTTCAATAATAACTTTTTCAGTTTTTTTAGTGGTTGTCTTTTTAACTGGAGTAGGTTCGGTTTTTTTCGTAACACTTTTTTTAACTGGGGTAGTTTTTTTAGCAGGATCATCAATTTTCTTAGAATCTACTTTCTTAACTGTTGCTTTTTTTGTTGTGCTTTTAGTAGTAGCGGTTTTTTTAGTAGTGCTTTTTGGTTCTGTTTTTTTCTTTGTTGTTTGTTTTGCATTACTTTTTTGTGTAGTTGTTTTTTTAACTGAGGTAGTTTTTTTACTCTTGGTGGTTGTTGGTTTCTTTTCTGTTTTTTTAAATAACTTTAATATTTCTGCATCTTTTTGACCAGATGTTAAAGTTGTTTCTTTTCCAGATTCAACAAGTCATGAAGAAGTATATTTTTTATCTTCATAAATTTTAATTCTCCCTGTTGCACCTTTTGTCTTTTTAATTAATGATTCAGTAGCTTGAAATGCTTCGCTTTTTGTTTTGAAATATTTATAACCGTCTACTTTAGTACGTTTGACAGATCATTTTTGTGGGTCTTTTTTGGATATAGTAAAATTGAAACTGCTTGCAGTTTTCTTTTTTTGCTCTGTTGGCATTTATTCCTCTTTCTCTCCCGATTAATTACATTTTACATTAAAATAACATTTTGTTAATTTATTTTTTATTATGGTAAAAACAGTTATTTAAACTAAAAAAAGTTTACTTTTTTAGTTAAAAAATATGTATTTTTCAACTTTTTTCAAAGATACTTTTGTTTCTTTGGAGGTTCTTTTTTAATTAAAACATTGCTTTAATTAAAGGTTATTTTATTTTTTATTTGAAATTAAACTATCCAATTTATCATTAAAAATATCTTTAATAAGATAGAAAAAAATTTATATTTTAAACTTATGAGGATTTATTTAAGTTATAATTAAAGAAGAGCAGGGGCACTCCTTAAGTGGGGTTGAGAAGCACTCTTATTACCGGTTGAGTTAATACTCGCGTCGGAAGCTATCTTTACTTTCATCTGCTCAGAAAGCAGATTTTTTATATGAAAAAAACACAACAAAATATTAAAGAAGAACAAGAAAATAAAAAAAGATTGGGATTTAAGTTCTCAATAAAAGAAATGGTTATATGTGCACTGATTCTTTCTATGTTTATTGCAGCAAAATCGATAAACTCATTGATACCAGAATTAATGCCGGGTATTAAATTTCAATTAATTTATATATTACTACCAATAATATCATTAGTATTTGGGTGGAAAATTTCAGGTATAACAATGTTTATTTATATTTTTATAATAGCTTGATGAGCACCAACATTTTTCATTCATGGAATAACTTATGTTAAGGGTGCAAAAAATATTTTTCTTGAATATTTATTGGATTATATAATTCCTATATTAGCACTAGCGATAATTCCTGGTTTAGTTTTAAAATTCGAAAATAAATTATGGGTATTTTTATTTATAACTATTGCATTTATCCTAACATTTCTTTCTCATTTTATAGCTGGAATTGTAATGTGAGGTTCATATGCACAATGGGGTTATGGACCGATTGTATATTCTGCTACAGCTAACTCTATAGTTGTTTGATCTGCGTTTGGATTTAGTGTAATATTTGCTTATCCATGTGTAACAAGAATTAGAATTGCTATTAACAGAACATTTATTCAAAAAGGATATGAAATTGAAAAGTAAAATTCAACAATTATTTATAAATAAAACAAATATAGAAACGAATAATATCAAGTGCATTAATATTTTAGAGGGTGGAAGCAGTTCCAACAAAAATTACTTAGTTAAATTGAATGATGGTACAAAGTATCAAGTTAAAATACCTGATAAACGAATGGTTAAATCAAAGAATAATTATGCATATAAGAAATATGAACCAGAAATGGTTAAATTTATTGGTGAAGATGGAACCCTTATAAAGGAATGGATTGAAGGTTGAAAACCTGATTTTACGAACGAATCTGATTGTGTTAAGGTGCTTAATGAAATTAAAAAGTTTCATGAAATAAAACCTCAAAAAAATACAAAGTTTGAATTTGGTCTTTATGTCTATAGAAATACATCAAATATTTCCGAAAAATTCTTGAAGGAATTTGATGAATTAAGCAAATTTATAGAAAAATTCCCTAAAGGTTTTATCCACGGAGATATTAATCCTGGAAATATACTAGTCAATGATAATAAAGCATATTTAATTGATTTAGAATGATCAATGAATGGTTGATTAATTCTGGATTATGCTTACCTTATTGCATTCTCTAATATTAATCCTCTTACAGTTTCTAAATTTTCTAAATATAGTCTAAATGACTTACAAAAAATAGTTAGATTAGTATATATACATACATTGATGTGATGTGAAAACGAACAAACAAAAAAAGGTGATATTCTTTTTAAAGAAATAATAAATAAACTTGGTTAGAGTTTTTTTAATGTTTTTAAAAAATGTAATAAAAATTTATGTATAATAATTAAGCAAAAAAACTTGCAATATAAATATGGCGGATGTGGTGAAGTGGTTAACACATCGGTTTGTGGTACCGACATTCGCGGGTTCAATTCCCGTCATCCGCCCCATTTTTTTTCGCTATTTTTAAGTGGTAAAAGTTAAAAAATGGAGTTATATAATAAAAAAAGGACTTTATTAAATAGGTTCTTTTTATTTATTATCCATCTCTTCTTGATGACAATTTCTACATCTTGCTTCATATTCTAAATCTCCAACTACAACTGTTTCTTTTGAGTCGGTTTTACGTAGGGTTTTTGATGCAGGACTACCACATTTAAAACATACAGCTTGAAGCTTAGTTACAAACTCCGCAACTGCTAATAATTGTGGAGCGCTAGCAAAAGGTTTGCCCATAAAATCAGTATCAAGACATGAAATGATTACTCTTACACCTTTGTTGGCTAGAATTGTTGCTATTTCAACAAGTTCATCTCCAAAAAATTGAGCTTCATCAATAGCTACGGCTTTATATGATTTATCTCATTCCTTTAATATTTCTGAGGCTGTATTCATTTGTTTGGTATCAATTGAAGCGCCTGCACGCGAAATGATTTTACCTTTCTCTCATCTATCATCCATCATTGGCTTAATAACTAATGTTTTAGTTTTAGCAAAACCTAGTGTTTTAATTCTTTTTATAAGTTCTTCTGATTTACCTGAAAACATTGGCCCTGTTATTACTTCAATATGTCCACCCGAATATACTCTATACATATTACCTCCTAGCATTTGAAACCCTTTAATAAGTTACAAATATGATTGTACTCTTTTTGAATGATGAATATTCCCTATAATATAAAAAAATTACATTCGATTTGCTATAATGGGTGTATGAAAAAGAAACATGATTTAACAGATGAAATTTTTGTTGATAAAGATGCAAGAAATAAACAAAATAAAAAGAAAATTAGAAGACTTATTTTTTCAATAATAATCATTGCAATTACAGCTGGTACAGCGGTCGGAGTTTCTTTCGCTATAGGTGTTGTTAATAAACACAATGAAAAGACTGGTGAGTTAAAAACTAACGCATCATATAATAGCGTATTAAAAATAAAAAACATATATAAATAAAGGAGTCAATATGGCATTAACAGCAGGAATCGTAGGATTACCAAATGTAGGTAAATCAACATTATTTAACGCAATCACAAATTCACAAGTAGAAGCAGCAAACTATCCATTTGCAACAATTGAACCAAACGTAGGTGTGGTTAACGTTCCGGATTCAAGATTAGAAGCATTAGCTGAGTATGTAAAACCGGAAAGAATATTACCAGCAACATTCGAATTTACAGATATAGCAGGTTTAGTTGAAGGAGCATCAAAAGGTGAGGGGCTTGGAAATAAGTTCTTAGCTAACATTAGAGAAACGGATGCTATTGTTCAAGTTGTTAGATGTTTTGAAGATGAAAATATTACTCATGTATCAGGTTCAGTAGATCCTGTTAGAGATATGGAAGTTATTAATTTAGAACTTTTATTTGCTGACATGGATACAATTCAAAATGTACTTAGAAGAGTTGAGAAAAAAGCGCTTGCTACTAAAGATAAATTCCTTATGCATGAATTAACAGTTGCCAAGAAATTAGAAGAAGCTTTCCTAGCTGAAATTCCTGCTCGTAAAGTAGAATTAACAGATGAAGAATACAAGACTGCTAGAGGATATAACTTATTATCGCTTAAACCAATTATTTATGTAGGTAATGTACATGAATCATTTGTTGCTAATCCAGAAGATTCTCCATTGTTTAAAACATTAGAAGAAGAAGCTAAAAAACAAGGTGCAGGTGCTATTGGTATTTCAGCTCAAATTGAACATGAACTATCTCAACTTGAAGGTGAAGATAAACAAATGTTTTTAGATGATTTAGGTGTTAAAGAATCAGGTCTTGATAGACTTGTTAGAGCCACTTATTCATTGTTAAACCTTGCTACATACTTTACAGCTGGTGTACTTGAAGTTAGAGCTTGAACATTCAAAAATGGAATGGCAGCTCCTGCATGTGCTGGTGTAATCCACACAGACTTTGAAAAAGGATTCATTAGAGCGGAAGTGATTGCATTCCAGGACTATGTTGACAATAAAGGTGAACAAGGTGCTAAAGATGCTGGTAAAGCTAGATTAGAAGGGAAAGATTACATTATGCAAGATGGTGATGTATGTCATTTCAGAGTTAATAAATAATGCATTTTAATTAAAAATAAATTCCGCACTTATAAAAAAGATGTGGATTTTTTATATTTCAAAATTCCATAAGTTAACCATAAAATAAAACATATTTTAAAGTATTTGTCTGAAAAATCACTTATTACTTATCATTTTAAACGTTTAATTTTAAAGCGATCTTTTTATTGAATAATCTGTAGGATTTTTTCATCAATATATAATAGTTTTTGCTATCTTTTGAAATATTATCCATATGCTATAATGGTTTCAATATGAAATCAAATAAAAGAAAAATGATTAAAGTAATCACCTCTTCTGCTTTAACAACTGCAATTGCAATACCTACAGTTATTTCTTGTGGAACAACTGGAGCAACTACAAATAAGAATGACAACAATGTATTTATAAAAAGACCAACATATGAATCATTAGGAATTAAAGGGTTTAATGGACATGCAAAAATCACTCACTTACCTTCTAGTCCCAAAGAGGGGATTTTAATCATTGTAAATAAAAAGAAAGATTTGAGAAACCAAGATAAAATTACCATTACATATATAGTTGATAATAAACATGACTTAATGATTAATAATAAAAAGAGAATAGTATTCCAATATTTTGTTCATGATTTGAAACAAGAACCAATTGAAAATGTAAAAATATTAAAACCGAAATACTCTTCATTAAATATATTAGGTGTTTCAGGTTCAGCGATATTAACAACGCCTCCTCAAGATACTCAAAAATATAAAGTTTCAATTAATAGAACAAAGGATATTAAGAACAAAGATAAAATAGAAATAACATATATTTCAACTGATCCAACAAAATATTCAATTAATGGTAAGTCTCAAATAACATTTACTTATGTTGTTTCAGGATTAGCTGAAGTTGTAAAGGTAGTTGATTTAAAAGTAAATAAACAAACTTTAGGAATAACTGTTACAGGAATAAGTGGTAAAGGTAAATTTATAATTCCTAAAATTGCTCATGCTATTGTTACTGCTACTCAAAATACAAACCTTTCTAATGGTCAACAATTTACAATAACAGTTAGAGGAAAACAAGGATATACAATTAACGGCAAATCTCAAGATAGTTTTACATTTGTAGTTAAGAACTTACAAGAACCACTAATAAACCAAATAATATCTAAACCAAATATAGTATTCACAGGAACAAATGGTTCTGGTACATTTGTTATGCCACAAATAGCTAATATGTCTATTAAAGCATCGAAGACTTCAGGGTTAAGTAATGGTGAATGAATTAATTTAACTATAACTGCAAATCAAGGTTATTTAATTAATGGCAAACACAAAGAAGTGATTCAATATCAAGTTAATGGACTTGCGCCCATTGTAGCAATTAAAAATGTTAGTATCATTCATCCCCAAAAACAAGGATATGATATTAATAATTTAAATTCAAAAGAAATCTTTGTCGGAAATCAAAAAACGTTAGTTGCTTGATTTGGTAAATCTCCAGCTGAATCGCCATTAGTATTTATGTTTGGTCATAAAAAGTTTAATCATAAATTCTTTAAAAATGCACATACTGAAGCAAGACCTTTTATTGATAAAAGTGAATTAAAGGAATTTATTGGATTATTCCTAAAACATATTACTCACGGGGCAGAAATCACTGCTTTTGGTGTTATATCTTTCGATAATGAGGAAGTTATTAAAAATAATCAACACTTAGGAGGTTTTGTACGTGAAAATGGACTTTTTGCAGGTAATCCTGAGAAGTTTCTTCCTCTTAAACCTAAGAATATTTCTAAATCATTAATGTTTATAAACTCTGGTTTAGCTAACTGAGAAAATTCATTGTATGGATTTGCTCCAAACTTTAATAGCGTTAAAGAAAAGTTTGATAGTGTATTTGGAGTTATGCAACATGAATATGGGCATATTTTGAACCACTTCCAAACTTATCAAAAGCCAACATTTATTGGAAGACATAAAAAGATTGCTCCTAATGAAATCATGCATGCTGGAATACATAATGGTTATAGACCTCAAAATTATGAAGCGGATTACCTACCAAGATATATGGTGGAAAAAATAGCGAAGATGCTTGGTGTGGATATAAATGATCCTGATGTAGATAAAGACACTAATTTACTTGAACTTTTAAGAAAAAAACAAGAATACAGAAATGTTGGTGGTGATAAAGCTTATGTTAATAAGCAATTAGCACTTTGAACTATGAGAGTTATGCTTGGTGATTTCAATAATAACTACCCTGGATATTTAAATAGAAATAAAGCGTTTTTATATAAAGGGCAAGTTGTTTCTAAAGATTTTAATATTGAATATAGACGTTTTGAATATAAGAATAATGCTTTATTCAGTAAAATAACAAGGATATGAAATGATTATTCTGGTGGTTTTGATGAAATGCTAACTAGATTATTTACAAATATGATGTTTAGATCTAAAACATATTTAATGGGTGAAACAACACTATCTTCTTTATTGGCGGGTTGAGATCCATACTATACATATAAAACTAATGCATTTAATTTTCAAGATCAAAATGATGGGAAGGGTATGTTTGATTGACTTAGAAGAACCCAAGAAGTTGATCCAACATTAATTAATGCAATTCAAAAGAATGGCCCAAACTTAACTATTTCAACATCATTCGGTATGTTTGCTAAAAAACTCATCAAGGAGGGAAAGGGTTTTAGAAAACCATTGAAAGATATGACTAAGCGAGATAATATGATTGAGTTTTGGCGTGATACAGTTATGGGTTACAATAAAACTATTTCAACTTTCATAAAAGAATCTAATGAAGAAGTTGGTAATTCAGGAGAGTTGTATGGAAAAGATCCTTGATCACTAAATATCCTTGGTGGTTGAACTAAGAAAATGCACCAATATATAATATTAAACCCTGAAGATACAACTGATAAAATTGTAAATCATCAATCAACAGTTTTCCCAATTCAAGATGCACATGGTTCACTTTCTTTTAGGGGAAAACCCGAGGAAGATTGAGACAATAGATCTATTAAATATGATAAGAAATCTTGATACGTTGATTTTAGTAGTAGATATATGGATGTAATGAGTATGAGGAACCACCTTTCGGGTCAAAAGTTTTCATTTTGAGATGATAACAATAATGATGGGGTTATTCAAAAAAATGAGATTACATTAATCCCTTGAACAGAAGTAAGATCACTTTATCCTAAATCTAATAGAGTATTCACTGGTGGAACAATCCAAAATACTTGAGGTCCAAATCCAAAAATAAAAGTTAGAGGACAAGAGATTGGTGAAACTTGAACAGGAAGTATTGCTGATTTATATAATGCACTTATACTTCGTAGAAGTGATAATGGTAGTGTTGAACTTCAAGATGAATTAAAATGTTCATAAAATTAATTAAAACCCCATCTTCATAGCGTTGTAGTATTAGTTTTATAATTTAACATACTTATTATAATATTGCAAATAATCGAAGTAATTAATAGATAATAAAAAGCACTCTTTATAAGTGCTTTTTTAATACTTTGTATTTATATTATTTCTCTTTTTAAATTTATTTTACTGTTTTTGCTAAAATACCCATTTTTTTCAAGTTCTCTTTTTTACCTTTATTTATAGCAGCTCCATATTTCTTTAATACTTCATTAAATCCTTTTCCAAATTCGGTTTTTAAAAATTCATCATATTTTCTCTTCTTTTCTTCATTTGCTAGATCCATTAATGGAATTGTTTTTACAACGTCTTCAACCCCTAAATATTTAAGGTATTCTCAAGCAGAAATCAAATAGTCTCTTGATGCTTTTCTTATTTCTGGGCTTAAAGTATAAATGTGAGTAATACCCTTGATATTAACAATTTCAATATATTTTATTTCCAGTATTTCTTCCAATATACTTTCTCATTCTTTACTCTCTTTTTCATAGTGTTTAGCCATATCTTTATTTGTTGGTTTTTCTGTTGATGTTTTATTATTTGCTTTTTGCTTTAATAATGATTCTTCTAATTTAATTGAATTCTTTAGACCGTCAACTTTATTTGCGAACATAATTGTATAGAAAAAATCTCTTACGGTAGGTATTTCTGGAAAAAGAATGCTTTTAATTAATTCAAGATCCTCGATATCTTTTCTTTTAGAAGAAGATTTTAATTCAATATGAATTGAATGATTTAATGCGATTGCATTATTCATCTTCTTTAATAAAGGTTTTTTAGAATCGTTTACTTTCTCCATAAAAGTTTTTTTGGTCTCTTTTTTTCCACAAGATACTGCAATAATTGGTGTAATTGCAACAGTTGCTGCTAAAACTCCTAATGTAAGCTTTTTAATTTTTGTTTGTTTCATTTGTTACCCCTCTTTTTAAATATTAAATAAATTATTACATACTCCCTTTAATTTTCCAATTATGTTTTAAGGTTGTTTCTAATATGTATAATTTTATTAAGTTAAAAGGAGTAATATGTTAAACAAAATAATAGATGGGATAAAACTAGCAGATAAAATCGCTTTATTCCACCATATAAACCCAGATGGAGACACTCTTTCTTCTTCATATGGTTTAGCCCTTGCGCTAAGAAGTAAATTTCCTAATAAGGAAATAAAAGTTGTAGCTAATAAAGAAGACCTTTTTAGAAGATTTGAATTTATTGATTTTAAAGAAGAAGTATTTATCGATTCAATTGACGAAACATGAACAACGGTTGTTGGGGATACATCTGACATTAAAAGAATTGATAGAAGTGAAGAGTTTTTAAAAGGTAGTACAAAGATATGTTTTGATCATCATCAAAATGATCCTACTATGGAATATGATATTTTCTGAAAAGAATCATCATGAATAGCTTCATCATTGCAGGCCGTTGAAATCGCTAAAGCACTTAATGTTGAATTTGATAAAGAAATTGCTTTTCATTTAGCTATAGGTATTCTTACAGATTCAGGTAATTTTGCATTTTCATTAGGTGATCCAATGCCCATGAAATCTTACGGATTTTTATTAGGATTTATGGAAGATTCGCAAATTGATCATTTATTCAATTCAATGAGAAGAAGAACTAAGAAAGATATTGAAATTGAAAAATTTATGTGAAACAATGTTCAATACAAAGAAAATCTTACTTACTTAAAAGTAACAATGAAAGATTTAGAAGAACTTGGTGTTGAAGAAAAAGACGTTAAGATGAAAGTTAATAGAATGGGAAATATCGAAGGTTTTGATAGATGAGCTCTATTTACTGAAGTATTAGATAAAGAGGGGAACATGTATATCAAAGGATCAACAAGATCACTTGGATGTAATGTTTCGAAAGTTGCTATGAGATTTAATGGTGGGGGTCACGTGAGAGCTGCTGGAGTTCAAGCAAAAGATTGAAATGAAGTAGAAGAAATCATTACAGCATTAATTGCTGCAGAATAAGGAGATATTATGAAACAACAAATTGTAAAAGTATTAAAAGATGCAGATAAAATCGCTTTATTCCACCATATAAACCCAGATGGAGACACTCTTTCTTCTTCATATGGTTTTGCACTCGCACTTAGACAAATTTTCCCAGAAAAGCAAATAGCATGAGTAATTAATAGAGAAGCTATTGTTGATAGATTTCCATGAATTGAACTTGATGAATCAATTATTAAAGATTCAATTGATGAAACATGAACAACAGTTATTGGAGATACATCGGCTATTAACAGAATCGATAGAAAAGAAGAATTCTTAAAAGGAAAAACAAAAATATGTTTTGATCACCATAGAAACACTCCTGATTATGATTATGATATTATGTGAATTGAATCATCATGAATAGCTTCATCATTGCAAGCAGTAGAACTAGCAAAAGCGCTTGGTGTGGAATTAAATGAAAATATTGCTTTCCATTTAGGAATTGGTATTCTTACAGATTCAGGTAACTTTGTATATTCAAGAGCTAATCCACACCCTGTATTAGCGTTTAGTGGATTGTTAGAATATATTTCAAATGAAAAAATGGATTTCCTTTATCAACAACTAAAAAGAAGAACAAAAGAAGATATTGAAATGACACAATATATTTTAAATAATATGCAATTCAAAGAAAATCTCACTTACTTAAAAGCTTCAAAACAAGACTCAGAAAAATATGGTGGAAAAAATCTTAAAATTAAAGTTAATCAAATGGCTAATATTGAAGGATTTGATAGATGAGCAATCTTTGTAGAAATGGCTGATAAAGATCCTGAAGAAGGTATTATTGCTGAATTCAGATCACTTGGATGTAACACATCAGAAGTTGCTATTGCACATGGTGGAGGAGGACATATTAGAGCATCTGGTTGTCCGCCAAAATCATGAGAAGAAGTGGATCAAATTATTGAAGAACTTATTGCATTGCCAGCAACACCTGAAGAATAATTAAACACCGATGGGTGTTTTTTTCTATGTGAATTTACAGCACCATATAATTAATTTTTTAAGGTATATGACTAAAAAATGAATTTTTAGTACAAGATGTTTTTTAAAGAAAAAATAAATATAAAGATGTTTTTAAGGGTGTTGGTATCGCTGCTGTTTTATATGAGAAATAATCAATCTAAAATATAAAAAAGATTTCATTCCTTAATTTAAATTGTTGATGTTTAAAACAATTGAATTAATTAACAAAGAATATAATTTTTTTGTGAATGATTACTCACTTTCTTTAATTAATGCATGCATAAAGCATATCGATAATTTTAGAATACATATAAACCATAAAGACAATACCCCCATATTGAATTTAATCATTCACAACCTCAATATATTAAGAAAAACTGAATTAGATACACTATATAAAAAGTTGCCCTTAAGGTAACTTTTTTTCTTCATCTAAATATGTATAAGTTCATCTATAGTTGTTGCCACTTTATCTATAGATACAGTTCTTTCTTGAATAATTTTAATGGCTTTTTTGACAATTGACTCTTTAATTAGATTTTCATAAGAATCTAAGAAAGCTATAGGATCATCAAGATTCATTTTATTTATTAATTTAGTAGTTTCTTGTGAAGAAGCTATTTTAAACACTCCTCAAGTATCAAGAAGAATGTTTCTGGCATGTTCAATCATCTTTTTCTCTATTTTATAAGTTGTAATATGATTTTTGCTATCTTGAATAGTAACTTCTTTTATTGAGAGTATTTCATCTGCAATTGAGATTATTTTTTTAGTTGCCTGAGCGATATGATCTTGTGTTGAATCAACTAAAGCTTTAACATCATTTGCTTTTGCTAATGCATCAAGTATTTGAGACATCGAAAGCGTTCATTTATTATATTCAGTTAATTTGGGTATTACATTTTGGTTTTTAATGATTGAATTAAATAATGTTTTTTTATTGGTGAAGTATTCAGGTATTAACATATAGCGAATAAGTTGCTGATTATTTTGAATGCTTCCGTTAAATTTTGTTTCATCTATTTTTAAAGTAATTGACTTATTTTGCTTTATTGTTTTTTCAAATTTCTTAAGTAAAGAATTTTTTTCATCGTGTATTTTTTGGAATGTATCTTTCTTGCTACATGATATTGCAATGATAGGTGTTGCTATTGTCAAACTAGCAAGTAAACCCATCGAAACCCTTTTGATTTTTCTATTCATTTATTACTCCCTTTTTTAATTTTTGTAAATGAATTATACTCCTCAAACAAGGTTAATCCATCAAACAAGAAAAAGTTTATTTTTAGTTTTAAATTGATACTTTTTTAACTTTTCTATAAAAAAATATTTTTTTCTTATATATACAGGTGCTATAATTATTTTGTGGAATAAGTGAAAAAAAGAAAAATTAATTAAATCATAAAACGTTAATAAAATCTACCTTAACTAAATAAAGATTTTAAAAACTAAAGAAGGAATATTTCTACAAGATAGAATCAAAGACATGTAAAGTTAAGAATGTGTAATGTAACAAAATGTCTAACCTGCTTAAACAGTGATAATTAAAAAAAAGATAAAATAAACAAAATATTAAAATGCCGTGTCTCAAATTGCCAATGAGTTGTTCTAAATATCACTTAAATCACATTATAAAAAAGATCAACCAGTGGGTTGGTTTTATTGCAGTTTTCAATTTTAAGATATTAAAAAAACGAGTTTCCCAACTCATTTTTTTATTACTGGATTAAGTTTTATATTCACTTTATCAAAAAGTTAATTGATTCTCTATTTTTTCTTTTTTCTTCTTTTGCTCAATTAGTCTTTTTTCTTCTCTCTCTTTTTTGAGCTTTTCTAATTCTTCCTCAGAAAGCTTAGAACAATTAAAGCCTTTGATTTTTATTCAGTTATCAAGTTCTACTAAAAATAGCTTGTAAGAATATGTAGTTTGAAATTCCTTATACAATTTATTTAAAACATCATGATTCTTAACACCCATGATAATTCCATTGCTTCTAATAAAATCTTCAATTAATTGTTTTGCTGTGAATTTTAAATTGATTTCATATCTATGTGATTTTAAAAATTTTATAACGCCGTGTTTTTTTTGTGTTCTTAAAAATGTGGACATGATTTCCTTAATTCCTTAATTTATCACTCCTTCAGAATTAACGCCAAATAATTCTTGAACTAAGCATTAAATTAATGAACTAGAAGTACATTAAAATCTTTTTCTCTTTGATACTCCTAGACATTTTGAAATTAAAATCTTAATTCAGGAGTGTGCTTTTCTTTGTTTTTAAAGTGATGAATATAGATGTTACATATGGCAAATGATAACTAGTACTATACAAACCACTACTCTTCCCCTTACTTGTTTCTACAAGTTCGATTTTTTCGAGCAATATGATTATAAGCATGATTTTTTGAAAATTACAAATAAAAAAATAGCATTTAGTTTCTTGTTGAAACTTAAAATATTTATATTTTATACAAGTTTTTTCTAAAATAAAAAAATTTTTAAAAAAATTAATTTTCGAGAAAAAGTCATTTTAAGGGTAAAAAACAATTTGGATAGAAATGGGGTAAAATAGCCCTTTTATCAGTAAGTGTAAATAAATCATAAAATAGGAGATTTCATGATCTAAATTTGTTATTTCGGCATCTAAAGAACCTGTAAATACAATTACAAACTATAATAATTGTTATTTTAAGGCTATTTTTAGGGACTTTTTAACTAACTTAGGGGTATATTATGGTTTGAATAAAAAAATAAGCCATATAGACTTATTTTAAGGGCGTCATTTATTTTCAATTTTTTATTCTAATTTTTTAGAGTTTTAAGCGTATATTCCAAATAACATATTTAGAACTATAAAATAAGCTTAAAAATTTCCAGTAATTTCCTCAAACATAATTAATGTTTACCTTGTGATAGTTTCAGTTAGATACTACACAAAAACATTATAGACATCCCTATTTTTTACAATGTATTTAACAATATAAATTTATAGTTTTAAAATTTTGCTATTTTTATTTTTCATTCAATAAATTTGTCAAAATTAAATTGAGCCTATGTTTAACAAAAGTTTCAAATTTTTCAAAATTATCTTCATTAAACATAAAAGCTTCCTCTAAATTGTTTTGTTTAATTTTTTTAGAACTAAGTAATTCAGAAATATATTCTTTTGGGTGTTTATTGCTTATTTTGATATTCGGGTTTTGTTCAAGAGGAGTGAGGTTACCTACGCTATTTATTAGTTCATTATCCTTTAAAATCTTAAGGCCTTTTGGAAAAATATGATGCATATTAAGATCTTTCATCTTATCAATATCTTTGCTCTCTAATTTATTACCAGATACAAAAGAAGGGATTTTTAGTACCATTTGAGAAATTATATATTTATAAGTTGCAGAATTTGATCCATAGTTTTCAAATTTAATATCTGCCATTTGAAAATCTTTATTTTTTATTCAATTATCTTTCTCATCAAAACAAGCATCAATATCAGTTCCATTTAAATATTTTTTAAAAGCTTTTATATCGACTTCAAATCCAGGCTGTTTAAGTCCCTCATTACCAGAACTATACCTATCATTAATAATAGCAAATCTAAATCAATCAGAAATGCGTTTGGTATCTTGAGCAGTTAAGAATTTATCTTTTTTATTATATTTGTAGTTAAAGAGTAAGTTAACTATCATTTGAGATGGTATAAAATCACAACTAATAAAGCCTATCTTTTCTAAGTCGGAAACTATAGAAGTAAATAATTTTTCGAAGTCATTTTTAAAAAAAGAAATATCTCTCTTTAATTCTCCTTCTTGAGCTCTTTTTAATATAGTGTTATTTGAAATTGTATCTTCTAAAGCAGCGTATGCAAATGTAAGTAAAGATGTTTTATTAAATTGTCATTTTTTTGGTACTTTTTTAAGTATTTTTTCAAAACAGGATTCTAAATCAAAACCAGAATTAACAAATTGAGCATGCACAATGTTGTATGGGGATAATTTTTTACCTTTTGTGTTAATGAGTGTAAATACTTTAATGACATCATCCAAATTTTTTGAAATGATACGTGTTTCCCCAACATTTATGTTGTTAAATGATCTGAAAGTTTCCATAAGTAAGTCATTAACATCTTCGGTTCATTCTTCATTTTGTTGTACTGCAATTTGCTTTGCAACTAGTTTAAAATCTTTTTTATCTTCAATGAAAAAGTTGGATACCTTTAATCCTTTTTTAGACTTCCCCTTTTTAACATTAAATTCACCAGTTTTAAAGTTATAAAATATACTTTTAACTTTCTCTAAATATTTAGCGTTGTGATTGTGTTGCTCGAGAAAAGCTTGCAAAAAGGTGGTTGTTCTTTGTTGGCCATCAATTAAATATGTTTTATTTGTTTCCGACATTTTTGTTGTTCCTGCTAAATATTTAAAATATCTATTTGTTTGTTTTATTTTTAAAGAATTTGATTCTTCATATCAAAGAATTATTGATCCGAATGGCTCTCCCTTTATTAAAGAATTATAAAATCTTGCCATATCTTTAGCTGTTCAATCAAAAGTTCTTTGAAATGGTGGCACAGTTATTTCGCCATGTTTTATTCTATTTAAGATTTGATCTAATGTTGTTTGTGAATATTCTATTTTCATTTTTAACTCCTAATATGGGGAAATATCCCACTTAAATTAATTAGATCATAAACTCATTAATATAAAAGGATCCATGGATCCCTAGGTTTTAATTACCAACCATAGTTGGTGGTTAAAAGGAACTTTGGTTGTGATAATTAAACTATGAAAAATATAACACCCATAACAATTGATGAGGCTAAAATGCTTGAAGAAATTAGAGCTATATTGCAACTTACTATTGAAGACTTTGTTTATCAAATGGAATGACCTAATTCTAAATATTATGATTATATTAAAAATGGTAGAAAAAGACCAGGAGAGACGGAACGAAAACAAACACACCCAACAATTAATAAAGTGTTTACTGGAATTAACACGGCAATTGAAACATATCCAAATTGGAAAGAAAAAAGCAGTGAAATTACTGCAATAGTGTTAACTTACCTTTTACCTAGTGTATAAGGTTTTTTATTTGGTTTATAACATATCAATGAAACTTTCTATAAATTCCTTCGCAGAAATCCTTTCATGTATCAATTTATTTTTGGTTGTTAATTCTAAAGTTTCAATTGTTTCATCTTTATAATTCTCACAATTTTCAGTATTTAATGTAGAAATAACTTGAATTTGATTTTTTGCAGCATATACAAGCGCTTCTTTTATTGCTTGATCATTAGGATTGCCCAGTCCAATATCGTCATATATGACCGGAATGGTGTACCCTGATATTTTAATGATCTCTATTTTTTCTCATAAAGTGTAAGCGGTATTGTTACCTGCAGCATCAATATTTTCAATTCCATATAATTTTAATTTATTTTGGATTCGTAATAAAATGGGAGCGTATTTTTTTTCATTTACTGCTTTCAATTCAGTTAATTTTTTTTCAAACAACTCTTTCTTTAATATTAAATCATTAATATCTCCTTGAACTAAATCAGTTTCGGCGGTCGCTATATTTATTAACTCTTTAACAATTATAACCTTATCCATTTTTTCTTTGTATATATTGATTTCGGACTCTAAAGATTCCAAGGTTTCGTTTTTTTGGTAATTTTTTGTTTGATTTTATTGTAATTGTTCTTCGCTTCTATTGCTTCTGTTCAATTAGTTTTTTCGGTTATGCTATATTCTCTATAGAAATCAGCTAATGTAATTTTCACACCCTCCTTAGTAATAGAAGTTTCTTCCAAAGATGAAACTAAATCCTCTTTTGCTTTGTTTCTAGCAATTGTCTTATTGTACATCCTGAGATGATGTCTTGCTTGTCTCTCGAGTTTCATTATTTCATTATAATAAGTTTTCTTATCAGATAAGAGCATATTAAATGTTCTTAAATTTATGTTATTGGCTTGCTTTAGTGCTTCTATATCATCGTTATTTATGAGTTCAACTTTTGAAAGCAACGAAATTTTTCTATGAAGAATGTTTATTTCTCTTTCTATTTCTCTTTCTAGAGATTTACTTTCATTCATTATTAATAGTTTTTGTGGTTCTTTTTCATCTTTAGAAGAAGATTTATCGTCTCGTAAAATTTTTAGTTTATTTTTTCCTCCGGTTCTTTCTTGCGGGATGAAAAGAGAAGAATATAAATGAGGAAAGTTCATATTAACAAGTTTTCCGGCTTGTATCCTGTATTTTATATTATCTGAAAAGAGAGTAGAAAAGAGGGAATTTAAATTAATTCTCAATCTTTTATTCTCAAGATAAACGGTACTTTCATTTTCATTCCTAAGAATGATATAAGTTTTATCTTCATGAATTAGGGTTAATTTAACGGAGATTTTAGTTCCTTTTTTAAATATATCAATAGAAGCCCCTAAACAAAAGAATATTGCTTCTAGAATTAAAGATTTCCCATAAGAGGTTTCTTCTGATCAAAATATTTTTGCATTTTTTTTAAAATCTATTGTACGTTTAAAAACTGCATTATTTTTTTGTTCAAACAATTCTAATTTAATTATTTTCATTTTATACTCCTTATAGCGTCCTTTTCATCACTTGTTAGGTTATTAAGTAATTTATCTTCTTTAGTTTTCATGTATGCAATATATTCCAAAGGGAATCGATCTGCAAATTCATCAATTGCATCTTTTTGGAGTTCGGTTAAGTGAACTCCCTTTAGAAAAAGAAGTGATATATTTTCCTTTGTTAATTCAGGACCCAAAGTTGTTTCCTTAAGGGTTTTATATTCGGAAAAGGAGTTAATATCCTTATTTTTATTGGATTCAATCTTATCAATATACTTTTCTTGTAATTTTATAATTCTATTTTTCAATTGTGCTGACATCATTTTTTTTAATAGTGTATCTTGTGTAAACCTCTCTTTAACAAACTTTTTACACAAAGCACTTATGCTTTTATCCATATTTATATTATTAAAATATATTATTTCAACATTCTCAGGAACAAAAATATCGTCTTTAAGAAGTTTGATTAATTTCGCTTGTTCTTGTTTATTCTTTAAATCAAACTTCTCAATCTTATTTTCTTTATTTTTTCTTTTTATTATATTGTAGTTAACAGCAATAATATACTTAGTTGGTGTTGCTTCTGCAACCAATAAGTCTTTCACCAATGGTTTTCAAGCACCTTCAAGGTTCTCTTTGAAAGTTGAATAACTTTCTGAATTTGAGTTGTTGGCATTTGTTTTTACTTGTATTAATGTTATCGAATTATTTAATTCGTGATAATCTATATCATCAAGAATATGCATTCCAAAAGAAACATTATCTAAAGATAATATTAAAAATGAGAAATAATTCATTTGTAGTATATTCCCTCGTGCAGATGCTAAACCGCCCGAAATAAAACGCTCCGTTAATTTCATATTATCATTATATAACTTCTTTCTACAATATTCAATTTTATTACTTATTAGTAATAAAAAAACAAGTCAATGACCTGTATATTTATTCATCTTTTAGAAAATCTCTAGGATCCAATTCTTTTAAATTTTTATCTTGGATTCAAATTCCATATTTGTTTGAGTCTTCTTTTGAATTCAAATTATCATAATATTCTTGAACATTCTTATACTTTCAAATACCCGTTTTCTTATTTATTTGACTTCCAAAAAAATTAGAAAGGATATATTGGTAAGTGACTTCGATTGAAATGTTTGATAATAACTTTTTAAACATCTCCCTTTTAAAAGGGGCGGTTTGCAACTTCTCATCAACGGAACCTGATTCATCTTGTCATTTTTTTTCAAAAATATGTAATGTTTTGGTTTTGTGATTATAAATAAATCCATCGGGATTTATTTTCTTGCTTAAAACTAGTTCAATATATTCATTAGTTAACTTATCAGGGAATAACATTGCAAACATCTTATAAATTTTTGCTTGTTGACCAAAAAAACCTACCAACTTTTTGTCCTTGTGTATTTCATACAATTTTGTTTTTGTTTTTTTGTTTATTTTAATCAACTCGGGTGTTTCATTTAAATCATAATTGTATTTTTTTAATAAGTCACCTATATTTGTATCCCTCTCTCATTTTAGTCCATTTAGATTTGTATTAGCTCCCCCAGCTCCCGTTCCTCTATTAGATTGTTTATTCATAATTCCTCACGATAACTTCTTCAACTTTTCCTCTGCCTTTTCCATTTGAATTAATACTTCTTCTTGCTTTAACAATTTTAATTTTAAAATCTTTATACAATTCCCTAATTAATTTAGTGTTGTGATTTGAAAGCATAAACTTAACACCCATTGCATCAAGTTTTTTGCAAAGTTTAGCTAATCTTAATTGTCCACTAACTCCAAACCCACCTTTTTGATATGCATCAAATCCATTAATGCCTTTTTCATAATCATATGGAGGATCAAAGTAAACAAAATCCCCGGGTTGAATATCATGCAGAGCTTTAACAAAGTCAGTGTTTCTAATTTTTACAAGTTTTTTTCCGTTTTCTTTTCTACTTAGATAATTAGAAACACATTCAATATTTGGGTATTCATATGTTTTAACCTTTGCTTTCTTGCCTGAAGGTACATTATAGAATCCTTGTGAATTAACTCTGTACATCCCGTTAAAACCTGCTTTATTAAGATATATAAATCTTGCAGCTCTTAATCTTTCCGAAAAGTCATTAAATTTCATTCCACGTTCTGAAGGATCAATGATTTTATCAAGTCTTCTTACATCTTTAAAGAAGTCTTCACTATGTGCGGTTTCCATTAGTATTAATAATTCTAATAAACCAAAGTATTTGTCGTGATTATCTAGCATTCTATATGCATGAATTAATTCCTTATTCATATCATTAATTACAGCTTTGTGTGGTTGAAAATCAAATAATAAAGCTCCCCCTCCAATAAAGGGTTCATAATATGTGCCTATTTCTTCACGTTTAGGCATTAATTTTCTGAGTTCTGGAAGTAGTTGTCTCTTACCACCAGCTCATTTAACAAAAGGAACCATGGTTCTATTATATACCAACTATGGTTGGGTTTGTATTGAGATAAAAAAACAATATACATTTTTATAACGTTGTTTTTTTATTTTGAATATAATTGTTGGATTTTTTAACGTTGGATTCAGTTTCAGTTTTTATATTATTTTTTCTCACTCCTTCAATATATAAGTTAGTTTTTTTTATTTTGATATATTCAATCAATTGATTCTTGATTTTACAATCACTATCATTAATATTTACCCTTAGAATTTGCTTAAGTTCTTTTAAATCCCTTAAAGAAGTTGCTATTTTCTCTAAAGTATAAGTAATAAAATTATTAATAGTTATTATGGCATTTGAAACAATCTCTTTCTTATGTTTTATATTTTCTAATTCAACACAAAGTTTATATCTATCGATATTCAAACATTTTTCTGAGTTTTTAATGTTTTTTAATAATGTTTTTAGTTTTTTATGAGTAATTAATAATTCGATTAAGTTGTTTTTGAGAATTTGGGTAATGGTTGATTTATTAATGTTTTGGACCATATTATTAATGAAATAATATTTTAAAATTGGATGTTTTAAGTCAAAAGATTCTTTATTAAATTCTTTTTTAGTGTTTTTATTAATCTCTTGTATCCCTTTATATATCGTTGATAAAATGCTATCTTCAAAATATAAAGTTCTATGATGTTTATCAAAGGGCATTTTTACATCTTGGTTTACAATATCATATTTTTTCTTCTCGAATAATATATTTATAATCTTCTTCAATAATTGATTTTCATTTTTTAATATTTTGTCAACTTGAATAGAGTTGTTAATGATTCAAAAGTTCTCTTTTCTTTCTTTATAAAAATTGCTATTATTAAATAAATCTTGTGCAAATAATGGCTTAATTACTTTTATTAAAGATATAAGATAATAATCATTGAAATCTATTTTTAACTCAAGCAAATTTTCAGCATTATTAAAAATAATTTGATTTACCCTTTTTAAAATTCTTAAATTAAAAAAACGAATCTTTTTTAATGTTTCCTGTATTTCCCCCAAAAATATATTTAATTGTTTGATGCTTTCTTTATTAACTTTATTTTCATTTGCGAAATATGCAATTTCAGAAGAAAAAAAGATGTGCAAATTATTTGCTGAAGAGTATTCTAGGTTGATAATTTTATCTGTATATTTTTCTAAAATCTCATATGGTTTTTTAAGCTCAAAACCATACTCCTCTTTATATCTATCTGAAATATTTTGTAAATCAAAAATCCATATTATTTTTTTGTTTTTATTAAACTTATGAGTAATAATTTTTTCAAAGAAAGAGAATTTAATTCGATCTAAATTATCAACAATAATAATCCCCTTTTTTTGAGAATATTTATAATATTTATAATATGCAACTCAAGGAATAAGTATAATAAATGATATCAATAAAATAAAGGGAATAAAAACTCATGTTTCATAATTTAAACTCAAACCAATAAAAGTTGCTAAAGAACCAATTAAAGAAACCAACGAAAAAGATGAACGCATTTTTTTAGTCTTGGTACTTAATAAGGAAAGTCTTTCTTTTCAGGTTGTTTTTTCACTTTCATCTAATTTTTTGAATTCTTTAATAAAATTTGTTGAATTAATTTTAGTTATTAATTCTTCCTCATTTACAATATTTTTGGCATTAATATATTTAATATTTTTGTTATTAATTATTTTGTAACTTTTTTTCACAACTTCTTCATTGTTGCACGTGGATTTGGTTTTTTTATCTTTGGTAGTTATTTTCTCATTTTTTATTTTATTAATTTTGATTCGTTTTTTATTGATGTTTGTATTGGATATTGATTCTTGAATAAGAGGAGATTCTTCAATTTCTGTTTTTGAAAATTCCTCCTTTATTAGATTTGAAATCATTGTTGTTTTTCCAATGCCATAATTCCCAGCTATTATTATTTTATTTTCACTATCACTTTCTTCTATAATTTTTTTTAATAATTGTTTTTGTTCTTTGTACATCTCTTCATAGAATGTTCACAGACCTTTATTTATTAGATAAAAAACTTTGTCTTTTTAGCAAAACAACGTGAATTTGGTGCCGTTTGTTGTAATAATCTTCTAATTGAATTTTTTCATGTTTTATTTTCTTCAATTCCAAAAATATCATCACCATTTTTTTCGTTTTTATGAAATTTTTCTATTTCTTTTCATAATTGTTCTAGTCTGAATCCATATTTATAGGTATCATTTTTCATCATTTTTGTAATTTCTTCTATTCTTTTCTTTTCGACGGTTTTTTTCATTGCTCCCCTTTTTATATTTTTCTTTTATACTCTTTTGTGAATTAGATCATATTATGATCTCTTAAAAAAAGAACCATGGTAATTTAAGATGCTCTATAGTTTTTATACATTGAAGAAATATGGAACTTTTTTTAAATATTAAAAGAAATAAAGGTAAGACTAAATTTTATAAAAGAAATTAAACTCAAACAATAAGAATATTTAAATGAGAGACTTATATAAATGTTTGAATATTTTAAGTTTAATAAAATAATAAAAAGAGTGATGTGGGGTAGTGGCTTAATATAAAATGAGGGTATAATCCTCTTATGTTAAACAATAAAGAAAAAATAATGAATGAACTTAATAAGTTCAATAAAGATAGAAACTGAGGTAAGTCACATACCTCGGTTAATATAGCCAAATCAATTACTTTAGAAGCTGCTGAAATATTAGAACTATATCAATGAAGCGATGAATGTACTGATAAAGAGAATCTCGCAAAGGAAATAGCTGATGTAGATATATACTTATTGATTCTTGCACAAAATAACAATATAGATTTAGATAAAGCGATCCTAAATAAAAAAATAAAGCAAAAAGCTTTATTTTTTGTAATTTGTAATTATCCCTTCAACAACTTTATTGGCTTCTTTCTTGTTGTAACTTGAGTTAGAAAAGTTATTTTTTGTTATTGTAACTTCCAAATTTCTTTCTTCTATTAAATTCAAAAGGTGCTCATTTTTTAAGTCGCCATTAGATAAGGCATTTGTTAACATGAATTTAATACCCAAATCATCTAAATGACGGATATAATTGCATAGTTTAATCTCATCTTTTTCAAATCAAGAATTGTTATAAACTGCTTTAGTTATTCAATATGGCGGATCCATAAAAACAAAATCATTTCTTTTTAATTTATTTGGATTTATAGAAAGATATGTACCTTGTTTTATATTTATAACAATATCTTTCAATCTTTCGGAAAAACTAATCATATTTGCGCGAATATTATTGTTAAAATCACGTTTACCTACTGGCGTGTTGAATTCCCCAGATTTGTTAAATCTAATCATATTGTTAAATCCATATATAACTAACATAAGCAATAATTCAACTTTTTTAGTTTTGTTATAATCATCTCTCAATCTTAAAAAAGAGGTTTTATTGAATTTTGCTAAACCATCTGAGGAATTGGTGTGGTAATGAACATATGAATATTTGGCCGTATGGGAAAGATTATATTTTTTAATATATTTTTCAATATTGTTTATCAATAAAGCTGTAGGTGTTTCTTTAATGAAATTCAAAATTTCAACTAATTCATTTTGCATTTCGTTTGCTACAACTTTGTTTGATCCAGAGTTAACACCAACATTTAAAGCACCTGCAAAGATGTCGTAAAAAGTATTTATATTCTCAGGTAATTTATCTTTAATTTTTGAGATTAATGAATATTTACCTCCAACATAATTTAGGGGTGATTTTAAGTTTTGTTTATATGTTGGTGGCTTATTTATTTCACAAATAAATAAACGCTCATAAACCTTCTTTCTTTCTGTCTTGCCTGTATTAAAGGCGGCGTATTCTTGTTTGTAAACAGTTACTTTTCCTCTAGTCTTAAGTATTTTCATTATATCTTTATCTGACATTTTTGCTGCAGACCTACCACTAGAAGTGAGGCCTGTATCATTATAGGATACTAATATATATTTTGTATTTAATGAATTAATTAAAGTTTCAAAAGCTATAATTGCATTTTTCATTGAATATTCAGACTTAATGTCATGCCTATTCATTTTTGCGGCTTTTCCGAATGTTTTTGGTTTCTCTCATTTGGCGTAATTCTCAAGTAAATGATAAGCATCTCCGTATTGTCTAGAATTATATGGTGGATCAATATATACGACGTCAGAGTCAATATTTCTCGAGATGATATTAGCATCTTGATTGTAATTTTTAGTTACTTCTTTTTTGGTGTTTATTAATTTAATTTCTAATTCACTTTTTCTATCTGTTATATCTCTAAAAGCATCATAATGTCCAACGGTATTTGCAATTCTATCCATGGAATATATCAATGAAGTTAATAAAATATAATATTCCCTTTTATTGACTTTTCTATTTTTCTTCATTATTTCTAATTCTTCTCTTAAAAATCCTAATTTTCTAGCATCTGAAACTTCAAAATATTTATTTCCAAAATTTAAAGAAAAATAATTGTCGGTTTCTATTGATAATTCATTCCAATTTAAAATAATTTTTTGTAATTTCTTGAGTGAAAACATACCCTTTCCAGAAAAACCTTCATAAGAAACAAAATTAGAATATAAGAAGTCATTAAAAGAAACTTCTTTACCTAATTTTAATTGTTCATAACCAACAGAACCAGAACCTGCAAACAAATCCATGAATGTGTTATATTTAATTTTCGACTTTTTAATTGAAGTGTTGATAAAATTATTTAATTTATGTTTGTTTCCCAAGTATCTTCTTTGATTATTATTGAACATGGTTTAACCTCCTTATTTTTCTTGTAAAATTTTCTTGCATTAACAGGATGTTTGCCAAATGTTCAAATGTTCAACCATAAATATAATTTTCACTATTTCTTTGTATTTCTAATTGTCGATGAGTTTCAGAAAAAATATTTCGTGCAAATAATAATGCAAGTTTATTATTTGATTCTATTGTATATAAATGAGAAGAAATTGGAGCTACTTCATTTGTGGTTTGTTGTTGACCTTGCATTTTAGTGGCTTCAACAACATAATAAAAATCATTAATCAAAAATGTGGAGTCTGATGTGCTTCCAGGAGCATGCCTTAAGGGTAAATTATTATCAGCTAATTGACCATGCCACGCTGTCACAAAACAATCTTCTCTTTCAGAAATATAATGAAAGGCAACAGAAACTAAAAATTCTGTATAGGTTGCATTATTTGAAGAGTTGTTAAAAAAAGTCGAGATCTCGGAATAATCATCATTGGCCATATTAATTAAAAATTCTGATACACGTTCTTTCGTAAGGGATTCATCTAAGAAGTTTTCAAAAGAAGAATGACGTTGCTCTAATACCATTTCTTCCAGCGTGCTATTATGGTTATTTTCAAAACGATCAATTGGTAAGGTGAATATATCTCTTACTCTTGTATAAATGCCAATATCATTAAAACCCAACTCTCTAATTAGGTCGCTTAAAATTGGTGAAAGATGGATAGAAGAAGGGGTGCAATATATGAGACCGGTAGCAGATAAAATTCTTCGGGTTAAATCAAAATACTCGGTAAGTAATGAATTACGTTTCGCAATTAAAAAAGCTAAGAGAATGCTGCTTTCATTTCTTTCAATGATAAAATTATTTAACTCACGTTTATTAGAGGTTCCAAACACCAATTTTTTAAGTTCCTTTCAAAAAAGCGTTTTTTGAGAGCTCATCTCTTCTCAAATCCTATTGGCATTTTTTGTTGTATCTAAAAGAGAATTAAATTTTTCATAATAAATTGTATTATATCTAGTACCTTTTTGATGAGGTACTAAATTAGTAAATTCCTCAAGATTATTTATTGGTAAATAACCCCTAATCATGGTCAACAGCTCTTCATCGTTTTTGGGATTGCTAATCATGAAGTTAGTTTTAAAACTTTCTATTGTCATTTGATTTGAATTTCTAGATAAATGCTCAATCAAATCCCTATAAATAAATACTCCATCCTCTTCAAAATTTAATAATCCTATTAAAAATGCCGTTTGTTGATTATGATGTGAAGTCAAATCTGGGTCGAAATTATTTCCATCTATAAGTTTATATCCAAGCGGAGTGATTCTTCTGGATGGTGTCACAAAACCAAGTTGTTCAATTAAAGAAGTTTTTTGTCGCACAAATTTTTGTATCTTTTCCGCATTGTTCAGGTCAGAAGACATAAACCCCACTTCTAATAAATGTTCTGCAAAATATGTTTGGGTTCTTTTGTCGTTTCAAACTAATTCGTCGTTTTCTGATCAAAAATTATTTAATTCTATAATTAAATCAAACATTTTATTTGCTATATCACTACTTCTAGCTGAAGTAGTTCCTGGTGCATAAATTTTTCATCTCATATTGCCACAATTATAACTTATTTTAGTTTTAATTGTATTTAATTATATAAAGAAAATAATGGTAAGTTTCAATGGAAATTTTAAATAATTTAATTGATTGATTAAAATAAAAACGGATAAATACGAAGGACAATAAAAGTGTACTTGATTTAGATAGGCTATAACTCGAGATAAACCTAAACTTGCTACCAATTGAGCAATTAGGTATAAAAAAATAAGTTTAGTGCTTATTTTTATATTCATAATTTAAGTTATATCTTTCTTCAAGTTGAGATGTTTTTTCTATTAAAGGAATGCCTTAAACTTTTTTATTAAGGTTTTATATGTATTTGTAAGGGGTATAATTCTCTTATGTTAAACAATAAAGAAAAAATAATGAATGAACTTAATAAGTTCAATAAAGATAGAAACTGAGGTAAGTCACATACCTCAGTTAATATAGCCAAATCAATTACTTTAGAAGCTGCAGAAATATTAGAACTATATCAATGAAGTGATGAATGTGCTGATAAAGAGAATCTTGCAGAGGAGATAGCAGATGTAGCTATATACTTATTGATTCTTGCACAAAACAACAATATAGATTTGGATGAAGCGATCTTAAGTAAGATTAAGAAAAATGCTATTAAGTATCCAATTAAAAAATAGAAAACGGAAATCAGTTTTCTATTTTTTTGTTTTTGTATTTTGAGGTTTTGGTTATTAATTTAAATTTATTTGATTAAAGGTTGTTTACTTGATTTCTTGCTTCATCTTCGAAATTTGATATAGATAATCAATATCATGATGTCACTTCTATATTATATTCTTTAGAAAATTTTGTTTTAACGATTTGTCCAAATAATAATGATGATAATACTTTTCTATTAATCATTTTATACATACCGACTTCAAATAAGGGTAATAGTGATATTCATCAGTATTTATTTCTTGGATTCTTTAATTTATAAACTACGGACATTATATCCTTGAAGTTTAATTTTTGTCAGTTAATATTATCTCTAAAAAGAAAACCACTATCAGACATATATTTTATTAACATTTCATTTTTATTATTTTTATATAAAGGTAATATTATCTTTTTATATTTTGTATTCCATTTATAAAGAATCTCAAAATAGCTATACATACCCATCAAAGCATATATATTAGAAAAAAGTAAATATATCAATGCTATATATATTATATCAACTTTAAAAACTCATTCGATAATACTGAAAATTGTTCAAGGGATTATTAAATCAACAATTATTCTAATTAATCTAAGTTTGTTCCATGATTTTATAAAAATTTTATTTAAATTAGGTATTGCATTACAAAAGTTTTCTACTTGATTATTCATGTTACGCCCTTTCATAATATGTCTTAAAATATCTTAATTTACCATAAAATTATACTTCAATTTTAGAATTAGAATTGATATTTTACTTTCATATGAAAACTATAAAAGCCAATACTTAACACTTGTATAATTAAAAAGGGTGAAATTTATTCACTCTATAAAAAGGAGGAATATGAGGAAAAAAATACTAATTGGTGGTAGTTTATTATCTGTAGGTGCATTAATAACCACCCCCTTGATTGTTTTAACTAGTCAAAATAAAAATGAACAAGGTGAAACTATTGCAAAAAATATAAAATCACTAAAAAATGAATATAACAATAAAGAGTTGTTAACAAATTCAAATGATATAAATGAAGAGTTAGCAACAAAAGCAAAGAATAATATATATGTTCAAAAATGAATAAAAAAAATAGCTAAAAAGAAAGAACATATTTATGAAGAAGATCGTAAAGATTTATATAACTTACCTATTTCTATAGAAATAAAAAAATTCATGGAAAGAAATCTAAAAGAAAAATATGATTTTCGTAGATTGAAAAAAGAGGCTAATAATAAAAAAATGGTTCAGTATTCATCGGGTTATGTAAAAAATGCAAATAATCAAAATGTTTTATCAAAAATAAATAACAAACCTATCCCATTATCAGGGCAAAATAATATGGTGGTTCATGATTATTGATTTAAAGATGACGTTTCTTATATTTGATGGAATAATCAAAAAGTTTATAATCTTATGGCTAAAACTTTAGACCCTAATTTTGTCAAAGAAGCTAATAATATAAAAAACACATTTTCTCGTTTCTTTACCAGGGATAGAAAGACAATTATTTTGAATGCAGGTTCATTATTAACTTTGGGAACTGCTTCATTATTGACAAAGACTGTAACAAAGGGTGCTATTTTAAGTCAAAAAATAAGTGTGAACTTAGGTGTTGGTATAGCAAGTGGGAAATTTCCTATGGCACTTACTAAACAATTGGTTTCACACGCCACTAATAAAGAGTCAGAAATACATTATTGAGTAAAAAATTTAATCGATACCTCTATTACAACTATCTTATCAATAACTTCTCCCTTAGGCATGGTAATCAGTGGTATTTGAGATCTTATGCATATTATCGGCCCAGGAAATGATGCTTCATTTATTGAAAATTGAAATGATCACGGATTAAATGATTTTAAATTTCAAATGAACCATAATTTATATAATATGGCTCATACAGCACATAACTTTAGTTTAGATTATTCAAGCGGGATAGAATGAAAAGTTACCGATGGTTGATTTACATTTCCTGAAATATATGTGGGAACAGATAAATCAGGTTATCCTTGAAAATTTATAAGTCCAGGTACATCCTTTAATTTTGGACACAAATTAAAAATTTGATATCCTTAATTACTTTGAAAATCCATAGTTAAAAATATAGATTATTTTTTAAAATATTATAACTATATAAAAATAGTTATAAAAGATTTATGGAAATTTGTTTAAAGAATTAAAAGCAACAATCAAACATAGAATTTTTTCTATAGTTTAATGTTGCTTTTTTAGTGTTTGGGTATTAAGTTATCATAAACTTAATTGTTTTGTTTCTTGTACTTTTTTAGTATCTTCTTCTTTTGTATCTTTAGGTTTTGATTTTCTTTTTATTTTAACTCTTTCATGAGGCGGGATATTTGAACAATCAAGTCCTTTTGAAAATATCCAATCTCTTAATTGACCTAAAAACAATCTGTAAGAAAATGTGTTCTTAAATTCTTCATATAATTCACCTAAATATTTTTCCCCATAAATACCTTCTTCTAAATTATTACTTTCTATAAATTCTATGATTAACTCTTTAGCAGTTAAGCTAGGATCTATTTTGTAATGGTGTAATTCCAAGAACTTTATAACCCCACCTTTCTTCTGTGCGTTTAAAAATGTTGACATAACACTCCTTTTTAAATCATTTATTATTATAGAGTGTTTTTATTGTAAAATACAATTTTTTTGTGTAAGCGGACGAAAAAATGCAATTTTAAAGTGTTTTAAAGTCTTTATTTATTTTTATTTTAAGTTGTAATTGTGTAAAACAACTTTATTTATAGAAGAAAATAGTATTTAAATTATATATGAAAATGTAAATTACAAAAAACAAAGCGATAACTTTGTTTTTCGATATGAACTGTTATAAGAAATAACTAGTTTTTTATTTAGTTGTGTTTATTAATAACCTTTTATAAAAGGTTGTGTTTTCCCTACAAGAAACCTTGATGAAATAAGTTTAAGAACCCAATCAGTTGTTACCATTAATGATAGAATCAAGTATTTCTTTCATCTCTTGAGGTAATAAGAAGCTTTTATAAGCTACAACACCATGTTTTTTATTTATATATTTTTTAGATCTGGGAATTCAATCGTATTTACTTCAATAGAAAATAAGATTAAAAGAAGAGAACATAGGAATAAAAATTAGTCATCAATATTTTTCCTTATTAGATATACCTAATGCTAATCCAATATAATCTTTAAAATGTGGTTTATTAAAATTTATGTCTTGAACATATAAAAGTGGTGTCCCTGTTCTAATTACCTCTATTAACAGTTTTCTTCTTTCATTTTTATATAAAGGTAAGATATAGTTGTTGTATGTTTTTTTATAACGCAAGATGTTTAAAATGCTTGTAATTAAACATTTTAAGTCATAAAGACCGATGATAATTCAAATCATTAAAAAGATGGGTGCTCCTGAATTAAAAGGGACAAATCGTGGAGTTATGATAACCAAAATAAACATAGGTAAAAATAAATCAATTAATAAACTGATTCATCTTGTTAGTAATACTGATCTTAATATGATTTTATCCAATTTTGGTATTGCTTTAAATAACTTTTCCATATGTAATTTATACCATTATTGAATTAAAATATTGTATCTTACATTATGATTTGTTTGTTATGGTAATTATAAAAAAGTTTTAGAGAAAAAAGCTATATCAATAGGGTGGTGGGTATGTATTTATTGAGGGGCATATTTTTTGATAAGAGTTGATGAATTTAATAAAGATAAAAGCTGAAGTGATTTATATCTCTTATGCTAGAATAAATCGCAACATATGAATAAAAAATATTGTTGTAAATATATTGTCTATTATAAAGATTCAAATGAAAGTTGATGTGTTCTTGTGGATATTTAATTAAGAAGAAATTCTTTTCATTAGATCTTTGGAATAATTATTTTAATGCCTCTATTGATTTGATATTCTTTTCAAATTCAAGTTTATTAATATTATTTTTTCTTATTGAAAGCCAAAATTTTTTGGAGAAAGATGACCGAGCATCTTTACTTTCTCAAAATAAATTATTTTTAAAATCTGAAACAACATTAATAGATGTTAATTTTGATTGGTGGTTGTAGGATTTTATATATTCTTTAATCTCGGTATAACTTATTGATGTTATTTTGTTATTATTTAAATTTATAAAGATGGGGTGTATATTTTTTATAAAAGATATATCAAACTTACCAACAAAAGAATTGTTATTAAGGCTTATACTAGAAATCGTTGGTGGAATTGTATTAAAATCAAAGCCCTTCAATTTATTATTATCCAAAATAAGGTTAATTCTTACATCGATCTCTCCAAAGTTCATATATTCAAAAATTTTAGGAGAAAAATAATCTAAATCCAAAGATGATAAATCATAAGAAACTTCTAGTGCTTCAGAATTATCATTTGGTGTCTTGAAAATATCTCCTATACCTTCTGCAACTGCTGAAATATCACCATTAGAATTCCACTCTTTAATTTTAGCTCTTCTAAAATCTGTTAAACTTCTTACAAAATTAGATGTTAGTTGGTGTGAATTAGCTTGATAAATATTACCCGAAAAAGAGAAATCTTTATCTACTTCCTCATTGTGGCCGCAAGAAGTGACAACCACTATCGGAATAGCAATTGTTGTTAATGGTACTAAAGATTTAAAAATATTTTTTCTTTTTATCATAATGTCTCCTTTTTTTGAATTTGCATATAAATTATAACTCCTCAAGAATATAAAAAAGATTACATTGAAAAGCACCGACTAAAGTTGGTGCTACAATCTAAACCATAGAATTTATTTTTCCTGGTTTAATTATTTGATATTTTATTGCTCTATATTGTTTTGAATTTTTCTTCTCATTTATCTCTGACTCTATTACCTTTACCAAAGTGTAAATATGCAGTTTCACTTTTGGGGTATCCAAATGCCATCGTTACTGCAATTCTTTCATCCTTTTTAATTAATTCTTTTTCTAAAAGTAGTTCCTCAACTTTTGACTTTTCAATGCCTTCCATTGGCGTTGAACCAATTCCTAGAATTGTTGCAGCTGACATTGCCATACCTAATGCGATATAACATTGTTTCATAGCTCAATCATCACCGTTGGCTTCATCTACATTTAAATGTTTATTTAAAACTGTCTCACTCATAGTTTTAGCTAGTTTAGAGGCTTCTTCATGAGTTTTGCCAGCTACATCTGCAAAACGACGATAACTTCTTTTAAAGACCCATTCTTTATTTGCAAACACTTCTCTCTTAAGTGAAATAAATAATAATAATTTATCAGCTTCAGTAACTACACCTTGATTTCACATAAGAGGCTTTAATTCTTCTCTTAATTTATTATCTTTTTCAATAATTAATGTTCTATAAGGTTCAAACCCATGCGAGGTTGGTGCTCAATAGATAGTTTCCAAAATATTTTTTCAATCTTCATTGGAAATTCTTTGATCTGAATAAGCTTTAACTGTTTGTCTATTCATGTTTATTTGTTCTATAGTTTTATTCATACTTTAATATTATCATATAATTGGTTGGTTATATATCAACAAAATGAAGAAATCATTTTTCATAAATTAATGACCCGATAATTGATTGATATATTTTATATAAGTATTGATGAGTAGAATTGTCAACTCTTTAGATAATAGAGAAGCGGAATATTTCTTTGGATGTCTAAAAGGTGAATGCTTAAATCATATACAAACAAGTAAAATGTCTTTGGAAGAGATTGGGGGACACATAGGTTGATACATTAATTGATACAATACAAAAAAGATTGCAATAAAAAACACCAACTGAAGTTAGTGCTTATGCAATCTAAACTGTAGAATTTATTTTTCCCTGTTTATAATGCATTTATTTTATAATTCAATCACTTATTTTTTTATCGAATTCACTTTTTAAAGACTTATATTTCTTGCCTTCTGCTTTTCGTGCCCTCTTAATAAATTTCCGAACTTTCTCATTAGCTTTCTTAAATTGTTCACCATCTTTTTTAGCACATCACTTCATAAATTTTTCATAAGTTTCCCTAGCCTTGGCTCTATCCATTTTGCCTTTACCACCACCAGTTTCCTCTTGTCATTTTTTTCATAATGGAACTTGAATGGCATAAACATTAAATCATGAAGAGTAATAATCTATGTTTAGCAATTCCAATTGTTTTAAATCTTGTAATATATCATCTTTAATTACAATCTCTTTTTTTTGTTTTTCTCCATTCGTGAAAACAAATTTTTTAATTGATAAAATTTGTTTGGCTTGTTGTAATGATAGTTTAGTTTCATTCTCAAATATTTTTATCAAATTATCTATAGTCTCCATTGGGTTATCTTGCGAATGCCCTCATAAGGATCCTATTTTTTCGCCCTCATCTTTAACTAATTTTTCAAAAAGTTTAAAATGTGTAAGCCCAGTTCTATCGGATCTTGATAAATCAAATCAAATATTTTTAATAATTTCTTTATATTCTTCATTTTGTTCTTGAGTTGTTGCTTTTGTTGAAATAAAAGGTATTGTTAATTCTACATTTTCATTTTTTATTATTGAATTTAATTTCTTTTCAATTTCTTTTATGTTAATTTCTTTTACGCTTATATCTTCTTTATCTTTTCCACAAGAAATAACTGTGGCAATTGGCGCTGCTATTGCAACCATAGCGCTTAAAGTACCCATTGCAATTTTTTTAGTGTTTTTCATTTTTTCTCTATTCCATTTGGCGATTAAATATTTATTTAAAAATGAACTAATAATTTTATATCATTTTGTATTTTTAAAAATGTTATTTACAAATACAAAAAGGCAATAAAATTTGAAATTGTAACAAATCTTTTATAATATCCTTAAATTAATTATTCTTTCTTGTTAGAACTTAAGAATACTTAAACATATTGCAAAATCAGGACATAAATTTAAATAATAAAATGCAAACCTCTCACAAAGATGCTTCATTAAATTGAAATGTTTAATGTGTTTAACCTTTTTGGTTAGTATTTAAAAGGCGATACATAAATAATGCGCTGTGCCACCACACTAAAAAAACTTTGAAACCTCAAGATTTTGTAACTTTTTACAGAAATCATCTTTTATCCTTTTTTCAGTTCTTTGCTTTTGAAATAAGCAAAGAAAAAGAAGGTAAGGGGAAAAATGAAAAGAAAAAATAAGGTTATGTTAGGGGTATTGTCATTACCCGTATTAATGACACCAATTGCAATTTCATGTTCTTCATCAAGTGAAGGAAAGATTGATTTGAGTGATTTAGATACTCAAAGTGCACTTAGCACATTCTATGGGAAGATAAAACAAAATGTTTCAATTGATGGAACACTTTAAAATACATTAATATTCACAGTTAATGGTGAAGACATTAAATTAACAAAAGGTGCAACGATGGAGCAATTACAAAATGTATCTTGAAGATTAGGTGTGGCTATTGGATCAAATGGTTTAATTAGAAACTCACAAGTTACAAGTAAAATAAAGCATTTATATTTTGATGGGGTTTCTACACAAAATATATTAAGAATTTTCCAAAATACTGTAATGCAAAATACAAATGTTGATGGAACATATAAAAATACTATAATAGTTCACCTTGGTGCTTAACAGTATATATTTTCAAATAATTCAACTATTGCAAAGATTCAACGAAGAGCGTATGATTTAGGATTAGTATTAGGCGCTAGAAATATTTAGAACAAGATTCATAAAATTTAACAACCTAAGCAAATAAGATATAGAAATAGGATCTAAATCATTAAATAGAACTATTAAATATAAAAAGATAAGTATAAGAACTAGATTTTATTGCTTAAATCAAAATACTGAATAAGAGTTTGTATTTGCTTTTTCTCAGTATTTTTTAAATTTAATATCTTAGAATTTTATTCCTTATTTTTATAAAATTTCCCACGAAATAATTCAATAAATAAATATTTTAGCAATGCACTACACAGTGATTATGGAACTCAATATTCATCTCGCCAAGTATTAAATTTCTTGCTAAAATGAACAAAAATTAATGAGTAGAATTGGCATTCTTTAGATAATAAAGGGGTGGAATATTTCTTTGGATGTCTATAAGGTGAATACTTAAATCATATACAAACAAGTGAATGTCTTTAGAAGAGATTGGGGGTCACATAAATTGATATAATAAAAAATAAAAAAAGATTGTATTAAAAAACACCAACCAAAGTTAGCGCTTATACAATCTAAACTGCAGAATTTATTTGTCCACGTTTAGCTAGTTCTTTTTTTATTTCATCTTGATAAAAAAGATTAAATCCTTATATCTGAAATTGTATAAACACCATTATTTACTGTTCCATATAAACGACGTATTGAAAATCCTGAAGGCTTAATTAATTAATTTAAAATAGCTTTTCTTCCGGAGACAGTTTTGCCTAATGAATCTAACTGTCAGAATGAAGAATTATTTTTAGTTCAATAATTTAAATAAATAATGATAGTTTGTTCTAGGACATACGTTGAATCAAAGAAAAGTGTTTTTAGTTCTCTATTTATTCTTATGTTTAATAATGAAGATGATTTTGAAGATTTTAAAATCCTTAGATAATTTATATATCTTGAAGCTTTATCATTGAAGATTGTGAAATCATCTATTGTTGAAGTTTTAGTTAATGCTTTATCTCATTTAAGGGTTAATCCATTCTTAAGGATTATTGAACCTGGTTGACTCACTTCTTTTGGAGTTAAATAATAATCATTTGCTTCAATTGAAAGGATTAATGAATTAGCTTCTATTTTCTTGAATTCAAATAGATGACCATTAACTTCATGTTTGGAATAAATATTCTTAATTTCTTGCACTTGTTTTTCATGTGCTGTTGTTTTGATTGATGACATGATACAGCTATAGCTATTGGTGCAGCCAATACTAAACTAGGTAATAAATATTTTTTAAACTTTTCCATAATTTATCCTTTTAAAACTAGTAGACATATCTTGTTCTGGAACTTTAGTTCCGTCTTTTAAAAAAGTTCTACTTCAAATTTATCTTTATTAATTTTATATATAGTATCCCCTAAATCTGTAGGGTAATAGAGAAGTGGAATATTTCTTCAGTTATTTAAGAGGTGAATACCTAAAGAATACCAAAACATAGAAGATGTCCATTGAAGAAATTCACAAGCATGTCAAATGATATATCAAATGATATAATACAAAAAAATAAAAAAAGATTGTATTAAAAAACACCAACCAAAGTTAGCGCTTACACAATCTAAACTGCAGAATTTATTTGTCCACGTTTATTAAAGTTATTTTTTATTAATCTTCACTTATTAATTCTTCGTATTCTAGTATTTCTTTTTTATTCCTTCTTCTAATATCAAATAGCATAAATATAGAAATAAACATCAATATAACGACAATTAAGAGAATGGTCAATGTTGCTGTTATTTACTAAGTTGGAGAACATCTATCATGATACTAACATTAATCCTGAAGAAAAGGTTAAAGAAATCAATAAAGCGAAGAATTTTATTAACCCCATCTTTTTAGCATTTTTTTCATCTCCTCTTTGTTTTTAAGTCTTGATTCAGTTTCAATTATATTTTGAATGCCCAATACAGGGAGTAACTTTTCCCGAAGTCTTTTGGCGCTTGGGTAAATAAATCATTCCTAACAAAAGAACTAACTTCTTTATTGTATCTATAAAATTCCTTATATTTAAGAGGGCATATAAAAAGATTACATAAGAAGAATGAAAGTGGATCCTCTTCTGTAATCTAAGCCATAGAAATTATTTATTTGTGTTTAATTGATGTTTTTATTGTTGTTAATTTAATCCTTTAGTATTGTTTCTTTTAAAAAATCTAACTTATATGATTCTGATTTTTCGCCATTAATATATTGAAAACAAATTAAATCCCCGTCATTTTTAGGAGTTTTGCTAGAACCTACTTTAAATACTAAAACTTCTTTTTCTGGATTCATTTTTTTAAGATCCTGAGAGGCTGCTTTTAATTTTGTTTCAGCCTTTATGTCAACATTGTTCCGTCCTATACCCTTCACTTCTAAAATAATGTTTTTTGTTTTAGTTGTGATGATAAAATCAGGGAAAAATCGTCTTGTCTTCATTGATTGAATATCAATATATTCAATAAAATATGAATTTATGGGATTTATTCCGTTCCTAAATAAATGTATTTTTGATTTCTCTGCATCTCTCCATTTCCAACCTTTAAATCAATTATAAAATAAATGTTCCTGCAATGAATCAAATGTAGGTTTATATTCTTGAATTGTGGTGTTTATATCCATCAGGTAAGAATTTATAAGAGTTTCTTGCTCAAAATCAACCGGAACTTTACTTATAAGCTCTTTATAATAAGACATCTGATCTGATAACGTGAATTCTTCACCAATATCATACTTTATATTTTCACTAATTAATTCATATAAAATGTCATTTATTTTTTGTTTCAATGTTATTTCATCTTCAAAAATATCATTATACTTATCAATGAAATATAAGTATATATCTTTAATTTTATATTTGCATTCTTTTCTTTTGACTAAAGATTTAACAAATGTTTCAATTATCTTTAATCCATCAATGGCTTGTAAGAATTCTATGTATATATAATACAAATCTTCTTTATTTTTCTTATTTTCATCTAAATCAAATGATTGTTGTTGAGAATTCTCTTTCAATACCCCTTCTGAAGCTAAACCACCATCAAAAGATTTTCTTTCTGCGATTGCATGGGTTTCCTGATTGTGAAATTCCTCAATATTATTTAATATTCTTCCTATAAATTTTTCGTTATGTAATAATTTTATTTGGATTTCATCTCAAGTGCGAGCTTCTATATCCCGTATTTTTAAGTAATTTAATTTTAGTTTTAAATCACTCGCTTTTTTACTCAATTTGAACGTATCTTTTTCTAAATTTCTTCCTTCACCATTATTTGTTTCATTAGCTATGAAAGATGCATAATCTTTATCATTTGTATACACAAAGGCATTATTTAAATTTTCAATGTCAACATTGGTAAAACTGCCACCTCTTTTATAAACTTTTAAATAAGGATTTCTTAAAATCCTCCCTAATGTTTGCAGTTCAAAAGATTCGGTTCTAGACGATGGTTTTCTTAATTTAACTAATATATTTGCTCTAGGTACGTCTCAACCAGTTGCAATAGCTTGTTTAAAAATAATGACTTGAAGTGGTGAGGACATTGATTCTATTTCTGATTTAGTGTTGGTTTTAATCTTATCTAAATAAATACCATAATCTAACCCTTTAACCAAGCCTTCAGCTTGAAGAATCCTCTCTATTATTTTTAAGTAATAATCATTAACACTGATATTATTAAATTTTGGATTTCCATCAGGAATCTGTATTAAAATTAACGGATTAAATTTTTGTGCTGCTTTTAAAATTGATTTTTGGATCTCTCTCTTTTTTATCAAAGCTGTTTTCACTAATTTCTTGTTTGCCGAATCGTCATTTCATTCAGATTCAACTTCATCATTTATAATGATATTTTGTTTGATAACCCCATCTGCCCTAACTTCTTCAGAACTCACAATATAATCAGGTTTAATCGGTTTTTTTAATGATAGAAATGTCGCAGACATTCATAATTGTTTATCGGGATTAAGTTCATTTAAAAATTCTACCCTTTCTTTTGATGTAGATTTTGTAGTATCTGCCAAAGGGTTATCTCTATGTGCCTCATCTATTACGAGCATAATTTTTGTTCCTGCAGTTTTAGTTCTTCTGATAATATTAAAAATATTATCTTCTTCACCATCTTTGAAGGATTTTGAATTTGCAGTTAAAATACCCCACCCCATAAAATAAACGGTGTTTTTTTTAAATTCTTCTATTCCCTGAATATAATTATTAGTTTTTAAATCGGCATTTTTTTTCTTGGAACTTGTGCCAATATATTTGGTATCAAATCCACTTACAAAATTATTGCTTAATAATTTATTAATTTTTGTATATCCTTGATAATCAAGTTCCCCAGATGAAAGGGAGATATAAATAACTGATGTTTTTTGAAAAAATTCTTCATCATAATTTTTAAGAAACTTCTCTATTATTTTAGCAGTCATAAGTGTTTTACCCGATCCAGTCGGAGATTGCAATTTGACAACTTTATCCGTTTTTAGTTTTGTAACAATTGAATTGATAGCTTTTTCTTGAAATGATTTTAATTTAATGTTATTCATTTTCTAGCTCCACTATAGAAAATTCCTTATTATCAAATTCTTTTTTATAAAGTGGCTGTAATTCATCTATATCTTCAAATTGACCATTAACTTTATGTATGGTCTCAACTTTTAAGTAATTCACTGAATTCTCAAGTAAGTATTTTTTGTTATCTTTTTGTAATTCCTTTTGTAATTCTCAAACAATTAATTCACCATTTGATCCTTTACCATTAATGACTCTAAAAAGTCTTTCTCTAGTAACTGCTCTTGCAATGCCATATTCGGGGTTTCTTTCAACATCGTACCCATTTCTTTCATTATTTGTAACTAAAATAAATCTCCTATTTTCACCGTCTTCTCTATTTAATTCCATAACAGCTTGTCCTGTCGTCCCAGAACCCGCGAAAAAATCTAAAATTAACATATCTTTCTTATCAATAAGTTTGATTAGGTTTTTAATGAAACTAACATTTTTGGGATTATCAAAAATATCATTACCGAAAATAGTTTTTAATTCTTGTTTAGATGAAGTTGTTTTAAGGTCTATTGAATACTCTTTTTCTACACCATCAACAATTGCAAGATATTTTTCATTTTTTCATATTGATTTCGCTCTTATTGAATCAGAAGTATTCTTCTCATAAATTTTATCATTTTTAAATGACAATTTCTTTTCATCATATAACGAAAGAAGTTTTTTGTATGTGTATGTGTTATAGACTTTATTAGATCTATTGTAAGAAAAATATTTTTTATACCCATCGCCAATAAGTTGTTGTTCTAAATCGATGTCCTGCTCCTTTTCAATAATTAACTCATGATTATAAGTTTTGAAATAAACATTATAATTTTTGTCGGAGTTTATATCACTAACAATATCATTATATTTGTTCTCTCCTACGATTACCCTTTTACCGCTATTATGAACCCATATTCCAAATTCATCTTTTTTCATATCTGATTTCTTCTTGGGTATCGTATTTTTAAAATTAATTTTAATTTTATTCTTTGTATAAATTAAACAATATTCAGAAGAAACAGAGATGAAGTCTGAATTCTTTCTACCTTTAGGGTTATTTTCAATGGATAAATTAGAAATAAAATTTTCTTCACCAAAGATTTCATCCATAAGAACTTTAAGATATGCTTGTTCATTGTCATCAATTGATATAAAAATTACTCCTTCATCATTCATAAGTTCTTTTGCCAATAAAAGTCTCTTTTTCATAAATGAAAGTCACTTAGAATGTTTATGAACATCATCATTCCCGACGGGTTTTGGATTTATAGAATAGTTGTCTGAATATATAAATTCTTTACCGGTATTGTATGGGGGGTCAATATAAATAAAATCAACTTTTGTTCCAGTAGATTTTAACGCTTTTAAAGCTTCATAATTATCCCCCTCAATCAATAAGTTATTCTTATCTTGTTTATTTATAGATAAGTGAGGAACCTCCTTCAAAACAAAATAATTATTAGAAAGTCTCTGATCTTTATCTAACTCTTTAAAATCAAATAGAAATCCTTTTGGATTTTTTGAAATCCTTTTTTGTATTCATTCAACATCTTCCGTTGTTAAGCCGGCTTTTCTAAAGATTTCAGAATCTATTTTAGCGAAATTTTTATATAATTCCTTTTGTGAAATGCCATTTACTACTTCTTGAAATTTATCTTTATTGATTTTACTCATAAATCACCCCTTTTATATTTTATTAATTATACATTATTAAGTTCTTATGAAAATGATGATAAAGAATAAAAGACAAATGATTAAAAGAATGGTGGTAAACAACTTAATAAAAAACGATAAAGAAGGTGTGTATAATGACTTATAATTAAATAAACAAGTGCACAATTCGATTTAATGAATATAGAAATAGGATTTCAACTAATGAATAGAACTATTAAAGACAAAAAGATGACACAAGGGCCAGTTTCTGTTACTTTAATAAAAAATAAAACATCGAATTGATCGATGTTTTTACTATATCCCTATAATTCTACGTACTGTAGCAAGGAAGACTTCAACTTCATATAATGTATCAAAGTTTATTACATTCCCCTTTGGATAATATATAGTGTCGAAAGTTCTTAATGTTGAATGATTTAAACGTGAGAAGGTAGGTCAAGAATTATTTGAGTCAACTGAATAACCTTTATCGTGACAACTGACTTTAATATTGTTCATTGACTCTAAGTTGGGTTCCATATTTTTAGAGTCTTGTAGTTTATATATTATTTTACCTCCTCTGAAAGTTTTTACCAAAATTTCTAGTTTAATAATTGTTGTAAAATTTAAAGATCAACTAATCCTTTGTTGCAAAGGTTAAGATTACAACGCTTCTGTATAACTATTTATATAAAATCCTTATATGAGACTAGGGGAAGTTATTTCTCTGAAAATTGGTTTGGAAAGAAAAAAGAAACTATTTATAAGTTTCAAAGATCTTTTTGTGTATTTTATTTTTCTATTTCTGGAATTGTTTCAAAAGCTTTCTTCATTTTTTCTAATTCCTCAACATATGTTGATGTTTTTTCAATTATCTCTCCAAGCAGAATATTTATTTCTTGATCATTTGGGTGTTCTTCGACGTCCGAAGATTGAACCACTCAAGTTTTAATAATTCCAAATTCCTTTAAATCATTTATGAAGCCAGCGAATGGTGCCCCAATAGTTAAGTCGATTTCTTTTTCCTCATTATTTTGTGTTTGATATTTAATCATTTCTTTCTCCTTTTTTTCTATCTTCCGTATATAATTTTGAACGGTTATAGATATATTCTTTTTGTCCGTCTATTAATTCTGCTATATTTGTATTTTTCGTGATTCCAACAACTTTGCCTTCTTTATAACTTAAATCAATGTTTCCACTGGTTTCTGTTTTTTCGGCTAAAATTATAGTTTTTGCATCTGCATTTATTACAATCTTAGGATCGTGAGTAACGATAATTATTTGTTTTTGTATTGCATGGCCAAGTAATGACTTAACAATCGCATTTGAAACTGTTCTTGCATCTAAATTGTCTTCTGGCTGGTCAAGGATAATTATTTTATTTTCTGGCGCAGCAAAGATTTCTTTAATTATTAATGCTTGCCTCTGTCCTGGAGAAAGAGTTGTTATCACTTGATTAGCAACTTTCAATTCTTTTGTAATAGTAGGTTTTACTTTTGTTTCTGATGTCTTCACTTTTAATTTATTCCAATGAGTTGGATTTACAATATAATTCAGTTTAAAATTAGAAAAATTATTTGCAAAAATATTTTCCATTGTTAATTCATCCATAGATCTTGTAACTGTTAACTTTATATATTTATTTAAATTACCTTTTACTCCAAATGATTGAGAAAATACCTCATTTTCTTTTTCAATAATCTCCATAATTTTTGACAACTGTTTATTTATATTTTTTGCATTAGAGTTTATTGTTTTGATATATTCAAATATTTTAGTTCTACTTATTCCTGCAGAAGAATGCTCACTTGTTGTTATTTTCAATTTTTTTTCATTGATAAAATTAATAATATCTAAATTGTTTTTATTTAAATCATTTACGATTCTTTTATTTGATGAATATCTAAATTCTTCAATTATTGTTTTTTCAAGTAATGTTTTAATGTCTTTTGTAGCATCAATTACCTTTGTTGGTATATTGCTCATATTCTCACCTTCAAATAGACCGATTAATTTATTGTAAACATTCATAAGAGTTTCATTAATAATAATCTCATTAGTCATTTTAGATTGAACTAAATCTTGTTTTTTCTTAAATTCATTCATTAGATTATTCATTAATAAAATTTCAGCATTTTTTTGTTTGCTTAATCTAGTTTTAGAAAGGTTTTCATTATAATTTTCTAAATTTTTCTCTATTGTATCAAAGATGGTGTATGAATTGTTTGTATATTCTTTTATAGCTGCTGTGTAATCCAAGAATGAAATAGGTGCACTAAGTTTATTTAACTTTTCAGCATCCTCGCCACTAAGTACCTTATTTGGTTCAAACTCCAATTCGGTTATTGATTTTTGGAGTTCTCCCTGTAAAAGAAATATACCTTTTGATACGTTTATTTTTTCTTTTGCTGTGGCATAAGTATCTTCTATTTTGAATTTGATATTTAAACTTTTATAAAATTCATCTTGTCATTTTGGAAATTCTTTCATTGAAATAGCTGATATTAATGAATTTAACAAACTTGATTTACCTGAACCCATCTCACCTATGATTGTTGTTAATCCTGATTTTAATTCTATTTTATTACCGTTAAACTCTATCTCCTGTAAAATTATCTCGCTTTCCGGAATTTTATCGTTTGGAGGTAGGACCATAGTTTTTGAAAAAGTAGATCTAACCAATCCATCGTATGATAAGTCGAAGTTACCTAAAGGCATTTTTTTTAATGTGGTGTCATTCATTTCGGAAGTGGTTTTTTTATCTGAAAATCTTACTATATGTGGCAATAACCCCTTTAGAGACCTTCCTTCCAAAGCTTCAGAAATAACTTCTTTATTACCCTCTTTAACATTCCCTTCTAAAAAATGGAACATATTGAAGATTTCATCTCATTCAGAACTGTGTAATTTATTTAACTCAGTAAATTTTAATCCTTGAGACCCTTGTTTATAAAAATGTGGTATTAAAATAGAATGGCATAGTTTTGAATATTCTATTAGCTTTGTTAAAGTTGGTGGATTTTTCTCGTTTATTTTAGTTCCATCATCTATATAATGTCGCTCAAGAAAATTACGCAAATGCTCTATATTTTCTTCGTTGACAATTGATAATATTTGGAATCTTTTATCTTTATTATTTTCATAGTCATAATAGATGTCTAGTTCAGCACCGTTTAGTGCTAAGAAGTTTTCATTCTCAGCTAATGCCATTCCATTGTATTCATTCACAGATTTCTCGGATAATATATTATGGTTTGTAACAGCAATAAGCCTAACTCCATTTTTTATGTACTGTTTAAAAACTTCTTTAATATTTATAGATCTTTTTGTTTTGCAATCTTCATTTGTGTGTGAATGCAAATCAAATCTAAATCAATCTTTCTTTTTCATGCTTCCCTCCGATAATAAAGGTCTTTACTTTGTTGGCAAATCCTTATAAAAATTATACACCCAAGAAATTTACCATGTTTCAAATGATATAGAGAAAAAGTTAAAAATGATTTAAAAATAGGCTATGGAAGTAAAAAAAGCGAGTGTTCGAATATGTAAATATATTTTTAATTAACACAAGAAGAATGTCTCCAAACTATTCTTTTCTTAATTTATTGATGCTTAATTACTCCGGAATTAGGAATATAGAAGTGATAAAAGTTATTGGAGCGGCCTATGTGTTCCTAGGCAACTTTGTTTTGAATTTGGTTTCATACTTTATAAATAACATTTTGATAGATAATACATACACGGAAAATATATGCAATGTATAATTTACATATGTTAAATACAGAAAAAATCAGAAAAAGACTAATTCATGAAGGATTAAAAGAAACTGAACATATCCAAGATTTTTTCTTAATCAATAAACATGTTACTAGACACTTAGAGACCTTGAGATTCATGAAATCAAATAATCTAAAATTAACATCTTTTGCGTTGTCAAGACTTTATCGTGCTGATGTAGTCATAAGGAAACAAATAGTTGATGTTTTAATGCCAATTGAACTTTCCATTGTTACAAAATTACAATACTGACTTAGTCATAATCATGTGGATTTTCAAGCGGTGAAATCTGCTTCTATATTCGAAGATTTAAATGTTATCAATCCAAGAGCGAGATGAAAGGCGAGAAAAAATCACGAATTTGTTATTGAAAGTGTTGTAAAAATATCGGGAAAGTGAAATACAAATGATATGGAAGAAATTGTTTTTCATATGACTTTTGGACAAGTATCTGCTTTTATACGTTCCTTACCCCGAGATGCTGTAGATAAAATATTAAAACTACCCAAAGGTACAGCTATAGACTCCTTAGATTATGTTGTTTCCATAAGAAATTACATATTCCATCTTGGTCAATTATTTATAAAAGATGATTTAAAGATAAAACCACATATTTCTTTGAAACTCAAAGATTTAGTCATACATATTAATAATATTGCTTACGGAGACTATAATGATGCCTTAAGTAAAGATATTAGAAGATACGAAGAAAATATAATGTCAAAAAACAATTTTACAGAATCAGAACAAAAACAACTCAGAGAATTATTTTTAGTGATTAATACTAAAATGTTTGGTGTATAATAATTTTGTGAAGCGCGTTACTAGTTAACGGCATAAAAAAAGGAGGTCTTCTCCTTTTTTTATTTCCCTTGTTGTTTATGGTTATAAACATTGTTAATTGTTTCTACATATAATGCATATGAAGGCTTTCTAATGCTTTTATCTTTATCTCATTCGATTGTTTTGAGTTTTTTATATTCATCTCTAACAGAAACTCAATCAGGGCCGTTCAAGGTTTTCCTTTTTGCAAAAATATTTTTAGAATTTTTAACGGGATTTCAAATTCACTCATCTTTATTACTATTATTTGCATTTTTATCTAATTTAGACATTTTTCTTTCACCATCATATTTAACTTTTATTAAGGCCACATCAAAAGATTTTTCATTTGGCAATATGGCAGTTATAACTGATGTTGAGTTATTTAATTTTCATTCATTTGATAATTGGTCTTTGAGGGTTATTCTAATCTCTTCTCTGTAATCTGCATCAATTTCTTCATTATAAGTATTTAATTGAATGTCCACATCATATATTTCATTTCCTCTTCTTAATACTAAGTTTCTTTTAGCGGAACCAACAATACCCACAGAGAAATAAATCCCATCTCTTTCTTTAAGTATTTCTTTAGTGTTGTTTAATGCTTCTATAAACTCTTTCTTATAATCCTTAACTTCTATTTTGGGTACATATTCTATTGTTTTCATTTTAATCTCTCCATTCGTCTAAAAAAGTATCTTACTTATATTTTACTCCAAACCACAATAGTTGCTTGGTTTGTGTATTTTAATGACTATTTTAAAATATTTCACTTTTTTATTTATATTTACCATTGCATCAAACGTTTGTGAACGATAAGGATTCTTTAAAAGACTGCTAAATCAAAAAAAGTTATTTGAGTAAATACCATACCGCCTAATCAACTAAACAAGATATAGAAAGAGGATCTAAATTATTAAATAGAACTATTAAAGATAAAAAAGATAAGTACAAGAGATAGTTTTTGTTACTTTAATAAAAAATAAAACATCAAAATAATCGATGTTTTTTTATACTTGAATCATTACAAATATTTAACTAATTTTGTATATGCCTTTTCAAGTTTAATTGCATCCTCTTCATCCATTGAGTAAGTCTTTTTAAAAATGTGATGCATTCTTTCAATGATTCCTTTTGAACATTTAAATAGTTCGTTTTGTATTGCTCTAGCTTGCGCAGAGGGGATAAGTGAATTATGTTGGATATAATTTAATTTCTTATATATTTCAGTGTATTCAGGTATATATGTCCTAATCATTTGCGATAATTCACATTTTTCATATTTTTGATCTCAATCGATGCTTTTATTGGGGAGTATTTTTGAAAATCTTTTCTCAGCTTCTATTTTACCCATTGATTTTTCTAACTTTTGTAGTCATGTGTAATTGAGGTTGTTGTATGTTTTTTGTAATGTGGCGTAGTACGCTTCTCTATTTGTGCTCAACATTGTTGCAAGAGCGAAGTATTCAAGCATCTTTTTCAATTCTATAACCATATAAACATCAACTACCCTTATATCCATAGGAGCCCGCATTCAACTTGAGTCTCTTCAAAAAATTCAAAATATATTGTATTCAAAAGTATCAGAAATAGCTTGCCTCATAATATCGTTATATATCATAGTCGCTTCTTTCGTTTCTTTGCTAATTGCATTGAATTCATTGTTGATATATTCTAACATAATTTTTCCTCCAAACGAATAAGTTGCATACCCATTTTTACATAAATTAAAATAACCATTTCAAATATCGCTAAATTCTTTTTATTGGTATTTTTCGCTACTCTAACAATTATGTCTGCCATTAACTCTTTCGTATCATTTAAAATGATTTTTTGAGAATTTATAATATATTGAGATCTTGATTTGCTGTATTCTTCATCTATATTTCTATTAAAAATAGATGCAAAATGATTTTCCGCTCCTGAATAATGATGTTCTAAAATGAGAGCCTTTGTGAATATATCTTGTTTTTTTATTTTGTTCATTAATTTTGCAGCTTTATTTTTATCAAAAGAAAGAGGATTGATTTTAATTTCTCTGCTTTTATCAAAAGCATAGTATCTCAAGATATTATCTAAAAATAATCTATTTAACTGTAAAATATTTACAAGTGTATCTTCCATTACAAGGGATGATGCTATATGCTGCAGCGATAAAAATAAATCAAGTAATATTTCTTTTTCAAAATCAATATGATCCATAGGAGATATATTTAAAATCATAATTGTTAAATCTTTAAACATCTTGCTTATTGAATATGGGTATTCTTCTTTGTATATTTTAAAACCAAAAGTCTCTAAACATTTTTTAGAGTAATCTCTATTGTGTACTCAATATTTATTTTTTACACCTGCTTTTACTAATATATCCATACTTTAAGTATATATAAAAAAATATCTATTTATAGGGTGTGTTTTACTTTAATAAATACTTATAAGCCATTTTTTTTGAAAAAACTTTTTTCAAAATTATGAAGATGAAAATATAAAAGTTGTTATTAATATCTTTAGAATGGTATCTTTTACGACAATACTATCATGATATATAATTGATAATCCTTCGAAAGATACATTTAGATATGTAAATTTGATAATGATATAATAAACATATGAAACTAAAATTAAATTCATTAAAAATATTGACAATGACCACTGCTCTATTACCTATTGTTGCAGTAGTTTCTTGTGGGCGTGATGAAACTGTAAAACGCGGTGAGGATTTAGAATACCATATTACTAAAGAAGTAAAAACTTTTACTTTTAAAAAAGGTAATTTATTAAATTCTAAAAATAATCAAATTTCAGATGAATTAAAGAAAAAAATATCATCTTTTAATCAAGATATAGAAAAAGAATTAAAAAAGTACAAAGGAAAACCTGGTGAAGTATTCCAACCATTAGTATATGATTTTTCTAAAAGTGGCTTAACTTCATTTCCAAATCAAATATTTAAAGTATTTAAGACTCAAGAAGGTATTGTTAAATTCCCTATTGAACTAAAGTTAAATAACAATTGATTGACTTCCTTTAACTTTGCTGACTTACCAATTAATGTAGTAAAAGTTGATTTGAGTCATAACAAACTTTCAGGAAAGGTGCCTTTGAAAGATATTAAACAAGATTATCAAGGTATTTATATCAATCTTGAAAATAATAATTACACAACATACGATAAAAACTATTTAAAAACATTGAAGAATTCTAATAGTGGAATAGCTTTAATTAAAGATAATCAAAGTTGAATGAACATGTATAAGCCTTGAAATGCCGTTGGTCTTGCTTTAATGCCCGATATGAAAAATTTTAATGAAGCAGAACACTCTTTAACCTTCCCTAATATTGCTCCTAAGAATACATCATTAAATGGTTGAGAAAGTGTTGCATTAATAAAAGTTGTGAATGATAAGAAGTATACACGTGTACTTCTTTCCAATAATAAAATTAAGTGATAAAAGAATGTTGCATAAATTTAAGTTCAAATTAAAAAAACACTAGTGCTACTGGTGTTTTTGATATACCCATAAAAGATAATAGAACAATAAAAATAACATATTACCATCTATTATTCTTTGGTTTTTTCATCGGAATCAATTTCATCTCTTATCTTCTTTTTTAGTTTCAGATAGGACGCATCTTTACCTCAACGTATATCACTCATTCCAAGCAAAAAATCTATTATGAAACAAACAAAACCAATAGGAGGAATAAAGAATCATATTGTTATTTTTGGATTTTTTAATCAAATTTTGAGTTCATTTTTATCAATATCCAAAGAAGGTCAATTAATAGTTTTAAAAACTATTTCTATATTTGTTTTATTGGTACCAAAAACTTTAATTAATCTTTCAAAGAAGAATAAATATTTTAAGCATAATCAAATTAATTGTACTGTATGCACAAATGTTACACATGACAGAACAAATATAATTCATTTTCATTTATCTATATTAGGATTCTTTATAAAAAAATAAAGAAAGAAAGGTGCTACTATAGCTATACACCATACCAAAAATATTAATATAGGCATACGTATGATATATAAACTAATTTTTTTATGAAGTTTAATTGCTTGTTTTTGAATATCTGAAGTTTGATTTATTTCCATATATCTTTATTATATTCTTATTGCTTTTAGGTAATTGTGTTATATTGAATTATCTATATAAAACGTATTACTGAAAATCTAAGAATATTCAACAACATTAATCGTCTTCATCATTTTTAAATGGATTACTTGGCACTGCATCAATAAACGTATTCGAGATTAATCAAATTAATATACCCATTAAATATATAAATAGAATTATTGGTAATAATGGGTAATATGAAAGTTCTCTATTCTTTTGTTTTAATAATAATTTCACAATAAATATATCTCAGATCTCATTCGTAAACTCTCATACTAAGATCCAAGCACATCCCGCAATTAAAATATCTTGATGGAAAATAACTCCAAAAATCAATGGAATTATACCAATACTAATAATAGCACTTCATCTTACAATTAAACTAATTGATTCTTTCTTTATAAATACAATATTTAATATTTTAAGTGAGGTTACTAATCCAGGTAAAAAGAATATTCAAAATCATGTTTTTCCTTGAAAGATTATAGGTAAACTAACACTAAAAATTATTGATAATGATATTATGTTGAATATCAATAAAATATATTTTGTATAAAAGTTATAAGTTCACTTCAACTTTTTCATAAATGTAAATAATAAAGCTGGTATAAAAATAAGGATTGATGGTATGAGTATTAATAGAAGTCACAATAAATGATTGGAATTATCAAGATTGATTATTTGAGTTCTTAAAAAGTATGAATTTATTGAAATTAAAATTGAGGCTAAATAAATAAAACATAATCATAATTTAGATCTCTTGACTTCCTCTTTTGGGAGGTTTTTTATCGTTTCAAAAAATATATTTGGTTTTAATATATGCATAAATATGACTCCTAAACTAAATTTTTAATATATAGTTATACTTTAAGTATAAAACTTGAGATTTTTAAAATTGTAAATATCATTACAAAAATAGTTCATTATAAAATAATAATTATTAAATATATGTTTTGATGCATAATTTTTTTAAAAATAAAGGGTGTATAAAATATATTTTTCTTTTGAGAAAACCGTGTTAAAAGAAAACGTTTAAAAAAGAATGAAATTCAATCATTAGTTAAAAAATATACTTATAAGACAATAAATTCAACTATAATTTGAAATATATGAAACAAATAACGTTGAATGAAAGTGACTTTGAAAAAAGAACACTAGAAAAATTGCAAGAAAAAGGATATGAATATATAAATTCAGGAGAAATATTAAAAATACGTAAAAATCACTCTGAAACTTTATTGATTAAACATTTAGAAGATTCGATCAAAAAAATAAATCCAGAAATTAGTAATATTCACTTAAATGAAGTGGTGGGAAAAATAAGAAGAGCTGATCAAGCATCATTATTAGTTAGTAATAAATATGCACATGAAATTTTAATTAATGGTGTTAAGGTTTTTGATAAGCGTGAAAAAATAACTAGAACATATAAGTTTGTTGATTTCAATGAAATTGAAAACAATAATTTTGTAGTGACTAATCAATTTTCTATGACCTCAAAAAACCAAGATTTTAAAGATCAAAGACCTGACATTGTGGTTTATATAAATGGTTTACCATTAGTGGTTTTTGAGTTGAAATCACCAACTAAAAATGGTGATGATATTATCATTGGGGCATTTAATCAAATTAAAAACTATCAAGAAAGTTTAACTTCATTGTTTGTTTTTAATTTCTTTAACTTAATATCCGATTTACACACAACAAAAATTGGGACTATAACAGCTAACATTGACAGATATTCTTATTGGAGAAATCCAAATGAAAAAGAAAGGAGTTTTGTTTATCAAATGGATGAAGTTATTGATAATCTTTTTGAAAAACAAACTTTCTTAAATCTATTACAAAACTATACCTTTTTTACAAAAGAAACAAATGCAACCAAAATACTTGCTGGATATCATCAATATTATGGTGTTGAGAAAGCAACGGAATCTGCGGTCAATGCTGTCGAAAGTGATAAAGATAATAAAAAAGCTGGTATTTTTTGACACACACAAGGGTCTGGAAAGTCATATTCAATGACTATGCTTGCTAAAAACTTTATTAACCACAAGAAAAAAGCAACAATCATTGTTATAACTGATAGAAGTGATTTAGATGAGCAAATATTCCAAACATTCTCTAAAGCTGAAGATTTCATTGGTCAAGAAGTTCATAAGATCAATAGTATTTCTGAACTTAAACAAACTCTAAAAAACAAAGCGCAAAACGGAATATACTTTTCAACTGTTCAAAAATTTGATAAAACAGTAGGAATACTTTCAAAAAGAGAAGATGTATTAATTATGACTGATGAAGCTCATAGATCGCATTCAAATATAGAGGCGAAATATGTTCGTAATGAAGAAACATTCGAAGTTGAAAAGAAATTTGGTAGTGCTGCACTATTGCGGAAAGCATTCCCTATGGCAACTTTTATAGGGTTTACTGGAACACCCATTGAAAAAGAAGATTTTGCAACTAAAAATATATTTGGGGATTATGTAACTAAATATTTAATGTCGGATGCAACTAAAGATGGTTTTGTTGTTCCTATTAATTATGAATCTAGACAAGCACAATTACATTTAAGAGAAGATCATATAAAGCAATTGGATGATGCGCTTGCAGAAGTTAGAAATGAAATTATTGATGAATCTGCAGCTCCTGCAATTGTCATGAAAAATGTTAATAAAAGACTTTTGAAAATTGATAATCTTATTGGAGATCCTGATAGAGTTAAAGCTGTTTCAAAAGATTTTATAAATCATTATAAGCAAAGAATTAATATTTTAAAAGGCAAAGCAATGTTTGTTGCATATAACAGAGAAATAGCAATGAAATATTATGAAGAAATAATTAAGCAAGCTCCTGAATTAAAAGAAAATATGAGGGTTATAATGACTCCTAATAATCAAGATCCTGAACAAGTTACTAAATTACTTGGAACTAAAGAATATAGAAGGGCTTCAGCATCAGAATTTAAAGATCCAAATTCAAATTTTAAAATTGTTATTGTTGTTGATATGTGACTAACAGGATTTGATGCACCTTCTTTAGATGTTATTTACTTGGATAAACCTATAAAAATGCACAATTTAATGCAAACAATAGCACGTGTTAACAGAGTTTATACTGATAAGAAAAACAAACAAATTACAAAGGAAACGGGATTGGTTGTTGATTATATAGGTATATGAAGAAAATTAACTGAAGCACTTGCTTTCTATACTAATAATGGTGATAGTTTTGAACAAAAAGATGGCTCATGAACAAATGCAGAAGAAGTAAAAGAGATGTTAAACGAGGCTATAGAGAAAATTTTCGATATTTGTTTGGAAAAAATGGATATTGATTTTGAAAAAGCTTCAAATGATAAAAATTATTTATTTAACATTATTGAAGATATGCAACAAATAGTTATCGCTCATAAAAAAGAAGCACAATTTATAAACTTAGTAAAACCATTAAGTAAATTATTTAAGACAACTATAGCAATACTTGATAAAGAAGAAACTATCATTACACAATTATTGATGATTGCAAGGTCTCAAATTATCAAAAGAGAATTGGGTAAATTTGATTTAGATAATAAAGTTGAAGAAATCAAAACAATTATGGCTAAAGCAATAAAACATCGTCAAACTATTATTTATGACACTGTTGAAAACGAAAAAATTTCACTCACAACAATAATTAATGTTATTAAAAATAATAAGTTGGGTAATAAACCTGAATTAGAAGCTAAAAAAGCACAAGCATTAGCACAAGCTTTAATTAAAGAAGTTGAAAAAATAAATATGGTCAAAGCAGATAAGTTATCTAATAAATTAAGTGCACTTTTAAATAAATACGATAGTAATTTTATGAGTGTTGAAGAGTTTATGGAAGGAATCAAACAAATTGCTAATGAAGCACGCAAAATTGATGCAGAAGCACATGATTTAGGTATAACCCCTGAAGAAATGGCCTTTTATCAAATATTATTAGAAGACGATCATTCAAAAAGTGAATTTGACAAACAACAAATTAAGAAAATTTCATTAGAAGTTTTTCAAAAGGTTAGAAAAAATATTAATCTTTCATGAACATATAATGATGCAATGAAGGATAACGTTAGGGCAGAAATATATGAATCATTAATAATTCATGGATACCCTCCTGAGAATGTTAAAGTTGTACGTGAAAATATAGTAAGTCAGTTAGAAAGACAAATAGACAGAAACCCAAGTTTCTGAGAGGAGTAAACAAATGAGTAAAATGGATACTGAATTAAAATCAAAATTATGAGCTTCAGCAGAAGCATTAAGGGGTAACATTTCTTCGGAACAATATATGCATATTGTAATTGGAATATTATTCTTAAAAAATATGTCAGATAAGTATGATAATGCTATGCAAAAAATGCAAGAAGACTATGGAGATAAATGAGAACTTTTTAAAGAAGAAACTACAATATTATCAACTAAGTATAATTGTTCTTTTGTAATTCCTGAAAAAGCTTCTTGAAAGTATATTTCTGAATATGCTTCATCACTTGAAATTGGTGAAGTTCTTGATCAAGCATTTTATGCTATTGAAGAAAAAAATATCGAATTAAAGGGTCTTTTTGATAAGGATTATAATAGACAAGAGTTAGATCAATCAAAATTAGGTAAAGTAGTTTCTGAATTCTCAAATATTGATATGGAAAAATATGAAGAAGATATTATTGGTAGAACATATGAATACTTCTTAGGTAATTTCTTTATGAAACAAGGTCAAAAAGGTGGAGAATTTTATACTCCAAAATCTATAGTTAAATTAATCGTTGATTTAATTGAACCAGAAAAAGGAAAAATTTACGACCCTGCTTGTGGTACTGGTGGTATGTTTGTTCAAGCAAGACAACATATAATTGATATGGGTAAAAATCCTGATGATTTAGTTGTTTATGGACAAGAATATCAAAATAAAACATGGAAACTTGCAAAGATTAATTTGTTGCTTCAAGGTTTTCACGCCAAAACTATTAAATTAGGTACTGAATCAGCTGATACATTTTCTAATGATCAACATAAAGGTGAAAAGTTTGATTTTATACTTGCTAATCCACCTTTTAATATTAAACAATGAGGTCAAGAGCAATTAGTTGAAGATCCAAGATGAAAATGAGGAATTCCTCCAAAAGGAAATGCTAATTATGCATGACTTTCACATATGATTGATAAATTAAATAAAAACGGTAGAGCTGGTGTTGTATTGGCTAACGGTTCTTTATCAACCGCTTCAAAAGGCGAAAAAGAAATACGTATCAATCTATTAAAAGAAAATAAAGTGGATGCGATTATTGCACTTCCTTCATCATTATTTTATACAACAGGTATTCCAGCATCTATTTGAATATTCAATAATAATAAAACTAATGAGGACGTATTAATGATTAATGCCGATCAATTAGGAAAAATGGAAACTAAGAAATTAAGGATACTACAAAATGAAGATATCAAATCAATAGTTGAATTATATAAAAAACATGAGAAAAATGAAGTCATATCTAAAGTTGGTTTTGCTCAAACAACTTCATTAAAAGAAATTGAAGAAAATGATTGATCACTTGTACCTGGTAGATATGTTGGTTATGAAGAAGAAATTATAGATAAAGAAGAAGTTAAAAAAGAAATTAAAGAATTATCTAAAGAATTAAAAGAATTATTTAAAGAATTTAATGAAATGCTACCCAAAGTAGAAGAAAGTATAGAAAAAGCACTTAAACTCAATGAAGAGTAGTGCTTTTATTTTATTAATAATTTTAGTAATTTATTTTTTAGGTTTGATAAATTATTAATTAATTTTTCATTTTTGATATAAAGTGAAGAAAGTAATTTTTCCATTTCTTTATTTGTGATAGAAAACTTAAGGTTGAGAATATCACTCGCTTTAATATTTTTTTGCACTGCCCCAGTTGCTATAGTATTCAAGTATCTTTTACTAGTTGTTATTAATTTCATTATTTGGAGAGGGAATTTTGTTCGTAAAGAAAGTGTTCGTTGGTTTGAAACTCAATTATCTTCACTAATTACCTTTGCTGTTCCGATGGTTCCCGAAAGTCCTGTGATAACATCTCCTTGATAAAGTAAGTTATTTTTTATGAAATTAGTTTTGTCGGATTTATTTATATTTATATTTTTAATTGTAAAAATATTATATAAACCCCTTTTGGATTTATGTTTTTTAGAATAGTTAAATCCATTATTCGAACTTATTATATTCTCTAATAATTTTTCTTTGGTATTATATGAGCAAATTGAGTAAAGTTTTTTATTTATTTCTTGAGTTGCATTGATCATTATTTCGATTGGTTCAATAATGTCTATTATTTCTTTTTGTTTAGTTTGGCTTGGTATATTTAATTTTATATTTGCCATATCTTTCTGCGAAATATTGAATCTAGTATATCCTGTAGCAAAACATTTCGCCTGATTTCTGAATATTTGACTTCTAAAGAGATACGATGCATATTTAGGATTTAAAATTTTTTGATCAAATCTAAATCTTTTACTAAAACCATTAAAAATTGCTTTCTTGTCATTTAAATATACTGTTGAAAAAGCAATTTCTTCCGGTTTTTCTGATGATGCGGTAAAAATAGCATCCCCATTTTTTACACCATATTTCATCAAATCATTTAATGATGCATCATATTTTCTTAAAATAACTTTTTCATCAATATAAATGTTAT
>JABSQT010000003.1:79010-204517 GCA_013215715.1 Mycoplasmatales bacterium | reverse complement strand
TGAGCCAGGATCAAACTCTCATAAATTGATTCCGGGTTCATGGTTTCTTGTATCTAGTTTTCAAAGATCTATCAGCAACATTTTGAAGAGTATTTTTTAATAGTCTAATATGTGTTGCCTTACAAGTATATCAAAGATTTTGTTTTTTATACATGTTTTTTTATTTTTTTAAAAATAGATTGATTAAAGTAGTTTTGGTAGTTAAAATTGTTAATAACCACTATTGGCCATTCTATGTAATTATTATATATTTAGTTCTATTAAGAAGGAATGGGGTTTAGTAATTTAAATTGACTCACCTAATTAAATATTTTGTACACATACATATTTATATACATATTACGAATATATTAAAGGATTGGTTTAGAGGGAATAAAAAAAGAACCAATATTTTATTAGGCCTTTTTATAAAAACTATTATCCCTCATGGATGAAACAAACTTTGTTTCTTTTGCATATTTATTTGTTTTATCAGATAATGCATCATCCACAACTCACATATTCTTACTTTTAATATTTCTTTTATTTTGAGTTCTTGAAATATAAAGAGCTTCAAAATTAGCAAATTCTTTATTCTTAAGTTTAGGTTTAGGTAGTCTTATATTATTTTGTATTACACCAAGAACCGCTTTTGTCGTTGCTCCTGTTGTATAATAATCATCAATAAAAATATAGTGAATATGTTTTAATTTCAAAACAGAGGGCTTGAATTTAACTTTTCATTTTGGATAAACAGCCTGAATTGTTCTTTCTCTTTCATCCTTATCTTTCAAGAAATGGACTCCTCTATAATCGGGTGACTTAATTTTTATGTATTCTAGATCTTCAATTGCATCTACAGAAAATTTCATTGTTTGATTTCAAGTACTTTTTCTTGGAGGGAGAATCACAACGGGATTATGACCCATCTTTTTAATTGATTCAATCCTTCATCTTAATAATTCTATAAATTTTTCCTTTAAATCTTTTGTGTGTTCTGTATCCGTATTAGATTTTAATGCATTGAAATAACCAAATTGTCATGGTGGTTGATATCAAATCATATATCAAGAATTACATATATTAGTTGGTTCTCCATCTTCTCAATTCAATGGATTTTTTGTTGGTTCTAATTTTCACTTATTTTTTTCCATATTACCCCATGCTTTCTTTGTTATATCATCTCACTAATATGATAAATTATTGCTTTGTTTTTTAATTTCATAAAATTATTTTTATTTCCATATTTTTAATAATGGCTCATTATGTTTGTTTAATATAATTTTATACTTATCAACGCTAATTTTTTCATATATAGCCATACCCATTTCATATAACTCCTCAAAATTAATTTGTGAACCAGTTATTTTGTTGTAATGTTTTGCTAACTCTAAACCATTCAACACATTTGTTTTGTTATGTATCCCCGCTAAACCCATATGTTGTAATCTATGACACAAAGGGCATAAAGCAACAAATCTTATTAATATTTGTTCTTTGGTTTCTAAGTTAAAGACTCACAATTCATGCGCTTCAACAGGATGTTTCTTACCCTTGCCTCCACAAACCTCACAAATATTGTTTGCTCTTTTATAAACCTTTTTTCTTACAATATCCCATTTTTCTCTTCCCATTCATGTTCTTGGGTTTTTAAAGTGAGTGCTGCTTGGCAATGCTTTTGGCAATAATAATCATTCAATAGTTGTTTTATCAATTCTCATGGTAAAAATTATAATTTAAAAAGAACTATCATTAAATGACTTTTCTTTTAATGAATCTTTTTCTTCCGGTTGTCATTTTATTGAGGTATTTATTAACTTCATTGGGTGCAGTTTTTATGGGATTATGTCTTTTACCTATATAAGTAACATCTTTACCTAAAGAGTTTGCATATTTAACAAAAGCCCTTGTACTTATAATATTGTCATCTTTACTTACAATAAACCTTGCTTTATGTTTAGTTAATTTATATCTTGCATCAAGCCTTTTCATAAATCTTTCATTAAGAACTGTATTTCTTAAAATTCCAGTTCAATTCGAATCTCTATCAAGAAATGCGTGAGCTCAATTATATTTCCCTTTTGTCATATCAACTAATTTATTAGTGATCATTAATGATAACTTACCCTTTGTTTCATGATGTTTCTTTAATAGTTTATAAGCATTTGTTTTTTGTATCTCTGGAGTTATAGTTGACATATAAACAATTTTCTTAACTTTTGGACTTAATCCAACCTTTGAAACAACACCACCCGCAAGAGAATGACCAAGTAAAATTACTTTTCTTGTTTTGGTTTTTTTAACTAATTCATTAATAATTTTAATCATCTCATCAAATTGCACTTCATCAGCCCTATCCATATCAACCATATCAACGGCAATTATATTGTAGTTATTTTTAAGCATAAATAAATGTCGAGCAAAATTAGAACTGGAATTAAAACCATGCACAAATATAATTGTTCATTTGGAATTGTTATTTTTTACGAAATATCTAACGTTTTTATCGTTAATGTTTTTAGTTCTATACATATGTATATTTTAACACTCTAATCAATAGTGCGTGTTATATAATATAATTAAATAATATAATCAGTTATTTGATTAAGAAAAGAGAATTATGAAAAAGAGAGTATATATTGACTTTGAGGCCTTTAATTTCCTCGGAGTTAGAAATGCACAACCATTCGCATTTTCCGTTGCAACAATAAATGGTAAAAAAAAGAAAGTAAGAGCCAAAACATTTATTAATGATTTTGATAAAAAATGAAGTTCGGATTTTATGAAATCAAGATTAGTTATTTGTATTCGTAAAATAACTGGTCAAGCTGATATAAAAATGACAGATATTGAATTTGTGGCTTTTGGTGCTCAATTAGAATCTTCAATATTGAAAGGTTGATTTGGAGCGGATATAACAATTGTAGATCTTGGTAAATCACTTCACGGAAGCTTAAGTTCATTAACGGTCGGGTACGGAGAAACAAAAACATATTTCGATGAATATTATGGAAGATTCTTAAACCACTTACCAGAGAATAAAGTTAGAAGACTAAATTTAATTGGAGATGGTGCTTTTGTTGGGATGTTCGGTTCTTTTATGCTTCAAGATCCAGTTTATAAAGAAAAATTTAAAAAGGTTAAGTTTACAGAGCTAGAAATTGCTTCCATCACACAAATAATGAAAACTTATTCAGTAGATGATGTATTAAGACTTATATATCTCGAGGAGAATGCAGAAGAAGTCAAAGAAATATCTGAAAGACATAGAAGAATAAACAAATCAATACAAACACTAAACAATAAAAAACGTATGTATGCCACTACAGTTAAATGTCTTTCCGAAAAACCAAAAGCTACGGTTGCTTCGCTAAAGAAAGAGATAGAATTAATTGAAACACAAGTTGTTGAATTAAAAGATCAAAAATAACATATAATAGTAATGCGATGAGCCGCATTGAGGAAACCTGTTAATTCATGTTTCTTCAAAGTAAGAAACAGACTTTTCATAAGTCAGTTTTTTTATGCTTTTAAAAATAAAAAAACACTATTAATAGTGTTTAAATGGTTGTGTGTCTGAGATTTTAATTGTGATAGAATTTAAAACTCTTTTTTTGAATTTAAGCATTTTATTTTCTTTTAACCAATTTGATATTTTTGTTTCAATATCTTTACCCTTAAATTCACCAATAAGTGTTCTTGGGTTATTGCCTTTTATTGTTTTTAATTCAACGGTAAATAAACCATTTGATCCAGAAGTTACAATTGAGACTTCTGGATCGCTATTTTTTTGCAAATCATTTGAGGTTATAAGGTAATCCATTTGAGCTAAAATAATTTCAGTTGTATTGTCATTATTTTTTCTTTTCTTTTTTGTTTTATTAAAAAGCACCATATTTCCTCCTCTTTATATTTCTAATATTATTTTACTAAATACTCATACTATTTTATCCACTCTTTATTTTTAATTCTATAAGTGCCATTGAATACATATCTTTTATTTCAAATTTATGTGTTTGGTCTTTGTAATCAAATAAAAATATGGATTTGTTCTTTTTCAATTCAAATTCGAAGCCATGAATATCACTAAATATAAAAGAATAATTTTGATTTGTTTTACCTTTTCTTTCAACAATTAATCTTTCATTGGTAATCCAAATAGTTGAAAATTCTGGTTCAGTTTCAGGGTTTTCATGCTCAAAATTAATATCAGACATTTTTGCGTTTAGTTGATAAATTAAATCTTCACCTTTTTGAATACTAGGAGGTTGTTTGTTATAAGAAATATCATATCCATTATTTATTATGTCATTTTGATGTAATTGAAATTCTTTGTTGTATGGATTTATATTGTTAATTTGTTTTTTTCGCGCCATTAATGTTACAACAAAAACCATTGCAAATATAATCAACACACCAAAAGTAACCACAATTGCTCTGTACATAACCCCTCCTTTTTTTCATTCATATAAAGTATAAATGAAATGAAAAAATAGAATCGTGAATTCTATTTATAAAATATTTCTTTTTGAACTTTTTCTTCTGTTCTAAATAAATGGTTGGTTATTAAAGAATATACCCATTCTTTCTTTGCTAACCTTTTATAAGTTGCCCTATTTTTCAATGTTCATAAATTAAACTTCATGTTCATAGATTTATATTTAGTTACATATGCAAGATTTTTATAGAGTTTTATAGAAGGGTGAAGATAATCACATAACTTTTGGATTTGTTCTCTTCCTGCTTTGATAAAGTCTTTATGTTTACTTCACAGGAAACCAATTTTAATTTCTTGATCCAATTGTCTTAATCTTTTAATCGTTTCAAAATTAAATGAAGAAAGTATAAATTCAGGTTTTTTGTATCTTTTGATAGCTGTCAAAACTTTTTCTTCAATACCCTCATATTCAAATACATCTGTTTTTAATTCTATATTTATTATTTTAAACTTATCTCCAAATTCTTTCAAAAACTCTGGAAGTGTCATAATCTCAGATTTTTTAACGCCTCTATAACATTTTGCGAAATTATATTTTTTAAGTTCTTTTAAGGTCATGTCTTTAATATAACCCCTACCATTTGCAGTTCTATTGATTTTTTCATCATGTGTAATTACTATTTTTTTATCTTTTGTAAGATGGACATCTAATTCTACACCATCAAATCCAAATTCAAAAGCATTCAAGAATGCAAGCCTTGTGTTTTCTGGTGCAATACCTGACATCCCTCTGTGCGCTAAATTATTTGTCAATATACCACCCCTTTTTTTGATTATTTCTATTTAATTATAGAATAATTAATTACTTTAATATAAAAAAACACCTAACAAAATGTTTTCCATAAAAATTACGAATTAAAAAAACCAATATTTGATTTTTTTATTATTTATTTGTAAGTAATTTTAATCCTATTCTTTTTCTTTCTTTTTCAAGGTTTATAATTTCCACTTCAACTATTTGACCAACAGAAACAACATCCATTGGATTAGAAACAAAGCCTTTACCCATGTTGGATTTGTGAATTAAACCAGCTGTTTTAATACCAAGATCAACAAAAGCACCAAATTCAGTAATGTTTTGTACCCTTCCTTCCATAACTTGACCTTCAGCCATATTATCAATTGAAAGAATTTCTGTTTTTAAAATTGGCGCATCATAAGAATCCCTAATATCACGTTGTGGATTTGAAATACCATTAATGATGTCTTCAATAGTATACTTATCAGAATCATATCTTTGTGCAAGTTTTTGAATATCAAGTTTTTGTAATTCATTAACTTTACCAATATCATCAAAAGTTATCTTATTATCTTTAAGTATCGCTTTAGCTATTTTATATGATTCTGGGTGGATTGATGTTGAGTCAAGTTTATTGATACCATCAATGATTCTTAGAAAACCTATAGATTGTTCATAAGTTTTAGCACCAAGACCCTTAACCTTCTTAATTTCTTTTCTTTCTTTAAATGCACCATTTTCAATTCTATGCTTAATTATATTATTAGCAACTTTTGATGATAATCCTGAAATATATTGAAGTACAGCGGCACTTGCTGTATTAATATCAACACCTACACGGTTAACTATTTTTTCGACAACGAAACCAAGTTGAGCATCTAACTGTTTTTGGTTAACATCATGTTGATATTGCCCAACACCAATTGCTTTTGGTTCTATTTTAACCAACTCATTCAACGCATCTTGATAACGCCTAGCGATAGAGATGGCAGAACGTTGTTCCACTTGTAATTTAGGAAATTCTTCTTGCGCTATTTTTGAAGCAGAATAAACCGAGGCTCCAGCTTCTGAAATTATTGTAAAAGGTATTTTTATCCCTCGATCTTTTTGGTATTTAGCTATAAGCTCCATAGTTTCTCTTGAAGCTGTACCATTACCTATTACGATAACATCTATTTTATGATTCTTAAACGTATCATCTAAAGTTGCATATGCATCTCTTTCTTTAAAAACATAAATAACACCTATTGTTTTTGGTGTTCCAGTACTATCTATAACAGCTGTTTTACATCCTGTTCTAAAACCCGGATCAATTCCAAGAACAATTTTATTTTTAATTGCTGGAGTTAAAAGCAATTGTTCTAAGTTGGTTGCAAAAATATCAATTGCACCATTACCTGCTTTTTCAGTTAAATCCGAACGTATCTCACGCTCAATGGAAGGTTTTATCAAACGCTTAAATCCATCTTTAACAGCATTCTCTATATATGGCGATGTTGAATCATTATTATATCTATTCATATTTTTTATTAAAAAATCTGTAACTTGTTTTTGAGCGTAGTCGAAAGAAACTGAAATTACTTTTGATTTTTCAGCTCTGTTAATTGCTAACACTTGGTAGTTTGCAATTCACTTTAATTCTTTTTCAAATTCATAATAAGTTTTATATACTTCTTTTTCATCTTCAGCTGTTTTTTTGAGTTTTGTTTTTAACTTTGCATTTTGCCAAATAAATGAACGTACTCATTTTCTAAAAAATGTTCTATCCGATGCATATTCCGCAATTATAAATTGAGCTCCTTCTATTGCTTCTTTTTTGGTTTTAACCTTTTCATTTATAAATTCCTGTGCTTTTTGCTCAACATTTAAATGTTGTTGAGCTGAAAGAATCATTTTAGCAAATGGCTCTAAGCCATTAGCAATCGCTTCAGTTGCTTTTGTTTTCTTCTTTTCTTTGAAAGGAAGATAAATATCTTCAACATCTTTTAATGTTTTTGATTTTAAAATTTGATTTTTTAATTCGTCAGTAAGCATTCCTTTTTCATCTATAAGACGAACAACTGCTTCTTTTCTTTCTTCTAAAGTTTTTTGTTTTGCATGATATATTTCAATATCTTTAATTTGATTTTCATCCAATCCACCCGTAACTTCTTTTCTATAACGAGCTATAAATGGTATGGTTGCACCTTCATTCAATAATGAAAGCACTGTTTCTATTTGTTTTTCGTTTAGTTTTAATTCTCTCGATATTATTGTTATTAAATTCATGTTTATATTATATATTGCTATTACCAAAAGACATTACTTAATTTCAAAAGATCATATAAAAAAATAATGCATTCACATTATTTGATTAGTATAAATTGTGGGCTGATGTTGTTGGCTTATTAAGATTTGAATTTGATTTTAAAGATTTTATTTTAGTTTCACCTGAGTTTGCAACATCTTTTTTATCTTTTGATTTTAGTTGCTTTACTGTTGGTTTTGAATCAACAGGTTTTTTAGGAGTTTTACCTTCTTTGGGTTTTGAAGATTTTACTGTTGGTTTTGAATCAACAGGTTTTTTAGGAGTTTTATCTTCTTTGGGTTTTGAAGGTTTTACTGTTGGTTTTGAATCAACAGGTTTTTTAGGACTTTTATCTTCTTTGGGTTTTGAAGGTTTTACTGTTGGTTTTGAATCAACAGGTTTTTTAGGAGTTTTATCTTCTTTAGGTTTTGAAGGTTTTACTGTTGGTTTTGATATCTCAGGTTTCGGAAATAATTCTGGGTATAATTTAATTAAAACTTCTTTTAATTTTGCATTTTGCTCAAGTATTTTCTTATCAAGCAATTCTTTTTCTTCTGTAGTTATATCTAATGTTCTAAGACCTTTAAGTCTAGCGATTTCAACTTCAATCATTTTTTTTCTAGTTTCTAATGCTTGTTTATCTAATGAATCAATTTCTTTTTGCTTCATCGATGCTTTAAGGTTTTTCAAGTCTGTTTTTTGTTTATTTATCGCAGCTTCAAGTTTTATTTTCTCTTCTTTTAAATCATCAATTTTTCTCTCTAAATCTTTTGCATCCTCTTTTTGTTTTTGACTTGCTTTTTCAATATTATTGTTTAATTCAGTTTTTACTTTAATAAGTTTTGCATTTGTTTCTGAAAGTTTTTCTGTTGCGTTTTTAAGTGAAACTGTTGCGTTTTTCATTTCTTTTTCTAATGAATCTATTCTTTTTCTAAGTGATTCCATTAGTTTCTCTGTTTCTTGCTTGTTTTTATTTGCTGCGATTTGTTTTTTATTATCTTTATTTGAATCACTTCCACACGATACTACCGCTGCTATCGGTAATGTTGTGGCTAATGCAATTGTTCCTAGTGTAAGTATTTTCTTTTTTGTTGTTGTCATTTTTACCCCTTAATAGTATTTATAATTTATTGTTATTTTTGTATTTACGAAAAAATAGATAAAAAAAATCAAATTTGTTCGTTTTTACTCCTATATATTATATGTAGAATTTTCCATTGAATTTTAAAAAATTTTTTTGAAAAAGTAACTTTCAAAAAGTATTTATATATAAATAAGGACTTAAAAACAATTGAAAAAATAAATAAAAAAATAAAAAAGCATATCACTTTTCTAAAATTCATCATTAAATCATTCACTTGTTTTTTCAATCGTGGACTCTTGTTCTAATTGTGAACTCTTTGTTTTTAAGTGTTCTTCATTACAAACAATCATTTTCTTAGTTAACTTTTTATTTTCATACCTCCCAATTAAAAGTATTGGTATTCAGTTAAATATCGGTATTAATAAAAAAAATCCAAAGTAAACATATTTTATATTTTTCTTTTTAGAGAATTCAAAACCACCTTTGTGTTTGTGGCAAAAAATTCACTTTTTATGCACATAAGAATATGACTTTATATAAAATAAAATCATCGAAATTAAACATATTGGAATTGTAATTATTAGTACTCATACAGGTATTTGTGGAATGGCTCCAATAATTATTGAGGTTATAATTAATGAAGATAACAAAAATAAATTTACAACGAGTATTTGAGTTTTAATAAATTTTTCAAAAGTTTTTGAAGTTATTATTTTCATGAATAAATTATATATTAAAAGATATTATTTACGATTAATGAAAATAAAGCAAATGCTTTATTTTTTCTTTTTAAAAAGTGAAGTATTTTTCTTTTTAAATATAACTAAATTTTTCGGTCTTGTCATTGATTCAATAGAATATTTTATACCTTGAACTCCAAATCCAGAATGTTTAACACCTGTAAAAGGTAATTGATCAGGTCCTCTAGAAGGAGGACAATTTATATTAACAGAACCCACTTCGATGTCTTCTGAAATTTTAAGTGCCATTTCATAATCCTTTGTATAAATTGAAGCTTGTAATCCATATTCAGAATCATTCACATCTTTAATCGCTTTATCTAATGAAGTGTAATAAATTATAGGCAGTATTGGGCCAAATTGTTCTTCCTTTGAAATAGCCATTTCTGAAGTAATATCTACAAGTACCGTTGGTTGAACTAAATTTTCACTAACCTCACCCCCAACAAGTATCTTTGCCCCTTTTGAAGTAGCATCATTAATCAATCTCTTTTGATATTTAGCTGTTTTTAGGTCAATTAAAGGACCTACAACCACTTTACCTAGCTTTGGGTTACCTACTGTAATTTGCTCTGTTATAAGCTTGATTTCTTTTTCGAATTCTTCCTTAATATCTCTAGGAACATACACTCTTTTTATAGCTGTGCATCTTTGCCCTGAAAAAGAAAAAGCTCCTTTAACTATACTTGCAACAGTTTCTGGGATATCTGTATCCTCTAATACAAGTGCAGCATCCTTACCACCCATTTCTAAAATTACATTTTGCAACATAGAATTTTTAGAAATAGCCAACCCGATCCTAGTTGAACCCGTATAAGTTATCGCATTAGGTTCTTTGTGCATTGTTAAATAATCACCAATTTCACTGCCTCTACCTGTCACTAAATTAAATACACCTGCAGGTAATTCAATTTCATCAAAAAGTTGAGCAATTAAATAAGCGGTTAAAGATCCATTCGTCGCCGGTTTAAATACAACCGTATTCCCTGAAATTAATGCGGGAATAATTTTTGCAAGCGAAAGATTTACAGGGTAGTTGAATGGTGAGATAGCCAAAACAACTCCAAGTGGTTCTCTGATTATTGTGATCATTTTATCTTTAGCTCCAATAGAACTACCTGAAACATGTTCGATCAATAAATTATGGTATGAATATATAGTTTCTGAAATCAATTCAATCGTTCTATTTATTTCTGCAATTGAATCATCAATGGATTTACCGATTTCATGCAACATAACTTTAGCAATTTTTTCCCTGTTTTCTGAAAGTTTTTTAGAAAATTCATCAATATATTCAATCCTTTCTTCTCTTGAAAGTTTTCCTCAAAGTTTTTGAGATTGTCTTGCAGCATCAAACGCTTTATCAATTTCTTTTTTTGTAAGCGCAACAGCGCTTCCATACTCTTCTAAGTTAAGCGGTGAAATTATTGAATATCTTTTTTTTCCGTTAATAAATTCCCCGTTAATGTATGCTCTCGATTCCATTTTTCATACCTCCTTATTCATTATAACATTATCATTTTTAAAAAAGGGTTATAAAAAAATAAGACAAAATCTTATTTTTTATTATGCATTATTTCTTTGTATAGTAAAGAATTCAAGCCATTATGATACCAACGATTGGGAATAAGATACATAAAATACCTGTGACAATTCCAAAAATTTTATCATTGTCTTTAAGTGTTATTGAATAGAATATTGTAAAAATACCAAATATTATTACAACAATTCATGCAACAAACAACATAATTGCACCAAAATTGTACATGATTGGTGTAGCAACTCTTACATCAATAATTCCTGCTACAATCATCAGAGCAAGACCAATTACCCAAACAATAGTTGCATAAACCGCTCATTTTCATCACGAATCTTTCGAAGATTTATCTCCAACTTTCACTCCAGCTTTTGAATAATAAAGAATTCAAGCCATTATGATACCAACGATTGGGAATAAGATGCATAAAATACCTGTAATAATTCCAACAATTTTATCAGTTGCGTTTGAAAACGTTAATGAATAAACAATTGTAAAAATACCAAATATTATTACAATAATTCACGCAATTAAACAAACAACCCCACCGGTAATAGCGATAATTCTAGCTATTACATTAGCTGTGTGTCCTCCGAACGAAGTGATTGAACCTGATAATATGAATAATACAACCCCTATCACTCATGCAATTGATGCATAAATCGCTCATTTTCATCATTTATCTCTTTGCATAGAAGAATTACTTGATGATTTCATTTCTTTTTTAGTAGCCATTTTAAGAAGCCTCCTTAATTTTATTAGTTTAACCATAGTATTCTACCATTGTTTTTAACAAGGCTTGAAAATTAGTAATAAAAATGAACTATTATCACTAATAGCAGATAATAATCCTCTTTTTTTTATTTTTAATCCTCTTTTTTAAGTTTAATTAAATAAACTTGATCGTTAATTCAAAGTGTATCACCTGGTCTTAATTTAGAACCTCGACCTTCAGGTTCTTTACCATTGATGGTTATTTTGTTTCTTTCTATAAAAATTTTAGCAGCTCCACCTGAATGTATGAACCTTAATTTTTTAAGTAATTGTCCAAGTTTAATGTATTCACCAATTATCTCTATTTTCATCCGACACCCCCTTAATATCCTCTATGTGGTAGAACTAATTGAACTAATGCTTTATTAGATTCCCCCATAATTACAAAAGGTTTGAGTTCACCAATAAATCTTATTACCACATCATCTTTAAATGTTCTTAATGCTTCTTTCATAAATTTAGAATCAAACGCTATCGAAAACATTGTGTTACCTTCTCATTTAAAATTTTCGGTTTCAACATGTGAATTACCAACTTCTTCTTGTTTTGATTCGATTTGTAGTTTCCCTTCTTTAATTTCTAATTTAACAGTTTTAGCATCCCCTGATGAAACAACAATTGCCTTATCGATTAAATTACTTAATTCTTTAGAATCAATTTCTAATTTATAATTATATTCTTTTGGAATTAACCTTGATAATTCAGGATAAATTCCATCTATTAATCTTGATTGAATAATTGAAGAATCGTGTTCTATATTAATTTTAGAATCATCAACTTTAATTTTAACCTCACCTTTAATTGAAGCGGGAATAAAATCCTTAATATTTTTAGCGAGAATTGTTATATTGAAATTGTTTATCGATGCAGTATTCATTCTTGATGTTGCTAAACGATATGAATCCGTTGCTGAAATTCTCAAATGCCCTTCTTTAGCTATTATATTAATACCATTGAGAATAATCCTTCTGTTGTTCTCTGCAGCTGCGAATGCAACATCTTTAATTGTTTTTTTAAACTCTACTGAATCTAAAATTAATTCACTTCCCACTAAATCAAAATCAATCATAGGATAATCCTCTGGATCCATTAAATTTAATTTAAAACTTGATCCTGCTGAATAAATATTCAAAGTATTTCCATTTGTTACTAGTTCAATTTCTTTAGATTGTTTTTTAATTATTTCTATAAACATTTTACCTGGTATTAAACTCTTACCTTCTTGGATAATTGTTACGTCATCATTTTTTAGTATTGTTTCTTTGATAGAAAGTACACCATCTGAAGCTAATAATTCTATCTTATCGTTTTTTACTTCAAATAGTATTCCACTTAATGATGTTAATGCAGGATTGTTTGATAATGCTTTTGTTATATTTTTTAAATGTTTTTCAAATAATGATTTTTCTATTTTAATATTCATTGTTAATCTCCTTAGTTAGTTTTTGTTTAATTATTATTATTAGTTGTGTTGATTTAGGGGAAAACCCTTGAAACCCTTTCTATAACCACTTAATATCAAATTGTAATTATGTGGGTAATTTGTGTTTAACTAACTTTTGTAATTTTTGATTCTATTTGTTTGATAGCCATTTTAACGGCTGAATTAATTCTCATTGATGTTTCTATTTTATTTATCGCAGACATAGTTGTTGAATGATCTCTACCACCAAAAATTTCACCTATTTGCGCAAAGGAAAGTTGTTTTATAGACCTAACTAATCACATCGCGATATGTCTTGCTTGAACTACGTTTTGCTTTCTTGTTTTACCATAAATATCAGCTTTCGGTATTTTGTAATAATGCGATACTGTGGAAACGATCCTTTCTGGTGTTAATTCCTCTTTATTGATTTTAAGTTGATCAAATATTTTAGAAACAACAGCATGGGTATATTTAATCGATTGATTATCCATCGTGAAGAATTTAACTCTTTTAACAGCCCCTTCTACAGACCTTATTGAATTCGAGTAATTCCTTGCTATGAAAGATAATGCTTGTTCTTCTCATTCTGAAGAATTTAAACCTTCTAAATCTAATTTTTGTCTTAATATTGCAATTAAATCATTTATATTAGGTGTTTCGATTTCTAAAGTTAATCCTTTTTCAAACCTTGTTATAAACCTATCTTCAAATCCACCTAATTCATTTGGTGTTTTATCAGCGGCGAAAATAATTTGTATTCCTTTTTCTAAAGCAAAATTAATAATGTTGAATAAAACAGAAAGTGTTTTCGTTCTACTTCCTAGATTTTGTATATCATCAAACATTATGTAATCAAATGATGTGATATCATCAATAACTTTATTAACTTGATCTTGACTTTGTTTCATTGCCTCGGTTAATTTATAAGTTAATCTATCTGGGTTTATAAATAAAGCTGTTTTACCTTTTTTAATAACCTCATTTCCAATGGCATGTAATAAATGTGTTTTTCCCAAACCTGATGAAGAATATATAAATAAAGGAGAAAAGATTCCTTGTTCATCAATAATTGCTCTTGCACCTCTTAAAGCTTTTTTATTGAATTTACAACTAACATAATTATTAAAATTATATTTTTCAATAATATTAGATTCAGCGATGATTGTTAAAGGTGTTTTTTTTGAGGTTTGTGCAGTTGGGTTAGAATCTAATTCAATTTGACTAATATAAGTTCCTTTAAGAACCAATTTAACATCAACATTCCTCTCTAAAACCTCTTTAACAGCTGTTTGGAACATCTGACTATAATCTCTTTCTAAAATTAATCTAACTGGTTCCGATGGTGTTTCTATAACGACGATACCTTTATAGTCTTCGATGATGTTAATTTCTTTAATAAAAGAATTAAAAATCATTTCATCTGAAATTGCAGATTCTAAATAGTCTACTAAAAGTTGCGTGTTTGATTTATTGTTTATTTTCCTGGCTTCTGATTTCATATAACTAAATTGTATTACTTACCAAAAACTATGTGGATAAATAATCTTAAAATAACATCTTTTTTAAAGAAAAACACATAGTTATCCACATATAAAAACCTTATAAATACTAAGTTTTAGAGGTTTTCCACAAAATTATATGTTGATAACACAAAAAGAACAAAAGAAACTAATTGAGGTGATATTTAGGTTCTTGTTATGTATAAAAGTTATATAATATTTATACAAATATAAATCGGAGGTACTATGAAAGTAGTTGTTACAGGTGGAGCGGGATATATTGGTTCGCATGCTGTATATGCATTAATTGAAAAAGGGTATGAAGTTATTGTGATTGATAACTTATCAAGAGGGTATGAAAAAAACATTCACCCAAAAGCTAAATTTTATAAAGTGGATTTAAGGGATGTTGAAGAAATAAAAAATATTTTTAATAAAGAAGGAAAAATTGATGGGATTATGCATTTTGCGGGATATATCGTTGTTCCTGAGTCTGTTGAAAAACCATTAATGTATTTTAATAATAATGTTTATTCAGTTGAAAAATTATTAGAGGCTGCAGAATATGCAAAAATCAAAAATATTGTTTTTTCATCTACTGCTGCAGTATATGGAGAGCCAAAAACAATTCCTATAAAAGAAGGGGATATTAAAGAACCTGTTAATCCTTATGGAGAATCTAAATTAGCTGCTGAAGCGTTAATTAGAGGATGAACAAAAGCGACAGATGCTAATCATGTTATTTTTAGATATTTTAATGTAGCAGGAACACATCATTCAGGAAAAATTGGTATTAGAGGTAAGGGCCTTACACATTTACTACCAAGTGTCATTGAAGCAGCTATTGGTGTTAGAGAAAAATTTATAGCTATGGGTACTGACTATCCAACAAAAGATGGTTCATGTGTACGTGATTTTATTCATGTCAATGATTTAGTAATTGCACACATAAAAGGTCTTGAGTGGTCAATCAAAAATAAAGAATCTGGAATTTTTAATTTAGGTTCAGGTTCGGGGTATTCTGTGCTTGAAGTTTTAGAAACAGCAAATAAAACACTTGGATTTAAAATACCAAGTGAATTAGGGGGTAGAAGAGCGGGAGATCCTGCAAAATTACTTGCTGATGTTTCTAATGCAAAGAATACTCTAAATTGAAAAACAGAACAATCCTTAGAGGTTATGATTAAAACAGAATATGAATTTAGAAAAAAATTAGAAAAATAATGTATAATCTCATTACTTAACTCACATAACATGAGCGATGGCAACCAATAAAACATTAAAAAGGAGCGGCAATGAAAAGAACTTACCAACCAAACAAACGTAAACATGCTAAGACACATGGTTTTAGAGCCAGAATGTCTTCTGTAGGTGGAAGACTTGTTCTTAAAAGAAGAAGAGCAAAAGGTAGAAAACAACTTACAGTTTCAGATAAATAAGAATAATTTTGTAAAAAGTGCGTTGTACACTTTTTCTTTTGTTCTTTTTTAGTTATTAATATAAAAATAATGAAAAGCAGTTTTTCATATACTTTAATCAAAATAAAAAAGTATATTAAGGTATAATTTAAACACTGTATATAGAATATATAGAAGTAAAAAAATAAAAAAATTGGAGGAAATCATGAAAAGAACTTACCAACCAAACAAACGTAAACATGCTAAGACACACGGTTTTAGAGCCAGAATGTCTTCTGTAGGTGGAAGACTTGTTCTTAAAAGAAGAAGAGCAAAAGGTAGAAAACAACTTACAGTTTCAGATAAATAATGAAAAAACAGTTCAGACTTCAGCATAACAGGGAGTTCCAATCAATAATTAAAAAACGTAAACAATTTGTTACGAATTCAATTATTTTATACTATGCAAAAAATGATGATCATCTTAGGGTTGGTCTATCAGTTTCAAAAAAATTTGGTAATGCAGTTGTCCGTAACAGGATGAGAAGAAAAGCTAGAGCAATCATTAGAGAGATGAGAGTTCTTGATTTAAAATACGATGTTGTGTTAATAGTTAGGAAGAACTTTATTAATGCATCATTCGAAAAACAACAGAAAGCCATAATGCAAATTTTCGAAAGGTTAAAGAATGAAAAATAATACAAAGAAAAAAAGCGGAAATTATGATTGATTCCGAAACGGCGGGAATAGTGAAAAAGCTAAAACACCAAAAGAGAAGATGAAGAAAGTTTTTAAAATCTTTAAAATCTTTTTATATGTTGCACTTGCTACACTATCTCTTACAGGTTGTGTTCAATCATTTGTTATCGGTACAACAAATTACTCAGGTCAAGGTATGGAGTTATACGAATCAAAAGATCGTATAACACCACATGTTGTTACATATAATATTAATAAAGGTAAATTAACGCAAGATGCAAAAGTTAACTACTACTTGAAAGAAGATAAAGATCTTAAGCAAGTTCACAACTTTGTTAAAAAGCAAGGTGGAGATCTTGCTACATGAAAAACTGAAAATAACGCAGTTAGAATTATCAAAGACGGAAAAACTCTTGGCGGGAATGTTGCATTAGATGCTTCAGGCAATCCATTGGTAGTAAGTAAATCAGCTGATCAAGCCGGTTTAACCAAAACGTTTAAGACGTCTGTTATTAAAGTTTATGAATATAATAAATCAAACAAAACATTTACAGAACTGAAAAACAAACCAACTTTAAAATTACCAACAGTTGCAAGAAAAAATAAAGAACAAAAAATTGAAGCTGCATTCGAAACAGCTGCATTCGATACTCTTTATCAAGCGCTTTTTATGGAAAATGGAAAATTTACTGGACCATATAAATTATTAAATAATACAACTACAGGTACATCTTACAAAAAAGATACAGATGAATTTAAAGCAATTGAGCTATATATCGAACAATTAAATAAATTGCAATCAACAACTGGTGTGGTTGCTTCAACTAATGACAAGTGAACTTCTTTAGATAAAGCAACAGAATTTACTTCTCAAACCGACAACAACAAAGTTAAAGCATCGTCAGCGCTTGCTTTCAAATTAAATGCTAAAAATTCTTTAAGAGCAATCTACAATTGAAAAACTTCATGAAAACTTGGTCCTTTTTATGGGATGTTCGTTTATCCTCTTTCAAGACTTGTTCTTGCATTGGTAGGTGGTTTCCCAATGATGAGTGGATGAGAATCATTACTTGCAATTGCATTTGCAGTTATTATCATTCGTACATTTGCTTACATGCTTACATTTAAATCAACATTACAACAAGTTAAACAACAAGAATTATCTTCTAAAAAAGCCGCTATTGAAGCTAAGTATGAACAATATAAAGGTAATAAACAAATGGAACAAAGAAAAAGACAAGAGATGTCTGAAATGTTCAAAAAAGAAGGTATTTCACCTCTTGGTTCAATAGGTTCTGTATTCTTAACAATGCCTATATTCTTGGCTATGTGAAAAATTATTGGTGGTATCCCTCACTTGAAATCAACATCATGATTAGGTATTCACTTTTCACAAACTTCATGAAGAGAATTATTCCATGGTGAAGTTCAATACCTACCATTAATGATTGTTGCAGCAACAGTTCAAGGTATATCAATTTACATCCCTCGTTTACTTACAAAACGTAGAGATAAAAATAGAATTAATGCTCATCAAAAAGCTGCTCTTAAAAAAGCAAACAAAACACAAAACATTATGATGGCAGTATTTGTGTTTATGGCATTAATATTCTCTGCCGGATTACAAGTTTACTGAATCTTTGGTGGGTTATTCACAATTGCACAGAACTTAGTAAATCATAAAATTATCAAATGGCAATCAAAACGTAATAAACAAAAACGTGTAAAAGCTACTTAATAATAAAAGAACCTTATGGTTCTTTTTTTAATTGCTTTATAATTTAAGTATGAAAAAAAGAATGTTGAAATTGAGAGATGGTAAAAAAATAAGAACATATATATGAGATGATGTGGACCAACCTAGAGGGATGGTTCAATTAATCCATGGTTCTTTAGAACATGGTAAAAGATATGATGAACTGGCAAAAGTATTTAACGATGTAGGTTATGTCGTTGTTGCTGATGATCATAGAGGACATGGAGAAACTGATGGTGATATGCTTGGGCATGTAGGTGTTAACATAACAGCACAGGACATGGTGAATGATTTAAAAGAAATCAATGCTTTCTATTATAAAAAATTCCAATTACCTGTTGTGGTTTATGGACATTCATGAGGTTCTTATTTAGCAAGGGCACTAATAAGTCAAAAAGGTATTAAGGTTGATAAGGCAATAATATCTGGAAGTGGTTGAGAAACTCAACTCAACACATCTTTGGGCCTTGGGTTTCTTAAATTATTGAGGATATTTAAAAAAGATCACGAAAAGTCAAAATTAGTATTTGATATTACTTTTAAAAAATTTAATAAAGCATTTGCTAAAAATTCCAAAACGGGAATGGAATGATTAAGTAATGATGATAAAGAAAATAATAAATTTTATAATGATAAGTTAAGGGGTGAACAATTCTCTATTTCTGGTTATAGAGCATTAATGGGCGCTGCGAAACTCGCTTGTAAGAAACATACATTGGTTGAAACACCGAATATTGATATATTAATTATTTCTGGTGCTGATGATCCAGTTGGAAAGAAATCAAAAGGAGTTACAAAATTTTATAATAAACTCCAAAAGTTTGCTGATTCTAATGTGACTCTGAAACTTTATAAGGGCCAACGTCATGAAATCCATAATGATACAAAAAAAGAAAACGTATTTAAAGACATAAAAGAATTTTTAAAATAATGAAAAGAGAAAATATGAAAACAATATTAGCTGATTTAACAATTTATAGATCAAATATCCAAACAATACATTGGAAAATTCAAGGATGTAACTTTATACCCGTGCATAAATTCACAGACAAGATGTATGAAGAAATTAATGAATTTATTGATAAAATTGTTGAAAAATATATTCAAAAAAATATAGAAATAGATACAACACTTAAAACACTTATGAATGATGCAACAATATCTGAAGAAACAAAATTAAGTATTGATGTTAAAGAAGGTATTGAAAAATTAACTAAAGATGGAATGAGTATATTAACTAAAGTTGAGAGTGCTTATAACAATATCGAAGGTCTTGGTTCTATGGATCTTATTCTTGATGACCTAAGAGATTACCTTGAAAAAACAATTTGATTATTGAAAAAAAGTCTTAAATAAAATAATGCACAAGCATTATTTTTTTCTTTGGTAACTTGAAAGATCGCGAATAATTTTATCGTTAAATTCTTTATTTTTAGAATAAACTTCAGCAAATAAAGTATCCATAACATACTGTATTACAATTGCACTAACCGAAGGGAGTTCGAACGAATCATCTCCAGTAGTATCATAGAATACACCATTTATATGGGCATTTTCAAAATCTTCGATGTTGGTTGTTCTGGATGCTGTCAAAGAAACAATAATTTGTTTATTAATTCTTTTGTTTGCGCAAATTTTCTTAACTACTCTTCTTACATTGGGATTCTGTCCTGAAGTGGATATAAAAATGTGTACGGAATTTTCTTTGGGTAAAATCATACCAACATCAGAAGCAACATTGTAATAAGTTGATGGAATGTTTATTTTGTTTAACTTCCTACTTAAAGTTTGTGCCATAAGATATGTGAAAGCTTCTCCATAAACATACACATTATTTGTTTCTCATATTTTATTTGCAACTAATGTCAACTCATTATAGTTTAAAATTTCATTTGTTTTCTCGAGAGAAATAATTATTTCTTGTAAAGTTGATGGAAGATTGCTGGAACCCTTTGTTTCTGTTAGGTTTAATTCAGTAAGTAGTTCATTTTGAAATTCCTTAAAGCCTCTCATTTTTAATTTTTGGCAAAATCTAGTTATTCCTGCAGGAGATACCGATAATAAATTTGCTAATTGAGTTATGCTTAATTCACCTGTTTTCTTATTGTAATTAGATAAAATATAGTCTGCAATTTTTCTTTCTGACTTTGTATATTCATTTTTAATTGTTGAAATCCTTGTTTTTAACATACTTTTATTATACAAAATAAAAATCTTTTCAAAAAGATATAAAATTTTGAAAATAGTTAAAAACTAATAGATAATTATTAAGAGTTAATAACTCAAATTCTCTATAAGACCAATAGAGAATACCCAATATACAATAAAAAATCAAATACACACCAGTGTAACGTCCGAATATGTAAATTAAATTCTTATTAAACTGTATCCTAAGTGCAGTTTTTTTCTTCTAAATTTAATAATATAATTATCATAAATCTTGGAGTTTACTCATAATAAAAAAAGTCATTTTTTTGACCATTGTGATAATTATTTGATATTATTTCTTTACAAAGAACTTATTTATATAAAATAGTTTGTAATATAATATATTAGTAAAATAATTCAGGAGGCTGACATGAATAATTTTTCCGAAGAAAAAAAACCAAAAAGGTTTAATGCAAGAACAAAAAAATATATAGCTTTTGGAATTTTATCAACAGCAACATTAACGGGTGTAACGTTTGCAGCAATCCGTTTATCTCACCAAGAGAAACCAGGTAAAGTAATTCCTATTAATTTCCAATGAGAAGGTCAACGTCTAGAGAGTGAAGAAGCTAAAGATAAAGTTAAAGAACATTTTGTGGATGCATTTTGTGTTGCTTTGCTTAAATATAAAGCAGATCTTCAAGCTCTTGTAAAGAATCCAAATACCAATTGAGCACAAAGAAAAGAAACAACATTTTCTTTAGATAACGGAAAGAATTTTGTTGGGGGAAATAATTATACAAGTAAAATTAGTTCAGCTAAAGAAGCTCAAGAAGCCATCACACAAATGCAAGCTTATTTAACTTTAAAAGATAAGTTTGGTCCTAAAGCTTATAAAGAAAAATTGAGGTTTGAATTTACAAATAAATTTTTAAAAGAAATTTTACAAAATGTACGTAATACTTTAGTTGAACATGGAATTCCATGACAAAAATAAACTGGTGTTATATTAATCCAATAAAAAAACCAACTCTAAAAATGGTTGGTTTTTTTATTGAAATAATTATTTAATTGATTTTTTAATTTTTAATTGGATAATTCCTTGACTTTTTAAATATAATACAAGCAACATATTGATTCCTGTAGCGGTGAATATTGCTGCAATAACCAAACCATACATTAAGGGTCTATTTATTGATGCATAATCAGAACTTGAAAGAGCAATTAAAATAGTTATAAATGAAGCTGCAACTAAGCCAAATGAGAATGTAATAAAAGACTCTCTTCAACGCTTTAATATAAATGAGGTTGTTAATACTGAAGAAATAAGTCCGGCAATTATAGATATACCTAATATTAAGAATACTGGTATTGCTGTTTTTAATTCTCCATGAATTGCTGCAGATATGGTGTTTGTTATATCTGTATATGTATTGAAAAGATAAAGCAGTAAACTTCCTGAAATGCCTGGAATTAACATTGCAAATCCTGCACAGAATCCAGCAATAAGTAAAATAACAACTGACTTGGTGTTTAAATTCATAACCTCTTTTGCGCCTGAGGATTTAATCATTGTGACTCCTCCAAAAGCGAATTTAACGATAACCCCTATTATTATCATCAATAGAAAACCGATCATAAAAAGAATAATCATTTTATAGTTTGTTCTTTTTGCAGTCCTTTCTTTACTACTATCCTTCACTAATAATTTTGGTTTATTTACTAGTATAAATAAAGGAATGCTTAATAGAGCAAATGTAGAAAATAGAATTACAGCAATAACACCATAACCCTTTTCACTCACTTTATTCATTACTAGCATGAATCCAAGCAAAGTTCCCATTCATGTTAATAAAAAGGGTAAAACTCATAATAGGTGTTTTATTCTTGTGGAATTTTTTTCTGGTTTAAATATACCCTTAAAGTTCATAATTAACTTATCATAAAAATTAAGTAGTGAAAGAGTTGTCCCTCCTGAGAACCCTGGTGTACCATCACTTAGACCCATCAATACTCCATAAGCCATACGTTTTGGTAATGACTCTGATTTAATTTCTGATTTTTCATTCTGATTTTGTTTTTTAATATTTTTCATAAAACTATTTTCTCATAAATAATTATTTAAATAAAATTTTACAATATATTAATTGATAAAAAAAGAAAACAATTCAATTGTTTTCTGGTGGGTCAACATTGTTGATATGGTACCCGAGACTGGACTTGAACCAGCACGCTGTAAAGCAAGAGGGTTTGAATCTCTCATGTCTACCATTCCATCACTCGGGCAATGTACCTTTTAATTATAATGCTTTTTGCTCTTTCTTTCGAAATATATATGAAAAAGAAATTAGTGGGTAAAAAATGAAACCTAATAAAGGCATGAATCATGCTCAAAATATAAGTCATGAACCACCCTTGATATTTCTTCTTTTTCTTGCAATTTTCATTCATATAGATGTTATCACGGCAAATAGTCAAGATATAACAAATACCAACATTCCAAAGAAGAAAATTTCACTCGTACTTACAAACCATTTACCAAATCCTTTAAGTAATAATGTTACAATTTGATTTTTATCTGCATGTCCATCAAACGCAATTCCTGTTATTTCTTTAAATGATACATATTCAGAGAATTCAAATAAACTTTTAGCAAATGCGACGTGATTATTTGTTATTGGTTCAACTGCATTAAGCACACTATTCTTCTCTTTAATTAAAGAAACAATTGATTTAAAAAAATCGTGTTGAGTAGATTCGTTATTTAGTAAATCATGTATTTGAGAACTTAATTGATCAGCAATTTGTTTTGGGGTTCCTGAAGTTGGAATAATTATCTTATTACTTTCTAAATTTTTATTTAAGTCTGTGGCAAGTTGTATTAATTGCCCTTGACTTATATGTCCTTCTTTAATTTTGCCCGCTAAATTATTTGCGTATATTCCCACTTCTTTTGCATACAGCAAGCCAGACATCCTATTATAAAATTGAATTAAACCCACTATCATTAAAACCAATCCTCAAATAATGATTATTGAGATTATTGAGTTAATTCAAATGGAACTTCAAATTCCCATTTTTTTCTTAGTCATATACAACCCCCTATAAATAAATATTAAAGTATTTTTTAAAAAAATAAGTTTTTAAATATTATTTTTTAGCCACAATCAAGTTTTTAATATTTTATATTATTCTTGGTTTATAATAAATATATTATGTATGACACAATAGCAGCAATATCATCCGGGAATGTAAATCAAGCTATATCAATCATCAGGGTTTCAGGTCCTGAGGCTTTTGAAATTGTTTCAAAAATATATACTGGTAAAATTGGGAAAGATAAAACTTTAACATTTGGTAAAATTGTAGATCAAAAAGAAATTGTGGATGAAGTTTTGATTGCTTGGTTTAAAGGGCCTAATACTTTTGTTGGAGAAGATACTGTTGAAATCAATGCACATGGTGGTGTGGTTAATACAAATAAAATATTGGGATTAATTCTTGCAAATGGTGCACGAATGGCTGAAAATGGTGAGTTTTCTAGACGTTCATTTATGAATGGAAAAATGGATTTGGTTAAAGCAGAGGCAATTAATGATTTAATAAATGCCAAATCAGAAGCTCAAACAAAGTTATCAGTTAAAAAATTTGACGGTAGAACTTCAAAATTAATAGAAGGTCTAAAAAATAAAATACTTAAAATTATTGCTACTTGTGAAGTGAATATTGATTATCCTGAATATGATGATGTTGAACAATTGACTACCGAAAATTTATTACCAGCTTTAAAAGAAATTGAAAAAGAAATCCAGAATGTTGTAAACATATCGAGTAATTCAAGGGTAATTTACGAGGGTGTTTCAGTGGCGATAGTTGGTAAACCAAATGCAGGTAAGTCATCATTGTTGAATGCATTGCTACAAGAAGAAAAAGCTATTGTTACAGATATACCTGGAACTACAAGGGACATTGTTGAAGGTACATTGCAAATTGGGCAAGTTTTATTAAAATTAAAAGATACTGCAGGAATCCATAATACAAATGATAAGGTTGAAAAAATGGGAATTGAAAAATCAATAAATGAGATTTCAAAATCGGATTTAGTTATTCATTTGATTGACTCAAAAGTTGGGGAAACTCAAGATGATATTGATATTGAAAAAGCATCTAAAAACAAACCATATTTAAAAGTTTGAAATAAAAATGATTTAGTTAAGCGTGATGGAATTTCTATATCTGCTAAAGAAAATAAAATAATTGAATTATTTAATGCAATTGAAAATAAATTTAAGGATATTGATTTAAATGATGAAAGAATTATTTATAACACAAGACAACTTTCATTAATAAAGGCGGCCTTAATTTCTATTCAAGATGCAATTAATGGACTTGAAATGCAATTGGGTCCAGACACAATTATTATTGATATACAAAAAGCATGAGATGACTTAGCTAATATACTTGGTAAAGCTGATCAAGAAGATTTATTAGATTCAATGTTTAAAAACTTTTGTCTTGGTAAATAAACACTTTTGGTGTTTTTATTATTTTCTTTATAATTCATATATGAAATATATAGATACACATATGCATGTAGTGCCTTCAGAATTTGATGACTATAAAGAAATTTTACAAGAAGCCTTTGAAAAAGGTGTTCATAAAATGTTTGTTGTTGGTTGTGAAGAAAAGACAATACCTGAAACATTAGAAGTAGCAAAAGAATACGATAATATTTATCCAATAATTGGTATTCACCCAAATGATTCGACAGGTGTAAAAGATGCGGATTTTGTAAGGAGTCATTTTACAGATGACGTTATTGCTATTGGTGAAATTGGATTAGACTTTCATTGAGAAGATAACCCTTCACGAGAAATACAAATTGCGTCATTGGAAGCTCAATTAGAATTGGCTATGGAAAAAGGTATCCCTGCAGTTATTCACTCACGTGATGCCAATGAAGAAACTTTAAAAGTTATTGGGCAAGAAAAATATAAAAATCTTCAAATTGTTATGCATTCTTATGCTTATGGTATTGAAAGCTTACAAGATTATCTTGATTTGGGTTGTTATCTTTCGTTCTCCGGAATTGTTACATTTAAAAATGCTAAAGATTTCAAGGAAGCTGTAAAAACAATTCCTCTTGATAGACTTCTTTCTGAAACAGATTCACCCTATTTAGCCCCTGTTCCACATAGAGGGAAAAGAAATCAACCAGCTTATGTAATTGATACAATTAAATATATTGCTGAGCTTAGAGAAGAAAAGTTGGAAGTTGTTCTAGAAGCGATTGAAAAAAATGTTAAGGATGTATTTAATGTTTAAGCCACATTAGTGGTTTTTTCTTTATAATTAAGTCAATATGTTAACGCTAAATAAAATAAAAGAATTACAAAATAAATATGAATTACAAATTCATGCTAAAAAAAGATTTGGTCAGAACTTCTTAATTGATCAAAATGTTTTAGAACACATTATTAAAGTTGCTAATATCAAAAATAAAGAAGTGGTTGAAGTGGGTCCGGGTATGGGTTCTTTAACCACATTTCTTCTTCCTGAAGTAAAAAAACTTACAGCATATGAAATTGATGAGGATATGATTAAAGTTCTTAGTGGAGAAATAAAAGCAAAGCATTTTGAATTGATTAATGGAGATTTTTTAAAGCAACCATTAGAATGAGAGGGTAAAAGAACTTTAGTTGCTAATTTACCTTATTATATAACTTCGGATATTCTTTTTAGACTATTTGAAAATGTTGAAAAATTTGATAAAGCTATAATTATGATTCAAGATGAAGTTGCTGATAGACTTAGTGCACCAGTTGGTTCGAAACAATATGGTAAATTAACCATCTCGACAAATTATTATGCAACAGTAAAAAAAGAATTCGTTGTTAAACCTTCTTCATTTTCACCCGCTCCAAGAGTTAATTCTGCGATTGTTACTCTTGAATTTAATAAAACTCAAAATTTAAATAATAAAGCCTTTCTAGAATTTGTTAAAAAATCTTTTACACAAAGACGTAAAACATTGTTTAATAATTGAAAATTAATGATGGGACCAATTGAAGCTAAAACAATGATTTTAGAAATGGGATTAAAGGAGTCTGTAAGACCTCAAGAATTAACTAATGCACAATTTGAACAAGCCTTTTTAAAGTTCAATAAATAAGCACCATAATGGTGTTTTTTTAAATACTAATATACATCAAATTATGTATAATAATTTTATGAATAAAAAGTGAGTAAGAGATGTTTCAGTTTACCCTGGAGTAACATTTGTGGATATTGAAAATACCTTTATTGAAAAAGGGGCAAAAATAGCTAAAGGTTGTTTTATAGAACCTCTTGTAAGTATTGATTCAAAATCTACAATTGAAGAGGGTGTCAAACTTTATCAAGGAGTTGTTATAAAAGAATCATTTATAGGGGAAGATTCAACAATTGGGCAATATGCACTTATTAGAAATAACACTATTCTTCTTGGAAAGAATTTGATAGGCCCTCAATCAGAGATTTCAAATTCTACTTTCCACATTGGTTCATCAGCATATCATAAAGCATTTGTATCTGATGCAACAATTGGTGAGGAGACTCAAATTGGCGCAAGTGTTATAACTGCAAATTCTTGACATGATAGTAAAAGATATGAAACAATTATTGGCAAAAACGCAAAGATTGGTGTAAATGTAGTGTTTGTTGCACCGATTAAAATTGGTGATGGTGCTATTATTGCTGCAGGCTCAACAATCACAAAAAATGTAGGAACAAAACAATTAGCTTTTGGTAGAGCTAGACAAGTAACAAAGGAACAAAATGAAAAATAACAATGAAACAAGAATATTTGCTATGGAGAACTCAGAAGTTCTTGGTAAAAAAATTGCGGATATATTAGATATTGAATTATCAACAATTGAAAAGACAGTTTTCTCTGATGGAGAAATACTGGTTCAATCAACAAATACCGTAAGAAATAAAGATGTGTTTATTATTGCATCAACCTCAACACCGGTAAATGATAGTATTATGGAATTACTTTTATTTATAGATTCTCTTAAAAGGGCATCGGCTAGACATATTACTGTTGTCAATACATATTATGGATATGCAAGACAAGATAGGAAGGCAAAAGGTAGACAACCAATTGGTGCAAAATTATTTGCTGATTTATTAGAAACAGCTGGAGCAACAAAAGTTATTGGAGTTGATTTACATAATCCTTCAATTCAAGGATTCTTTAATATTCCGGTTGATGATTTAAAGGGGCAATTTGTATTTGCTCCAGAAATTAAAAAACTTGGAAAATTCTCGGTTGTTTCACCGGATCATGGTGGAGCTGTTAGGGCAAGGGTTCTTGCTGAATTAGTTGCCGATACAGTGCAAGTTGCTATTGTTGACAAACGTAGAACAGGTCCTAATCAATCTGTTATCTCAGGTATTCTTGGGGATGTCAAGGATAAAAACTGTGTTATTATCGATGATATGATTGATACGGGTGGAACAATCATTAAAGCTGCAGAAGAGCTTAAGCGTCAAGGAGCGAAAAAAATTCTTATTGCTGCAACACATGGTATCTTTTCGAAGGGTTTCAAACATTTTGAAGAATCAGATGCAATTGAACAAGTATTAATTACAGACTCAATCGCAAATGTTCGTAATATAAAATCAAAAAAACTAAAAGTTGTTTCTTTAGATACATTCTTAGCAAAAATCATAAAAGCTACAGTTGATGGAACATCGGTTTCAACAATTTATGAACAAATTCAAAATAAATTATAATTACCAATAAAATGAAAGATTTTACTTTCATTTTTTTTATATAAAAAATACGAATACCTTTAAAATTCATTCTATTCACAAATTCAATAATTTATTTATAAATAGAATGAAAATAAGGTGTTAGAAAATCTTAACCTATTAAACCCTAACACTCAGAAAAAAACATTCTCTTAAAAAATAAAATTGTTATGCATATTGGTCTTAAATATGCTTTAAATCTAAAAGGAGAATTATTTAAATTATGAGAATTAAAACAAAACTTTTAACAGGATTAACAGCAATAACAGCTGTTGCAGTTCCTATTGTAGCGGTAGTATCATGTGGTAAGGGTGATGTACAAGATAACTTCATTAAACAAGGTTCTTATCAAGATGCTGGAAGGCTTTTGAAAGCTGATAAAGCTGATTTGGTACCTATTTACTCAGATGCGCGAAAAGACTTTGATAAGGATGTGATGAATTGAGCGCTTAAAAGAAATAAGGATGGAAAATTAGCTAATGTAGAAGTGCTAGCTGTTTCAGATAAAATATTCAATAATGGTCTTGTTTCAAGACCTGAATATTCACAAGAGGTTAATGCTAAATTAGCCACTATATTCCAAACACTTATTAACGATAAAAGTTTAACAGTTGAACAAGGTGGTAAGAAAAAACAAGTTTTTGATGCAACATATTCGGTTAAATCTTACAACGCAATGGTTACAACATCAACGGATACAGAACCAGGTAATGATAAACATAAAAATCATAAAACAACATTTGGTAGTTCAGAACCAACAGGTACATTTACATTAGAGTTTGTGGCTTCAAGAGACCCTGAACAAATCAAAAAAGCGGCAAAAATTATTACAAAAAAACTTTTACCTTTATTAAAAAAAGAGTTTAAAGGTGTAACAGGTATCCATTATAATATTGCGAATGATTATTCAATTGCAGCAGAAAGAGTGGCAAGTGGTAAATCTTCAATGGGATTTTTACCATATGATACATTTGATTCAATTATCAAAAATGGTAAACATGTTCATATGTTTGCACAAGCAAGTAGAGATCATTTAAAATGAGATCCAAAAACTGTAGCTGGAAAAGAATATACAACAAAAGAATTAGTTAAAATGGCTAATGATCCAACCAATATTTACAAAGGTAATAATGTAGAGATTGCAGAAAAAGGTTCGAATGATGCAACATGATATAGATCAATGTTCATTGCAAGAAAAGGACAAAAAATTAATGGAGTTTTACTTAAAGATTTATTTGAAAATCCAACAAAAGAAAAATGAAATAAAGTAAAAGGAAAACTTAGAATTGCGCATGGTTCTACAACTTCTGGTGCTTCATACTTAATGCCTCAAGAAATTATGAAACAACACTTTGGTAAGTTTGGATTTAAAACATATAAAGACATGTTTGGTCTATAAAACTTAGATTAATAAAATAAACACTTCAAATAAGGCTTAATGCCTTATTTGTGTCTAAAAATAGGAGAAGAAATGAATAAAAAATATAGTCATACAATAAAATTTGAGGATGTTAGTAAGGTTTGGCCGAATGGTACAGTTGCACTTTCCAATATTAATTTAGAAATTAATCCTGGTGAATTCGTTGCAGTTATTGGGCTTTCGGGAGCTGGTAAAACAACACTTGTTAAATCAATTAATAGTTTAACAAAAATATCTTCAGGTAAATTATTTGTAGATGGACATAATATATCTAAAAATCCTTCAAAGAAAAAATTAAAAAAAGTTAGAAAATCAGTTGGAATTGTTTTTCAAAGATATAACTTAGTTGACAAAGCCACTGTAATTCAAAATGTTTTAAACTCAATTGTTTCTCAATTACCATTCTATAGGCAAATATTAGGTATATTTACAAAAAAAGAAAAAGAAGCAGCGCTTAGAGCATTAGCAACAACTAATATGCTTAAAAAGGCTTATGTTAGAGCGGAAGATTTATCTGGTGGTCAAATGCAAAGAGTTGCATTAGCAAGAACCTTAGTTCAAAATCCACATATTATACTTGCTGATGAACCAGTTGGCGCTTTAGATCCTATTATGGCTAAGTTTATCATGGATGATTTTAGAAAAATTAATATTGAGCAACAAATCACAGTTATTGCTAACTTACACCATGTAGATTTAGCGCTTAAATATGCAACTAGAATTGTTGGGGTTAAAGAGGGTGTGATTGTTTATGATGGTAAATCAGAAGATGTCTCTTATGATACCCTAAAACAAATTTATGGCGATAATCTTGAAGAGGAAGCTGTTGAAGCTGCTTTAGGAATAATTGAAGATAAAAAGAAGAAAAATAATAAAGATAAAACAATAGATAAAAAAGAAACACTAAAATATTTAAATAATAATCCAATAAAGAAAAAGCAAGAACTTAAACAACAACTAAGGAAACAACAAAGGGTAAAGTCGAAAGTATCAAATATAAAAAATATTGATATTAAAAGATCATTAAGAAAAAATGCACAAAACTTGTAAAAAAATATTTAGTTTATTAAATTTTAGATATGTTTCAAAAAAACAACAAGTCCACAAGAAATTCCCGTGAACATCACTAGGAATATCTATAGCAATTTTATTGATATCTATTATAGCATTTCATAAAGTTGGCAATGATAATCAAGCGATAAAATCATTATTTGATAATTTACCAAAATTCTTTAATTTTAAAGATTATCACTCAATTACAGGTGATGTGTATACTACATCCGACACATTCCAAAAATCGATCGAATTTATATTTAAGACCATCGGTATTGCTCTTGTCGGTACTGTTATTGGTGCTTTTGTAGCACTACCTTTAGCATTCTTGGCATCTAAGAATACTATTAAATCAAAATTTATTTATATACCGATGCGAATTATTCTTTCTATTATGCGTGCATTCCCACCAATATTGCTTGCATATATATTGAAATATGAATTTGTTTCAGATACTAATGGAGTGATTACTATTTCAATATTTGTAGCTTCAATTATGGCTAAATGAATGTATGAGGAGTTTGATTCTGTTGATACCGAATCACAAATCATGTTGGAAGCATTTGGAGCAAATAAATGAATGGCTTTTAAAAGAGGGATGTTTCCACAAGTTACATCTAAATTTGTTTCATTAACGTTATATGCTTTTGAAATGACAGTTAGATTTGCTTCAATATTAGGGGTTATAGGTTTAACTGGGATTGGTGTTTTAATAAGTAGATATCAATCAATTCCTGGGACATGAGGTCAATTAACAATTGTTATTTCAGTAATTGTAATGTTTGTAATGCTAATTGAAGCTTTGGCTTGGGGCATTAGAAAGTTTGTGCTTAATAATAAAGCAAAAGATTATTCAAAAGAGTTTAAAGAAAAAGGATTAGGAAACGATGAAAAATCAGTTCAATGAGTTTTGAAAAATCCAAGAAAATTATGAATACCTAAAGTTGTTTTTGCTTTAACATCTATTGGAATAGTTATATATTTTGTTCTTAATTTAAGATTTGATGTATTAAGAAATACAGATGAATTTCCAGTGTTGTTAAAGGCTTTAGCAAAACCAGATTGAAAATTTATTACAGATTGATCATTGGATAATAACGCTTTAAAATTAGCGTTAGAATCACTTGGTATGGTTATTTGTTCTATTATTATAGGTTTGATTTTAGCTATTCCTATTGGTTTGATTGCATCAAAAAATGTTGTTCCAGCATATATTGCATTTATATTTAGATTTATACTTATTTTAATAAGATCGGTTCCTGCATATGTATATGCTATCGTCTTATGAATGGGTGGAACAAATCCAAATTTCGTTGGTGCACTAGCACTTGGGGTGCATGCTATAGGAATGATGGGTAAATTAATTGCGGAAACTGCTGATAATGTTGATGAAGAAACAATCGCAGCAGGTAATGCATTTGGAATGGGAACATTTGCAAAGATTAAATATATTATTTGAAATTCAGTAAGGCCGCAAATCCTTTCAACTGCTATTTATAGAGTTGAAATCAATTTTAAACAAACAGTTATGCTTGGAGCTCTTGGTATTAGTGCATTTGGTTATGAAATGCTTAATGCTACAGCTAAATTATCGACTTATGGTAAAGCTTCAGCATTTATAATTGTTACACTTGGTGTAGTTCTTATTCTTGAACAAATTTCCAATATGACAAGGCTTAAAATTAATAGGGGTTACATCTTTAGAAAACCAAAAAATAAATTTAAAGAGGATTACTATTCAACAATTAATTTAGATACTAAAAAATAATATCCATGTACGGATATTATTTTATTTTAAATAGTATAATTATTTAGTTATGAAGAAAAACATTTTCACATTAAATAATAATTGCTAAAGCGTAGATTATAAGTTCTACGTCTATTTATTTATTGAATGTGGAACTTTAAATAATTAAAGAACACATTCTTAAAAGGGTGTGTTTTTAAATTCATAAAATCAAAAAGAAAGGATAGCAACAAAATATGTTGCTATATAATTAAGTCATGACTATAAAACAATTATTAAAAGACATTGCATCATTGCATGAAACAAAACAAAAAATTAAAGGATGAATTACGGCTAATAGAGGGAATAAAAAAATTAAATTTATTGCTGTAAATGATGGTTCAACATTTGCTAACCTACAAATTGTTGCAAAAACTGAAATGGGAGTAGATTTAGAATTGGTAGATAAAGCAAGAATGGGTGCTTCCGTAATTATCGAAGGAACATTATTGCATACGCCGGAAGGTAAACAAGTTGCGGAATTAGTTGCAGAAAATTTTAAAATACTTAAAAACACAGATGAAGATTTTCCATTACAAAAAAATGGAATTTCAAGAGAAGTTCTAAGAGAAATTCCACACTTAAGACATAGAACAAATTTATTCCGTGCAACAATGAGAGTTAGATCAACATTAGCACAAGAAATTCACGCACATTTTGCAAGCAAGGATTACTTACTTGCTGCATCGCCAATCATTACAGGTAATGACGGAGAAGGAGCTGGAGAAGCATTTGTAGTTGATGATGAATCAAAAGATGCATTCTTTGGTAAAAAAGCTACACTTGGAGTTACAGGACAACTTCACGCTGAAGCTTATGCAAATGGATTTGGTGGGGTTTATACATTTGCACCAACATTCCGTGCTGAAAATTCTCATACACAAAGACATGCTGCAGAATTTTGAATGGTAGAACCAGAAGTTGCATTTGCTGATCTGCAAGAAATAATTAAAATTGCTGATGAAATGTTAAAAACAGTTATCACAAAAACAATGGAAAAACACCCTGAAGAATTTGCTTTCTTAGAAAAATTTGTTGCACCAGGATTACATGAAAAACTACAATCATACTTAGGACAAAAATTAACAGTTATGGATTATTCAGATGCTATTGAGGAACTTAAAAAAGTGGCTGACAAATTTGAAGAAAAAGATATTAAATTTGGGATTGATTTAGCTACAGAACACGAAAAATATATTGCTGAAGAATTGGTTAAAGGACCAGTTGCTGTTACAAATTATCCAAAAGATATTAAGGCATTCTATATGTTCCAAAATGAAGATGGAAAAACAGTGGCTGCATTTGATTTATTGGTACCAGGTATTGGTGAATTAATTGGTGGTTCACAAAGAGAATGTGATTATGATAAATTAGTTACTCGTATTAATGAAATGGGTATTGATCAAGAAGATCTACAATGGTACTTAGACTTAAGAAGGTTTGGTCAAGGTATGTCAGCTGGATTCGGACTTGGATTTGAAAGATTGGTTATGTATGTAACTGGTGTAGAAAACATTAGAGACTCTATTGCTTTCCCAAGAACACCAGGTAAATTAATGATGTAATAATTAAAAAAAACACCCAACCCTATAGGGTTGTTTTTTAATTAAATGTTATAATTTAAATAAATAATCAAAAGGGAGTATGAATGAAACTATCAATTATTACAACTATTTATAGAAGACCAGAAGAAATTGATTCATTTTTTGAAAGAATGTATTCACAAAAAAATAAGAACTTTGAACTTATTGTAGTCGTAGACACAAATGTATTTGGACAAATGGAAGAATTACAAAAATGATCTAAGAAATTTAAAAATAAAATGAAGATTGCTTACAATACAAAGCGTCAAGGTAGAACAAAATCTAATCTAGATGGAATTAAAATGGCATCTGGAGAATACACGTTATTTATTTCTACATCGGATGAAATCAAAAGATTTGATGGCGTTGGAGAAATCATTGCATCATTAAAGAAAATTGGTTCACCAGATATTTTAGAGTTTCCAGCAACATTCAGGGGAGTTACAAGATGAAATTCTAATTTAAGAATTAAAGCATCTACAATGGTTGAAATAGAAAAGAAACCAGCTGTAATCGCTATGACAATGCCTTTTACATTAAATAAAATATATAAAACCTCACTTCTTGTGGATGCTGCAAGTCAATACAATGGTGTGGAGTTGAATACAAGATTTTCAATAGAATTACTTTACTTAGTTTTAAATAAGTACGCAAAAACATTCGCGACAGTTAATAAAAGGTTAATTAAAACGTACGTTTCAAAAAAATCAGTATCATTTAATCCATTAAGACTTTCAAAACAATTAGTTAAAAACATTGCACAAACAGAAGCGTCTAATTCAGAATATCTACAAGAAGTAACATATGCCACTTTATATAGTGTTGCAATATTCCTTCCTATATTCACAATTGCTTATAAAAATAATGTTATGTTTAATAAATTATTCGATCAAATTTCAAAAATGTACGATAAAGATCTTAAAACATTATTAATTACAAATAAATATTTATTAAAAAATAATAGAGAAGCAATTTGACTATCTGCAAAAAGAACGAAAACAGAATTGAAAAAGTCAATAAAAGAATTTAGATAGGAGTAATATGAAAATTAATAAACCAATTGGATTATTCAAAAGACTAATTTCTAGAGCAATAGATTTTTTCTTAATAGCATTAATCTCAATAGGTTTACTTTTTATCCTTGCTAAACCACATAAAAGTGGTCCGGCTACATTCGATAGTCCATGAATGTTTTATGTTTGAGCATTAATTACAATACTTTGTATAAGCATCTTCATGATTGCCATACCATTAGCTACAAAAGGTTGATCGATTGGTATGAAGTTGATGAGAATTAAGGTTATTGCTGAACAGGGTAGCATTTATAAAGCTATTTTAAAACGTGAAATTGCATTTGGTATTGCTTGAATAGTAATTTCTTTAATGGGTATGGCTATTATTAATCACACATTAATAGATTCGGCCGCAAGAGTAAAAGGGTATACAAATCCAAGCGGGCATTTAACTAATTTTGAAAAAACAAGAATGACCTTTGTGGGGTCAATTTCTGGTCTTATTTGATTTATTCAAATGTGATTAGGTATTACTGTTATTCCCAATAAAGAAAAAAGAGGATGACATGATAGATGAGCACAAGCTGCTGTTGTAAGTTCAAATAAAAAGATTGAAAAAGAAAAAGAAAAAATAACACAAATTGTAGAACCGGTAATTATAGAAAATAATATTGTTGAATGAATCAGCATAAAGGAGAAATAATGATTAATATATTAGAGGGTTTAAATAAAAGTCAAAAAGAAGCAGTAATTCACACAGAAGGACCACTTAGGTTATTGGCTGGGGCGGGTTCTGGTAAAACTAGGGTACTTACACATAAAGTTGCATATCTTATTGAAGAAAAGAAAATTAATCCTTCAAGAATTCTTGCTGTTACATTTACAAATAAAGCTGCAGGAGAAATGAAAGAACGTGTTGCTGCAATTGTAGGGGAAACTGCTGCTAATCAATCATTACTTTCTACATATCACTCAATGTGTGTAAGAATTTTACGTCAAGATATTCCTTCACTTGGGTATCCAAGAAATTTTAATATTATCGATGGAATTGATCAAAGACAAATTTTGAAACCGATATATGCAAAATACAATGTATCTTCAAAAACAATGTCATATTCTCATATGATTGATTATATTTCAAAAGCTAAATCTAATCTTATGGAACCAGAAGAATTACTTGAATCAGCTGAAACAGAAGGTGATAAATATCAAGCTCTTATTTACAAAGGGTATAAAGAATCTACATTTGCATCTAAATCACTTGATTTTGATGATTTATTAATTTTTGTTCACAAATTGTTTGTAACTGATAAGAAGGTTGCTGAAAAATGGAAATCTAAATTCGATTATGTTCTTGTTGATGAATTTCAAGATACTTCATGAATTCAATATGAGATTGTTAAAGTGCTTGCACATCACAACAATATTACAATTGTTGGTGATCCAGATCAAACCATCTATACATGACGTGGTGCAAAAGTTGAATTAATTATTAATTTCGATAAAGATTTTGAAAAATCAAAAACAATTAAATTAGAAGAAAATTATCGTTCAACACAATCAATTCTTAATGCTGCTAATGAATTAATAGAACACAATAAAAATAGACTTCCCAAAAAACTTATTTCCAACAATGATGAAGGTGAAAAAATCATATTTAACCATGCTTACTCTCCTGAAGCAGAAGCAAAATGAGTTGTACAAAAAATTGATGAACTTAGAAGACAAAAAGTTCAACTTAAAGATATGGTTATTTTCTATAGATCAAACTATCTTTCAAGAACCATGGAACAAGCATTAATTAATGGTAATGTTCCTTATAAAATTTTCGGTGATGTTAAATTCTTCGAAAGACAAGAGGTTAAAGATGCTATTGCTTATTTAAAAGTTATTGCTAATGGTGATGAAGTTGGACTTCAAAGAGTTATAAATGTTCCTTCACGTAAAATTGGTAAAACTACCGTTGAAAAGATTGCTAAATTTGCAGATGCTAAAGGTAAAACAACTCATGATGTAATCCTTTCTCATTACAATGAACTTCCAGTTACAGCCTCACAAAGAAATTCATTAGGGAATTTATTTAATTTATTCAATAAATATAGGGCAGCTTTAAAATCAAACTCAATTAAATTAGTTTTAGAAAAATTCTTAATTGAAGTAGGTTATATGGATTCATTAACTCAAATTAATGAAATAAATCGTATTGCCAATATTAAAGAATTAATTAATATGATTGGTAATTGAGAAGAAAGAAACCCTGGTAAAACACTTGAGGAATATCTACAAGAAGTTGCATTAGTTTCTGCGCAAGATGAACTAAAGTCAGGCTCTTCATATATTACACTTATGACAATACACACTTCAAAAGGACTTGAATTTGATAATGTATTCTTAATCGGACTTTCAGAACAAGTATTCCCATCATCGAAAGCAATAACTGCTGGGGGTGCTGCGATTGAAGAAGAAAGAAGATTAGCTTATGTCGCAATTACTCGTGCCAGAAAAAGACTTTTCCTTTCAGATTCAAAAGGTTATTCAATAGATCATAGATTTATGAAGGTTCCTTCAAGATTCATAACAGAAATGGGTATAAGAATTAGGGACTTTACTAAGGAAATATTTATACCTAAAAAACTAGATACTCACTATGCTAAAATTGAAGATGTAGAATATGAAGTTGGTTCACAAGTTAAACATAAAGTATTTGGAATAGGTGTTATTACTGAAATTGATGGAGAAATGGCTGAAATAGCATTTGAAGATCCACATGGAATTAAAACACTTATGAAAAATCATAAATCACTTTCGAGTGTTCAAGAAATATTTGAGGAAGAAGAGGATTAATGGTAGTCGCCGTCATTGTAATAGTAACATTAATAGCTATTGGATTGTTTTCAGCAATCCTATATTTCTTATTCAATAAAGAACTGATTGCAAATGACAGTGGAAAGGTAATGTTTGAAATAGATTACAAAAAAAGAAAAATTAGAAATGTTAATCATCCATCATTAAGTGGAACAAGAATACCTAATTCACAAAAAATTTCAGCATTTTATAACGGTAAATGAATGGACTTAGATAAGTTTATGGCATTTTTTGATAAAAATACCAACAAAAAATATAGAAATGCAATGCATGATATTGAAAACGAGAAAGATGTTAAAGTATCTTTTGAAGTAAAGGTATTAAAAAATCATCAACCTAAGAAAACAACAAGAAAAAGTAAGTTTGCGAAAATGTTTGAGTGAAATGTTAAAAAGAATTTCACTATGGTTACAACAATGTTTAAATGTGACAATTCTTTTATAGGTGGAGAAATTAAATTCTTTTTACCTAATCAAGAAATTAAAACAACATTTACAGAAAAAATTAAAAGTTCTTCATTAAATCAATTTGATGCTAAATTTATTGGTTTTTGAGTATTTAATATGAGAGAAACAACATTGGAAACAAAAAATATTTTCTTCCAACAAATGAAGAAAGCAATTGGTCTTAGTGATATGAAATATTTCTTATATGAAAATAAACTGGTATTGGTGATGCCAACGACTAGTTTGATCCTTATTAAAAAGAAGATCAATAAAAGAAAACCGCATATTCAAAAAGTATTGAATAAAAAAGGTGCTAAAAAATATTTTGATTATTCAGGAACTTTATTTACAAAAAGAATAGACTCTCCTAAAAAGAGTGCTGAATTATTAATGAAATTAGATTACATTATTTGGAAATCATTAAAATTAAATACAGAATCAACGTATGCTGCTGATGATATTCAAGTTTTCCAAAAATATAAGCACGCTTATATTACTATTGAACAAACTATAAAAGCTAAATCCATGCAAACAATAGAAACAAGAGTTAGAAAATTTGGTGGTAAAAGATCTATTATTAAATACATATTCCCTGATATTAAAGATACACCATCAAGATTCATCGCTATGGTTTTAACTAACGATGTTATGCGTGTAAAAATGATGAATGCTCATGCTGAAAAAATTACTTCAGAAACAAATTCTTCCCCAGGTATCATGGACGTTGATGCTATGTGGTTAATTGATAATGCTAGAAAGATAGTTAACAATAAAATAATTTATATGGTTGAGTATGATGATAAAACTCCTCAAAAGCTCCTTTTTGCTATTATTATGCAATTACAAGAAAGAGGTATTCTTTGTGGTGTTAGAATACGTAAAGCTGATGTTAAAGATATGACAGCTTTAACAAGGGTTGCTCCCAAATTCATTGTTATTGATAGAGAACTTTCAAAAATAGCTCATAGTTCAGAGGTGTATGTTAAGCTTTCAACAATTAAAGAGGTTGCTGCTAAAAAAGGTACAAAAATTATTTATGAATTACCTTCATTAAAATTAGACGCAAAACAAAGAAAGGTTATTGGACTTGAGTTTTATTATGATTACAAATAAAAGACCTATAAAGGTCCTTTTTTTATTTTTTTAAAATAATATTTTACTCTGAAAATATTATTTATTTATAAGGCTTTTATTGAAAAAACAACAGATTTTGAATAAATTTAACTTTTTTTAACACTTTTCTTATATTTTAGAAAGGATAGTAGTATAATCATATTAATTATGAAAAAATTAGACAAAATAACACCACAAAATAAAGACTTTTCAAGATGATATACCGATGTTGTCAAACAAGGACAACTAATGGAATATGGTCCTGTAAAAGGAACTATTGTATTTAAACCAAATTCATATGGAATTTGAGAAAACATACAAATGGAATTTAACAAGGTATTAAGAACAAAAGGAGTGAAAAATGTTTATTTACCTGTTTTAATTCCATTGTCATATATTGAGAAAGAAAAAGATCATGTTAAAGGATTCGCACCAGAACTTGCAACAATAACTAAAGTTGGAGATAAAGAATTAAATGAGTATTCAGTGATTAGGCCAACTTCAGAAGTTCTATTCGGAGAATTATTTGCAAAAGAAGTTAACTCATATAATGATTTGCCAATCATGTATAACCAATGAGCTAATGTTTTAAGATGGGAAAAAACAACCAACCCATTTTTAAGAACTTCAGAGTTCTTATGACAAGAAGGACACACTACTCATTCAACAGCAATTGAGGCTAGAAAACTTTCAAGAGCAATGATTAAGGAATATGCTAAATTTTTAGAAAAATATCTTGCCATTCCGACAATTGTTGGTAAAAAAACACCTAAAGAAAAATTTGCTGGAGCTGTTACAACTTACACAATTGAAGCAATGATGAAAGATGGTAAAGCTTTACAATCAGGTACTTCACACTATCTAGGACAGAATTTTGCTAAAGCATTCAATATTTCATTCCAAAATAAAGATAACAAACAAGAACTTGCTTATCAAACTTCGTGAGGGATATCTACTAGATTGATTGGTGCCGTTATTATGACACATGGTGATGATAGAGGTATTATTATTCCACCTAGAGTAGCACCTACACAAATTGATATTATTGAATTATTTGGTCATAAACATGAAAATGTTCACACTATTGCTAGTGAATTACAAAAAACTTTATCTCGTAAATGAAGAGTTAATCTTGATGCATCAACAAAAGGACCAGGTTTCAAAGCAGGACAGTCTGAAATTCAAGGTACACCTTTAAGAATTGAGGTTGGACCAAGAGATCTTGAAAAAGGGATGGTTACATTAGTAAGAAGAGATACACTTGAAAAAATTCAAGTTTCAATCAATGAAGTTAAAACAAAAATTAAACCAATTCTTGATGATATTCATAATAACTTGCTTTCTTCAGCAAAACAAAGACTTAAAGAAAAAACAATTTATACAGAATCATATGAAGAATTTAAAGAAATTTTTGCAGACGATAAGAATCTTAAATTTGTAATTGTTCCTTTCGCTGGAAATGATAAAGATGAAGAAATGATCAAGAGAGATACATTGGCATCAACAAGATGTTTACCATTTAAATTTGAAAAACCAGGACGTAGAAAGTGTATAATTACAGGGCAATTAACAAATCGTTTTGTTGTATTTGCTAAAGCATATTAAAAATGATTAGAAGGAGAGAATATGACACAATTTATTAAACCAGAAGATATAGAAATAAAAGTTAAAGAAAATAAGTTTACTGTTATTGCTGTAGCTGCATCTTGATGTGGACCATGTCAAATGATGACGTCAACAGTGTGAGATTTAATTAATGAAGAGAAAACAGATATTTCAATTTTTAAAATTGATGCTGATGAACATAGAGAATGAGCTGTTGCAAATAATGTTTCAGGACTACCAACAATGTTTATTTATAAAGAGGGTACAAAAACTGGTGAAGCATCAGGTTACATGCCTAGAGAAGAATTTGAAGAAAAAGTTAGAGGTTAAGCCTCTTTTTCTTTATAATTTTTATATGAAATTTAATCCCCAAGCATATTTTATAGATTTAGATGGAACTGCTTTCGACACTAGAGTTGATGGCCATCATGCAATTTCCGAAAAAAATAAGAAAGCAATTATTGAAACTAATAAAAAAATACCGGTTATTATTTCAACAGGAAGGCATGTTAAAAATGCACTTCCTCTTATTCAAGAATTAGGTCTTAAATATGCAGTTTGTCAAAATGGTGCACAAATAGTTGATATTAAAGGAAATATCATTGAAAAGCACAACTTTCCCGGACCAATCGCTGAACGTATTTTGAAAATTATGATGAATAATAAAATGATGATAAAACCAAATGATGACGGAATTTTCTATGGTGCTAAATTCCCTTATGGAATAATCGCAAGACACGTTGGGTTCAAAACACACAAAAAATATGATTTTGAACATACAAAGGAATTTACAAAATTAGTATTTTCTGGTGCTAGAAAAAATAAAATCGCCAAACTAAATGCAGAATTAAGTGAGCAATTTCCTTCTTTATCAATAGTTACATCTGGTAATGGTTATACAATTGAGGTAACTTCAGGAAAAGCAACGAAAGGTCAAGCTAATGTAACTGTAGCTAAATTATTAGGATTAAAACCTAAAGAGGCGGCACATATAGGAGATTCAATGAATGATTCAACATGCAAAGGTAAAATGATGCTTGTTGCAATGGCTAATTCAAATCCCAAATTAATTAAAATGGCTGATTGGTTAGCACCTTCATATAAACCTGCTGGGCTCTCGAAAATATTATTAAATAAAGAAGTTGTTATGAATAAATAATCATATAATATGATTATTTTTTTACACAACGTTTAACCATTAATCTAAAAGAATTTTTTCAACATCATGTCATTCTTTATTAATTTGTATTCTCATTAATCCTTGAACCTTTTGGTTTTTATCAAGTTGTTTTATTATTCTAAAAGGTATTTTATTAATTTTGCCCTCAAGTTTATTTGCTTTTCGAAGGTTTGATTTTTTAGATAATAGTTGAGAATTTCTTCTGGAACGAATACCACCCCTACTTTTTGGGTAAACATGATCTATGGTTGTCGGTCCTTTATTTCCAAAACAATCTCTATGTGTTTTGAAATCTCAGCTTTTAATTTTCATATATTTATATTGTATATTGTAAGGAAACTTTTGTTGATGTTTTATATAAATAAAAACTATATAATAGAAATAAGAAAGTTGGTAATAATGGCTAAAAAACATAAACCAGTTAAATGCAAGATTGAATCAATTAATAAATTCAATAACCAAATTACTATGTCTTGTGGAAAAAGGATATTAAATGCAAGAGGTAAGGGTGCTAATTGAACTACAAATACAAAACAAATGAGAATTGTAAATGATCATATAATGATTTGTACAGAAAATGAGGATTTTTAAAGTTCTCATTTTTTATTTACTTATTAAAGTTTTATAATTTAAATATAGGAGGTTTTATGTCACAAAAGATTAAAAAGCATTTAAAAGATCATAAAGAATATTCTGTGTACGAAACTACAGAAGGTAAAAAAGGTATTGCTTATAAAGATGCAGGAATTAAACCTGGAGATATTATAGATGTTAAGGAGATTCCAATTAATCATCCAATTAAAGATGCAGAGAACATAATTGGTCTAGCAGTAGGAGAATTAGCTTGAATCTTCTCAAAAATCTAATAACAACTTGTAGTTGTTATTTTTTTGTCCTATTACACAATAAAATATACAAAAATAAAATATTGGTTTTGGAATAAAACTACAAAATGTTATAATTTATCAAATAAAAAGGTGGGAATATGAAAATTAAAAAAGCATTTTTAGGTGCATCATTAATAACAATATCAACAACTGCTCCAATAGCCGTTGCTATTTCTTGTGGAAAAGATGATGTGCTTAATGGTGTTTCAAAATGAAGAACCAGCCTTAAAGTGGGTCAGGAATATGATATGGAAGACCAAAAATCTGAAAGAACTACATCACTTCCATTTGGTCTTACTCCTAAAATTGCTGAAATGACTGTGAAATTACAAATGTGATTAGAAGGTCATGGGTTTACATTATTTTCAAATTCAACAAGTATATTTGATACTATTCTAAGTAATATACCAATACAAGCTACTACTGAATATGATGAATTATCACAAAAAAATAATAGAACTCCAGATGAAGAAGTCAAATTTCAAGAATTAAAAACAGAAATTGAAAAGTGATCTAACGTCAAGAAAAAAGAATTACAAAATAGAAATAAGTGAAAATTACAAGATCTTTATTGAACAAGTAATAATAAGGTTGTTTTAGATGGATGAAAAAGAAGATATCAAATAACAAAGATAAAAGACACAAATCAAGGTGTTGCAATACAAACAACACTAAATACTCCCCCTCCAAAAAATGGAGATAAAATTGATGGTTATATAGTTAGAGATCCTTTATCAGGAAAAGTTTTTGTTAATTCAAACGTGAAAAGTGTCTCAATCGACGGAGAAACAGAAGATCTTGAAGGAATTTGAAATAAAATTCATAACCCAAATCATTCTAATATAGGCACAAAAATAAATGAAAAAACTTTTATAAATGAATATACTATTATGAAAAGATTTGTTGGTGTTAAGCTTTCTAACCATATTATTGATTTTAAAGATAAAGGTGGTAAAACTATAAAACAAAAATTTGAAGATGTTTTAAAATCTTTGGCTTCAATAAATCCAAAAGAGTTCAAAGAAAATGTTAGAAGATTCCAAAAAGTAGAAGAATATTTCCATAACACAGTTATGAATTATATAAAAGATAATGAACACGATATTACGAAAATATTCTCAAATAATAGTTTTACATACACACCTCAAAGTATCATTAAAGATTTACAAGCAAAAGCTCAAAAGAATCCGAAATTACTTGGAAACGTTAATCCTAAAAATCTTACATGAATTAAATAAAACACCTATTAATTAGGTGTTTTATTATTCAATATGTCCTTTTGTCATTTTAATAGCTGTTTTTAAAACTTTTCTAGTTCTTCAAGGTCAATAATTAAAAACTATCATTAAAGGAATAAAATATGCAAAAGGTATATCAATTCATAGCCATGGAAGACTTGCTCTATTGATTTTTTTTCTCAATACACCACGATCAATACTTGTGAATGCTTGATTCATATGATACATATAAATAAAGTAACCAATTATTGGTATATATCAATATCAATGGTTCATTTTGAGGAAATTTTCAGCTTTTTCAATATCATCAGCTACAACTTGATTTTTATATTCATCAAAATCAAAGTTTTTACCCTTAGCCTCTCCTAATTCATTTCGTAATTCTTTGAGAATTTCTTGTTTAACTTCTTCTTTAATATCTTTTTTTAATTGTTCTATTAATATTTCTAATTTTTGCTGTTCCATATTTTAATTATACTACTCATTTAATTGAATTTTAAGCATGAGTAAAAGATTGCAAACATAAATATAGGACATAGTATAATTGGTAAGCAATATTAAATAGTAAATTAATTTTGAATTAAGGTGCAAGTTAATTTCAATATTACATTTTGATGATGGTTGCTCACTTACCAAGTAGGTAAATAATTAAAGGAGGTATTATGAAGATCGATCTTCACTTACATTCTCCAGCATCAGAAAATAATGGCGATGCCATTAAATGAGAAAATACATTTACAACAATTAAGACATTACATTCTAACGGTATTAAGTTAGCCGCTTTTTCAGACCATAATACATTTGATTATGAATTCTATAAAGAAGTTAGAAAATTAGGTAAAACTGGCAATATGGTATTTTTACCAGCTATTGAAGCAAATGTAGTTAGGAAGAATGGTGTGATAGCTAATCTGATCTATATTTTTAGAGAAGATTTAACAGATACACAATTAAAAGAAATAAGTTCTATTGCTAGAAAAGAACTTCCAAAACGGGGAATATCAATTGAAAGTGCTAATGCATTATTTGAAGATTTTGAAACATTAAGAATTCCTCATATAGGTAAATCAGATCACTTCAAATATGAAGATCTTCTTGATTTAAAATATGATGCTTTTGAAGTAACAAATATAAAACATCCTAATTATGTTTCGATACTTAAAAAAGGATTGATCAGTTCAACAGTGTCTTTCTCAGACACTCATGTTTGAACTAATTACCCACAACAAGGTTTTTTAATAACTGAAATTAATTTAGCTAAACCTTGTTTTGATGAATTAAAAGAGTTTTTAAAACTACATAGAGTTTACTCTAAAGAAAGGGCATAATGATTAAAGAATTAATTTTTAGAAAAACAAATTCTTTGGCCGAAGAATTTATGAATATTAACTTTGGTTCAAAGACAAATATAATTATCGGACCCAAAGGTGGAGGTAAGTCAACTTTATTTGATTTGGTTGCTGGTTTAAAAGAATCATATATATCAAAGAATGTTATAGAAGCACTTGCAGCTTTTAATCTTGAGTTTGTAAAAGTTGTCAAATATAATGGTGAAGAAATACATAGTAATAGTTTAAGAAAAATCACTACAAAAGAAAAAGAGAAATTATTCGAAGAAAGAAATGATGTTATTTATCAAGATGATCCAATCAAAAAGAATCTTAATAATAGAAAAGAAATAGAGAGAGCAAAAGTTGCTTTCGCTAAAGAAGCTGCAGAAAATTCTGAAGCTGTAGAAGAATTTTTAAAAAAGATTGATTCATTCTATTATGGAATGAGAGATTTAGCTAAAAGAAATAGTAATAGTGATATCAATTGAACTAACTCTTTCATTGTAAAAGAAGTATCTAATACAGAAAATGATTTAATGTTAAAACTTAATTACTCAACAATGTACTTAAGCACGGATTTATCAAAAGAAAATAAATCTTTAGAAGATGCTTTGAGAAATTATCAAAATCAAAATATGATAAATAAGAAGTTTCTTCAAAAAGAATGAAATCAAACGATAATTGATAAAAAATTTATTGATGAATTTAATATTTCAATTAACAAATTAATCAAATTAAATAATAAAATAATTGAAAATATTTTAAAACAAATTAGTAAACTCAAAAAAATAGCGAATATGTCAATGATATTTGAAAAAGCATATAAAAAAGAAGTTGATGCAATTAAAAATCAAGACTTTGAAATTGAAGGTATTAAATCTTTTGTTATTAATTCAAACGAACACTTTAGAACAATGGCGAGAGAAATTCAGAAACAAAAGAAAACTTTTGAATCCCTTGTACAAGAAGAAGTGGTTATTGAGTTTGAAAATTCAATAAAAGATAATGAATTATTATCTTACAAAATGCCTGAGATTATTACCTTACAAGATAACGATGTATATTCATTATTAAAAATAGTTTTACATACTCCTGGTAGTTCTGTTTCTGATATCACAAAATGATTAGAAGCTATAATTAAAAAAGGTATTAAACCCTTATCTAGAAACAAATTACTTAATAGACTCTCTAAGATTATTCAAGAGAAAGTTATAGTATTAGCTAATGGGCGTATATATGAACATATGTCATTAGGACAAAGATCTATATATGGGATTGAATATAAGTTTAATAAATCAAAAGGTCAAGATTTATTTTTAGATCAACCTGAGGATAACTTAGATAACCACACTATTGCAAGTGATATTTTAAAATTAATTAATAAAAAAGAAGAACAAGTATTCATTGTTACACATAATGCAAATATTGGTATCTTAAGTAATCCAGAAACAACAATAGTTGCTGACCTTAATAATGAACACGAACAATATTCAGAAGGAACAATAGTGAAAACTCAATCTGGAGAATCAGACGCTGCTCATTATTTAGAAGGTGGAGTAGTTTATTTGAAGAGAAGATATGAAGTAATAGAAGGAGAAAAAAATGACAATTAAAATTAATAATAAATCAACTAAAGAAAAAAATGAAATCCTAGTTTCATTTGGTAAAGAAGTGTTGGAAGTATCTGAAACTTCGCAAGATTGAAATAACCAAGGAATCAATAATTTCCTTATTAAACTTGCTTCCGCAACACCGGATAAAGAAACCATAGTTTTAGATTATGATCAAACTGATGAAAATGCTGTTTACAAACATGTTATACAATTATTTGAGTCATTCACTAAAGAATATAATGACACTCTTCAAAATGATTAATTAAAGGATAGGCAATATGTCTATTTTTTTGGAATATTTTTTTGTATAAATGATAATTTAATGTGAATGTTATATAATTAAAAATATATAAGGAGGCAATATGAAAAATAGAACAAGATATTTTGCTACAAGTAGTACTACAGTCCTTAATGCATCATTAATGTGATTTGGTATTGGTTTGGTTTCAATGTTAGGAGTAGCCATGATATTTGGTTTCATTCCACAAATGCAAGATGTAGCTGCAACATTATTTGCTTCTAGAACATTTATAATTTTAATGTCTATAACTGCAATTGGATTGATGATAGCAATATCATTTATGGCGAGAACGGCAAAAATAGAAACGTTAATTATTATGTATATAGCATTTGCGATTGTTGAAGGTTTCTCACTCTCAATGATTTTAATTAGATTCGCTTTTGCAAATCAAACATGAAAGGTATTAATGTTGCTATTAATACCATCGATTACAATGCTTGTAATGGGTGCTGTGGGATATTGTCAATTATTTGATTTTTCAAAAATATCTAGATTCCTAATGTTTAGTTTAATTGGATTATTCATTTCTGGATTAATAATGATGTTCATTCCAGGTATAAGTAAATTATGAACTCTTTATTCTATGATTGCTTATGGAATATTTACATTATATGTTGGATTTGATTTTTGAAGAATATCAAAATTAGATGATATTTTAAACTTAAATGGAAATCACGATAAAGAAACAATTAGAAGATATGGAATTTTATTTGGACTTTCATTATTGATAGACTTTATACAACTTGTTTGATATTTAGCTAGAATATTATATTCAAGATAATCCGAAAGGATTATTTTTAATTCAACATCAAATAGAGTAAATAATATTCAAAAAAAGAAGTGATATTAAAAGATGTGGTTTAACTTTTTATAAAAATTTTAATATAAAAGTTAATTTTTGTTAAAGAGCACCTAATTTTGTTTTTCTTTTAATTGTCCTATATCTTTCTAAATTAATTAACTATAATAATAGTTAAAAGTAATTGTTTAATAAAACTAATTTCATCACATAAAGAGATATAATTATTTAATGATAAACCATGAACTTGAAAGAGCAACAACAGCAAGTATTATTTCAAAATACGCTACTCATATTCAAAAAAATACACACTGATTTCATACTGGTGTGGGGGTTATTCACAAGATCAAAGATATTACTATGGAGGATCCAGAAGCGGATATTCCTTTAGATGAAATATTTTTAAGAGAAATTGAATTAATTATTCAAGTTAGTCAAATTGATTATATTAATCATCCAGAGCAATTGTTAGAAGATATTGAAGTAAAGAAATTAGCGCTATCTCATCCAAGAAAGTGTGGTCTTTTAAAATATGCATTTGTAAAACCAACTGTTGAAGTTGTATCTGTTGAAGAACAATTGTTAAAAATTACTGGTAAATTCCCTAAAGATTGAAAAAATATTGAAACACATTTTCAAGATTATATATTTTATAAATGTGATATTAATAGATATTTTGAAGTTGAGACACTAAATAGCATTGCTAGTGGTATTAGAAGCGGGAAAATTGTTAACCAATCAGTTTTGGAAATTCTATTAGGTAAGAAATCAGCACCTCCAATTTATATTGAAAAAGAAGTTAATTCAAAATATATTTCTAATTTAGATGAATCAAAACAAATTATATTTAAAGCTGCAGCATCTCATAATGATATTGTATTGGTGAAGGGTCCTCCTGGTACTGGTAAGACAAGGACAATCACACAATTAATTAAACATTTTGTTTATGAAAGAAAAGAAAGAGTTATTTTAGCTTCTAGAACTCATGCTGCATTAAATAATGTAATCAATAATCTTTCGCACACTCCTGCATCTAAAAATTATTCAGGAATGATTTTGGAAAAGTCTTCTTATGGAGATAATAATAGGGAATATGCAGATCGTGATGCTTTGCTTGTTAGAAATATTAGAGAAAGACTTAAAAAATATGCACCCGATAAAGGGGAACTACAATATTTACTTAAAAAAGAATTCGGAGCTAAAGCTGGACCGAAGAGATTCCTTTCTACTCCAAAAGGTTTTTCACATCCTTCGCTTTATGCAGGGACAATCACTAGTGCTAAATTAGAAAAAAAATTAGAAAAAGGTTATAAGTTTGATGAATCAATTTTGATTATGGATGAGGTTTCTAAATCCACCATTGTTGATGTTTTAAGGTATGCACTTTATGCTAAACAAATAATATTAGTTGGAGATGATATGCAACTTGCACCAATACCAATTAATAAAGCTAGTTATGGTAGTTTTTATGAAGAGTTAAATGAGAAAGAAAAAAATATATTTGATCAATTATTTTTTGAATCTGTATTCAAAAGATTATATTCAAAAGATAATAATAAATTAATGTTTAAAACCACTTATCGATCACCACAATATGTTCTCAATCTTTATAATCCTATCGCTTATGATAATCAAATTGAATCAAGGGTTGCTGAAATAAAACCTATTGTATTTAGGAATTCAAAAAAAGAAATGAAATTAGTGGAAATGTATAACCGGGCAAATTTAATTTTATTGGATAATGATGGAACACATAGAATTGATACAACTCTATCGAATATGTCTAAGGTTAACGATAAGGAAATTGACGTTTTAATGGAGCAATTAAGTTTTGTTTCAAGGAATGTAAAAGATGCTTCTACTTTAGATATTATGATTATGTTTGTTTACAAAGATCAATATAAACATTTTTTTAGAAAACAAAATTCCAAAATAAAATATTGAGAAAAAAAATTTGCGTCGTTTACACATGGTACTATTGATCAATTACAAGGTCTTGAAGCAGATATCGTATTTTTAAATACAACTTATGCAAGAAAATACAAAAGGTTACCTACAAGCGCTAAATATAAAATACAGTTACAAGAAATCAAAAGATTAAATGTAGCACTTTCTAGAACAAGGCAAAAACTTATTATGATTATGAATGTTAATGCATATAGATTTGCGCCAATATTCAATGAGGATATAAAACTTAAACACACCTTTGAAGATATATTGAGTAAATTTGATGTAAAAGGAAATGTATAATGATTAAACACAAAACAATACCATTTTATATTTTGTTAATTAGAGCGTTAGCCAAGGATTTCGAAGAAAAAGGAATGACTTGAAGAGAGTTGTATGATATTTTATTTATTGAAGGTACAGATATTTATAGAGAGTTTGTAGTAACTCTAGTTGATTCTGGAATCACACTTGAATCAACAATTAATTATGAGGAAACAATTAAAATCACAAATGGATATATAGTTATTTTTCATGAATATAAAGAAGAGCGTATATTAATGAATATGGAAAATCATGAAGAATTTAAAATCCCTAAATCAGCAACATTAAACACAACTTTAGCTAAACTTGGTTTTACAAAAGTGAAAGAAAAATCAAAGGTAAAATAATTAATTAAAGAGAATTTCTCTTTAATTTTTAATAACAACAATTTTTGATAATCTATTACTATATAATTTTGTTATGTATACAACTATGAAAAATTATATTTTAAGATACTTATTACTTAAAATTCAAAATCTAGAGTTTAAAGTTGGGGATAAATTACCTAGTGAACAATTTTTGGCGATTAAATTTAATTGCAATAGACACACTGCAAGATCAGCATTAGAAATATTAAAAAAAGCTCAATTAATTTCCAATAATAATGGAGTTGGTAATTTTGTTATTAATAACATGGATAAAATGTTTGGAATGACGCATTTAATATCATCAGATGATTTAGATTTTAAAAGAATAACCAAAAACCAAATACCCATTTCTTTTTTGAACTATATTGATGGTGAAAAAACAATTTTTCAGGAAACTTACAAACATAGAAATAGAATAATAGCTAAGTCATATACTATTCTTGATAAGAATATTCAAGGAGATCTTGATGCAGAAAACCAATTACCTAAATTATTAGCATACAATGGTGTGTGTATTTTTGAAGTGGAAGAAAAATTGAAATTCCAAAGTGAACCAAACTACGTAGAATGGAAAAGTGAAGACGTTGTTACCATTACTCAAAAATATATGGGGCAAGATGGTAAAGTTATTGCATGGGTATTGACTAACTTAGATATTTTGTTCTATAACAAGACAAAAAACTTCAAAATTTAAAAGCCATATAGACGGGATTGATTTCCGTTTTTTTAAAGCATATAATTAGGTTGTACAAGGAGAAAATTATGAATTTATTAGTAGTAGGAAGTATCAATATAGATTATGTAAATTACGTGTATGAATTCCCGAAAAAAGGAGAAACAATTCTAACATCAGATTTCTTAATCAATAATGGAGGTAAAGGTGCTAACCAAGCACTTGCAGCTAAAAGACTTGCAAGGGGTAACAATAAAGTATCTTTATTTGCAAAAGTGGGTAAGAAATATGGAGGAGAAATAATTGATTATCTCAATGCTGAAGGAATGGAAACAAAGTATATTTCATATTCAGAAACAAAACCAACAGGTATGGCATCTATTACCGTATCTCAAACGCAAAAAGATAATATGATTATTATCAATGGAGGAGCTAACCACGACTTCTCTGAAAAAGATTTAGACAATTTAACAACTGCAATTAAAGAAAATGATGTAGTTTTAATGCAATTAGAAACCAATGCTTGATTAATGGATAAAACTATTGAAATTGCACATAAATTAGATAAAAAAATTATTTTAAATCCATCACCAGCGGTAAGTTTTAAACAAGAGTGAATTGATAAAATAGAATGATTAGTTTTAAATGAAACAGAGTTAGAATATATCTCAAATCAAAAAGTTAATAATTTAGAAGATATTGAAAACGCAACTGAATCCCTAAGAGCAAAAGGTTGCAAAAATATTATTACAACGTTAGGTGCAAATGGTGTATCCCTTTCAATGGACAACATTCAAGAACACTTTAAATCTAGAAAAATTACAACAGTAGATACAACAGCTGCTGGTGATACATTTGTTGGAGCATTTGTTGAAGAATTTTATAGTACAAATAACATTCAAAAAGCTATCAAATTTGGAATGCAAGCTGCAGAGATCACAATATCTCGTCTAGGCGCACATAAATCTATCCCCACACTTGAACAAGTAGAAAAAGAAAGTAGGTAATTATGATGTGATATGAAGTATTTGGTTGATTAGCAACCACAATGGGAATCTTAATGTATTTCCCGCAAATGGTTAAGACTGTTAGAACAAAAGATGTAAGTCAATTATCAAAATTTACATTTGCATCAGTTGCATTTGGTTCAGCTCTTTGAACAATTTCAACAATTGCAATAGCAAACAAAGCATATCCAGGTTGAGCAGCAAACTTTGTTATTACATTAATGATGTTTCCAATCATGCGTTATATTTATAAAACAAAAACATTTATTGGTTTTTCATTAATTCTAGCTGGAATATTATCAACTTCAATTATTATTTGAATTTTGAATTTACAAATGACAGAGTGAGTTCAATATGTAATAGTTATAATTGCGAGTTGTTGTACAGGTTTACCATTCTTCCCACAATTATTCAAAGTCATTAAAAGTAAAAATACAAGTTCACTTTCATGAATTTCTTCAACTCTAGTAATTATGTGTGGAGTTCTATGAACTATATTTTGATCAGGTAAAATTGCTGACCAATGACAAGAACCAGGGCTTGGTATTGTTATTATAAGTTTAATTTCATCAATTCCTTTATTCTTGGTTCAAATCCCTCTTTTATGAATGTGTATTCATCACAAGATTAAAAATAGAGCTTCTTAGAATCATTAATGATTCTTTTTTGACAAAATTTTTGAAAATAAGACCGAAAAAACAAAAAATACCGAGATCTTTAAAGAGTTAAAATTAAAATATTATAACTCTTTATATAAAACGATAGAAATTATAAAAGGAGGATGGTATGAATAGTATTTCTACTACTTTTTTAGCTGTAGGATGTGTGATTACCGCACTATTAATTTGTTTAATTGTATTTAAAATTTTACAAATAGATAATAAAGAAAAAGATGACGTTGTTGTTCAAGAAATTGAAAAATTTCTCAATAAATTTGAAAATGAAGATGAATTACTTTTTTATAATACTTCTTTTAAAAATAGACGCTTGAATAATAATTTAATAATTCTAGCAATAATTATAAAAGGTACAAATATTTTCCTTGTTACTGATATTGTTTCAGCAAAAAGATCGGAACAAATCATCTTTACTGGGAATGCTCCATATTTAATTAAGGGAAAGCATATTAAAGATGTTGATAATATTAATTACTCTTGATATGAAGAAATTAAGAAAAATCTAGAATTAGAATTAAATAATAAATACCGCATTGAAGTAGTTTGTCCAATTTTGGATAATTCATTAAAAATAATCAACAATGAAAATAAGAGTGTTTGTTATCTTTCAGATATTAAAGAATATCTAGATACTAAATCCAATCACTTAAAAATAAGTGCAACTGAGAAAGAAAAAATAACTAAAAAAATTATGAATGTAAATTTATCTTGAATACAATAGGAGTATTTAAATATAAACAATACATCAAAAGAAAGTGGGGAAGATGAAAAAGATATTATTGATTGCATCTGGTGGAGATGCGCCTGGAATAAATGATTTTATTTATCATTTGTGACAATCATTCTCTAAAAAAGATGTTGAATTCTATTATTCACCTTATGGAGTGAGAAATTTATGGAAAAATAAAACAAAAAAACTTAATATTAAAAATCCTAATTATTTATTAGACACACCATCTTCAATTATTGGATGTGGTAGATTTCCAGAATTTATTGGAAACCAAGAAATAATGAATCAAACAATTATGAATGCAAAAGAATTTGATCATATTGTTTTATTGGGTGGGAACGGTTCGTATAAATTAGCACAAAATCTTGCTAAACATGGAGTAAAAATATCGTTTGTTCCCTTAACTGTAGATAATGATGTTAATTATACATCTCAAACATTGGGATTTAGAACAGCTTTAAATACAGTGGTTGAGTCAATAAATCGTATTTATTATTCAGTCAATGCTCATGGATATGTTTCCTTAGTTGAAATAATGGGAAGACAATGTCCTGATTTAACCGAATTATCTCTTAAATTATCTCATGCTGATATAGCTGTTACAAATAATCAGCTAATGACACCTAAAGAATTAGCGCAAAAGATAAAAGAAATTCATGATGAAAAAGGAACTGCAACAGTTTTAATAATGGAAAAAATGAAATATTCAATACATGAATATGCAGAAGAGATTTCTAAATTGGGAATGCAAGCAAGACCTAATATTTTGGGTCACGTACAACGTGGTGGTCGCACAACTGTTGGGGATAAAATGTTAGCATATGAATTTGCTAATGAAACACAAAAATCTATTAGCGAAAATAAGTCGTTTGCAATAGGTAAAAATATAAAAATAAATATGGAGAAATAATGAAAAATAAATTAATAAATTCAATGCGTTCAATAGCATTAGATTCTATAAATAAAGCAGGTCAAGGACATATTGGTATGGCTATTGGTTCAGCGCCAATTACATATTCAATAATAGGGGAATCATTAAAATTTGTAAAAGAAGATCCAAAATGAATTAATAGAGATAAATTTATTTTGTCAGCAGGACATGCTTCTATGTCTCAATATTCAATCTTGCATTTTCTTGGATTGTTAAGTATTGAAGATATGAAGAATCATAAAATTTATGGATCGAAAACACCATCACATCCAGAAGTGGATATGCTGGATTATGTAGATGCAACAACCGGTCCACTAGGTCAAGGTGTTGCTATGGCAGTTGGTATGGCTATATCTCAAAGATATTTAGCTACAAAATACAATAAACCAAATTTACCTATTATGAACCATAATATCTTTGCATTACATGGTGATGGTTGTCTACAAGAAGGGGTTGCTTTAGAAGCTATTCAATTAGCCGGTACAATGCAATTGGATAAATTGATAATTATCCAAGATTTTAATTCAGTACAAATTGATTCAAGGACAGAAGAAGTTAATGATATTAATATTATCGACTTCTTCAAATCACAAAAATTTGATACATTTGAAGTTACTGAACCAACCGCCGATAATATTTCAAATGCTATTCAATTGGCAAAAAAATCTAAAAAACCTTCATTTATTCAAGTTCATACAACCATCGCCCCTGGAACACCCTTTGAAAATACAAGTAGTGGTCATAATGGGATATTAGATAAAGAAGAAACTATTAAATTTAAGGAAAAATGAGGACTGAAAAATAAAGTTCCTTTTGCATATGATGATGACATTTATGAGTTTGCTTCTAAACTTTGAGAACCAAAAAATAAAAAATATGCAGAATGAAAAGAAATGATGAAAGAGTATAAAGAAAAATTTCCAAAAGAATATAAAGAATTAAATGATATTCAAAAAGATGAATTTAAGATTGATTTATCTAAAGTTGAAATTAAAGAAAGTGATGTAGCTACAAGAAATTACATTGCTCCTATTATGGAATATTTAGAGTGTCAAACATTTAATTTTATAGGTGGTTCAGCAGATCTAAAAGCTGCTACAAAAGTTGGTTTCTCAAAAGATGTTAAAGATGGTGGCAAAAATATTAAATATGGAATTAGAGAATTTGCAATGGCAGCAATCAATAATGGTATTTATCTCGCTAGTGGAATGAGAACTGTTGATGCTACATTCTTGGCGTTCGCTGATTATATGAAACCAGCAATAAGAATGGGTGCATTAATGAATATTCCTTCCATTCATGTATTTACACATGATTCATATCAAGTTGGTGGTGATGGCCCAACACATCAACCAATAGATCAAATACCAATGTTACGTGCAATACCTAATATGACAGTAATTAGACCTTGTGATGAGTCTGAAATGAGAGCGGCATTTCAATATGCTTTAAATACACAGAAAGAGCAAGTTGCAATCATTGCTTGTCGTCAACCAATTAAATCATTTAACTCTTTAAAATCAAGTCATTTAGAAGCGGCTTATATTATTAAAGATGTTGAAAATTTCCAAGTAACATTACTAGCAACTGGTTCTGAAGTAGAATTAGCTATTAAAACCCAAAAACAATTATTACAAGAAGGTATAAATGCAAGAGTTATTTCTGTTCCTAACCTTCAAAGACTTGTTAATGATGAGAAACTTGTAAAAAAATTACTATTAGATAAAGCACCTATGTTTGCTATTGAAGCTTCATCAGATTCATATTGATTTAGATTATCTAAATATAATAAGATTAACGCTCAATTAGCAAAAGAGTTTGGTCACTCCGCACCAGGTGATGTGATTTATGAAAAACATGGATTTAATACTCAAAATATTATAAAAATGGTTAAAGAATTAATATAAAAAATAGATTTGTGAATGCAAATCTTTTTTTATTACCTTTTTAAATAAAAATAAATATTATTTAATTTAAAACATTAACCAAATCAATAAATATATCTCCTAACTAACTATATTTATTTAAAAATATGTAATAAACAACATTTTCTGTATATACAAGTGATATAATTAATATATACAGGTATATCAGTAAATATTGAGGAGGTTTTGTGAGTTTTATTTTAGAATTATTAATTATATTTTCGATTTCTATATCAATAAATATGTTATTTTTTATATTTGCGTATTTAATTCAAAAAGATTTATTTACAGATATTACATATGCAAGTACTTTTTCTATTACTTTGATTGCATCAATGTTATTAGGCAAAAGCTTTGGTATTAATTCCATTATTGCTCTTATTTTAGTAGGTGCTTGATCAATTAGATTAGGAGCATTTTTATTTATTAGAATATTGAAAGAAAAGGTGGATCATCGATTTGATAAAATGAGGAATAATTTTTATAAATTCTTTGCATTTTGGATAATTCAAGCCATAACGGTATTTGTTGTTTCTCTACCTTCGTATTTTGTTGTTTTACTAGGTAATGATCAATTTAACTTATTATCATTAATTGGTATTGTTGGTGCCATATTTACTTTAACTTTTGAAACTATTGCAGATATACAAAAATTTACATTTCTACAAAAAAACGAAGGTGAATTTATTCAACATGGATTATGAAAATTTTCAAGACATCCAAATTACTTTGGAGAATACACATTTTGAATTTTTAATTTTATATTTGTTGTTCTTTCTACAGATAACCATTTAGTTTGGATTTCAATTATTGGACCATTATTTATCATGATGATGATTTATAAAATTTCAGGTCTACCAATGTTGGAAAAAGGGATGTGAAAAACATTTAAACATGATCCAAAATATATTGAATATATTAAAAAAACACCCAGAGTTATTCCTATAGTAGGAATAAGAGGTATGAAGAGGGGGTGAATTGATGAAAATATTAATAGATAGTTCACTAATTAGAAATGAAGAATGATTCGAATCATTCCCAGTCTTCATAAATAACCTCGAGGATACAAATAATAAAGAACATGTAGTGGATATTATCTCAAAGAAAAACAATACAACAGCTTATCTTTCGTTTGAAAAATTAAAACAAAAATATTTATTGAATAATGATGAAAAAACAATCATTTTTACAATTCCAAAGTCTATGAGCGGTCAATGAAGTGCTTATAGTAATCAAAATCAATCAAATAATATTTTAATTTTAGAAGGCACTTCGCTATTTACCAATAAAGAAGATGTTAAGAAGATTTTAGATCAACCTTTAACATTGGAAGAAATAGAGAAACAAATTACGAAACTTAATAAGGAAGTTAAAATGAGTGGAGTTGTATTAAATTCTAGAACATTAAACTTAAAAGGTAGGATTCATACATTATTTGCAATGTTAATTAAAACTGCCAAAGTAAAAATAAGAATGGATTGAAAGCAAGGGCAATGAATTAAAAATAAAGTTTCTTTAAATGGAACTGCACTTATTAAGAAAATAATTGCAAATAAAAAACAAGTAAATTTAATTTGTTCGGATATTACTGATTCAATAGCTAATAAAGTTATTTTAAAACTCGAAAAAGAATTTCCTAACATTATATTTAAAAAACAATTTATGACAAACAGCATGCTAGCTCATTCAGGGCAAGATTTCGTAGTAATTTATTAAGGAGTATATATGAATAAAAGAATACCAGCGTTAGAAGTTAAGAATTTTACTAAAAAATATAAAGGGGCAAAGAAAGCTGCAGTTTCCAATGTAAACTTTAATGTTTATCCTGGAGAATTTCATGGATTTATTGGCGCTAATGGAGCGGGTAAAACAACAACAATTAAATCTTTGATTGGAGCTTATGCTAAATTTCAAGGAGAAATTAATATTTTTGGTTTAGAACATTTATCAGAAGAAGCTAAATCAAAAGTTGGCTATATTCCAGAAACAGCTAAGTTTCCAAAGGGATATTCAACTTACAAATATATAGTTTATATGTCATATTTATCAGGGTTATCAATGAAAGAAGCGAAGGAATTTGCTGATAACGTCCTTAAAGAAATAGGTTTAGAAAAATTAAAGAATAGAAACCCAAACACTTTTTCATCAGGGCAAAAGAAAAAAGTTTTACTTGCACAAGCATTGGTTCATAACCCAGAAATAATTATTATGGATGAACCCGCTGCTAACCTTGATCCAAAAGCAAGGATTGACTTCTTTGAAACTTTGAAAAAATTACAAGAAAAAGGTGTTGCTATACTGATATCATCACATATTTTAACTGAGTTAGATAAGTATATTGATGCAGTTACCATTATTGATGGTGGAAAGGTTGTTTTCACTGGCAAAATTGAAGATGCAATTGGAGACTCTAATTTAGAATATTCAATTCAAGCATCAAATGAAGAAGCATTAATTAACTTTTTTAAAAGACATAAATATGAGTACCTAAAATTAAGTGATGGGTGCATGGTCAAATTTAAAGATAAAAAAGAGGCAAAAAAATTAATGAATTTATTATCAACATCTAGGTTAGAAATAAATACATTTAAGAATAACCAAAACTCACTTGAAGAGGTTTACAGAAAATATGTTTTCTTGGGTTCTGTAGATGATGAAGCAACACCGGTTAAATCTTTGAAAGGGGGCAAAGATGTTTAAATATACAAGGTATCTTTTACGTTCAAGTTTTAGAAAACTTTCTACAATTTTTATACCACTAGCATTAACAATAGTGTTTGGTGGAACATTGGGTATACAAATTGCAAATAATGAATCAGATGCAGCTGTTATTGATGGATTATTAGCTTACTACTATTTATTCCCATTTGTATTTGGACCATTATATGTGGCAACAAAAGCAATAACAATTTTTAAAGATGGGGAAGAAGATGGTACTGAGTTGATCATTGTTGCTAAACCAATAAAAAGAATTAAAATAATCATTGGTAAATTCCTTGCTTTATATGCACATATATTATTCTTTTCAGTTTTCATCTTTTTACTTGGAATTATAATATCATTAGCAGATACAAATGCCAGTGGAACTCAAAAAATAAAATTTGCTGGTTCCTTATTTATAGGGAATTTAATCATTACAATAATCATGTCTTCAGTCATTACTTTTGTAGCTTCTTCATTCGGTAAGATTGCAACATTGGTTACAGCAATATTAATACCCTTTATATTTTCTATTACGTCATTCATTCTTTCACCTTTAGGTAATGGCCAAATTTCTTCAGGTGCAAGACAAGAAAATGTAATTGCAATAAAAGAAGATGGTACAACAACTTATAATAGCGGAAGAATATATGATCAAGATGGTACAACTCTTAAAGCTGCAATTGAAGAGCAAGATAAGGGTTGGTATAAGTATGTTGCTTATATTGATGTTTATCAACAATTAATTAAATTTTACTCAGCATTCCAAACAAAGAATGTGTCTTTAATTAATGTAACTGATTGAAAATCTAATTCAGATAATAACTTTCAAAATAATTCGATGCAAGTTAACATAAATGGTAAAGACTATAGTTTACTTTACTTTAAACCAGAAGGGTTCAGAAGTAAAAATTCAAGTGGAAAAACAATTTCTAATAATATACAGGATGCTAATAAAATTTATAGCAACCCAGCAATATGAACAGGAAGTAAAAGTTGAGATACATATGATAAAGCAATTAGTGGTTTAATAATAAATATGAATAAAATAGGATTCTCATGAACAGAAAACACAAATGATAATACTAATTTGGAGAAAATCCCTGCTTTCAATTACTTACTTGTTAAAAAATTCAAAGATGATTCTTCAGTATTTAATGGGGCTTTATGACAAAAACCTGAAGCTTTAGTTAAAATGGGTCTATATGAATCAGATCTAAAATTAACATACTATACAGAAACACCATGGGTTAAACCTGTAATTGTATATGTTGTATGAACAATTATCGCTATTTCTCTTGCTGGATTAGTAGTGTATAAATACTTAGGAAGAGACTTTAAATAAAAAAATAAAAGGAACTCACATGAGTTTCTTTTTTAAATAGTGATCATTATTTTGTAATAAAACCATTATGAAACTTCTGGATATAAAATAAAAAGAACATTATAATTAATGTTCTTTTAGCAACGTTTTTATTTGTTGCATTTATATAAAAGTTTTTTAAGTAAAAGTATTTAATGTTGTTTGTAATAAGTAAATAAATTCTAAAATAATTATTTTTAATTTGATGTGTGTTAATTAAAGGCGAAAATAATTAACAAAAATAAATCATGCATTTTAATATATTAATAATCTAATAGTATGTGTTCTTAGTTAGGTGTAAACATTTAGATTACCATTCTTATATTTAACAACATAATTTGCATTTATCTTTAAACTTGACAACTTCAGATATGGTTTGAAAAGAGTTTCCCATATTTATTGAAAAGATATTTTGCGAACTTTCATTAACTAAATTCCTAAGTTAGTTAATATATCTTTTAATAATCATCCGAACATCCTATATGTAAATTAGGACATTTAAATTATATGGTGCTTTTTATAAGAAAAATCATGAAATTACTGAGTATAAGACACCCTCAAAAATAAAAATGCATTTTTTAATCTAATAAGTATGTTTTCTGGAATTTTTTTTCTAAGTTATAAAAAAATAACAGCCAAGTATGTGAATTTTTGCCTGAATTTTTATTTATTTTTTTATGAAATAATCAAAAATAAGTGCTAATACCTCAAAAAAATAAAAATATAGTAATGAACTCAAATGTTATATTTTGTTATATATAAATAAAAATAATATTTTTTTAATACAAATTTAAATATAAACAAATTTATTGTGATTGTTGTTTTATATTGGTTGGCCTTTAAAAAATATATTTGCTTCCAATATCCAATATCTAAAATAAATTAATTTAGCGATTTCATCAGAAGGCTATCCCCTTTAAAACAAAAGAATTTAAGGGTATAATTTAATTGGAAGACGCTGTTTTATAAAAAATAATGCAAATAAACAATACAACATTTTAATATTGTGGATTGTTAAAAAGCATTATGATCATTCTTGTAGTGATTTTTTTCATTTATCATTATTGGAATAAATTCAACTTTTTTGTCTTCCTCAAAAATAAAGTTGAATTAAAGATGGATATATTATCTCAATATATAAATGCGAGATTTTTTATCTCGTAAAGATAAAATTCAAAATATATGTACTTTCTGGCAAAGGTACAATTCATTTCTTTAACGTATAAACAGTATTTAGGGGACATGGCACTCTTTATACTAATATAAATAATAAAGCGAATCATACTTGATTCGTTTTTTATTATGTACTTTTAAATATGGGTAAAATGTATAATATTATATATGACTCTTAACCAATTAAAATTAACAAACCATATTATAAAAAAATTTACAGAACAAACTTTATCATTAGGTTCTCTGGAGATTAAATCGAAAGCAAAATTTGAAGATAAAAGCGTATACTTAACAGATCATGCTCATTTAAAACTCAATGAAAGATTAGGTCTCAATAAAGAAAAAGTTGAATATTCTCAATTTATTAGATCGGTTATTTGTGGAACGACAAAAATATTTGCAACTTATAAAAAAGAAAAAATATTTATCGCTAATATTTCATTAGGAGAAGTTGATATGACTTTAGCTTTTACTGATACAGGAGATAATAAAAATTATTTATTATTAACTGCATTTATAAATTCAACTTCAAGATTTGTAGAATTTATGAAAACAGAATATAAAGAAAGATTAAAAATAGAAAAAATATTGAAAGAATCGATATTTAATGGAAAATCTTCTGAAGATGTTATTAATGATCTTGAAAAGAAATTTCAAAAGGTGGAAGATAAATCTTTCAAACAAACAAATAATAAAATATATAAAAAAATCAAACGTGTTAAACAAAATAATAAAGAACTTTATTCTGAAAAACTAGATGAAAAATATTCTCAAGAATTATTAAAATTATGAGGTTTAGATAAAGTGGATAATATCACAACCAAACATGCAAGATCTACTAATGCGAAAGCTCAATACAAAAAGAAAGCAACAGTTAATAAAGAAGCAAAACTTCATAATCGTAACTACGATGATAACTATGCTGATGAATTATTAAATTCTATGGGTCTTGAAGAAAAGTTGGAAATTCAACCAAAAATTATTGAAAAATCAAAGAAAGTCACTTTATTAAATGAGGAGACAAAACTCCATAGACAATCATTGGATAAAGATTTCATGGATGAACTCCTTAATTCAAATACATTAGTTCAACAAAGTGTTGAAGACATAATTGAGGTTGAAGAAGAAATATATAATGAACCCATCATCAAAGAAAATGATAGGGAAACTAAAATACCTGAACAAAAAGAAATTGTTACTCAAAATCTTGATGAAGAATTTATGAATGAATTACTTGGAGATTTATAACACCATCGTGGTGTTTTTTTAATTGCTTGTGCTTGATATAAAATAACTTGTATATACAAAAAAGTGTATAATAAAAGTGTGCTAATTTTGATTGAAATTATTGGCGCATCCTACTTTTCATCTATTGAAAAACAAATTTTTTTAAATAAAGCTTTCAAAATCGTTGATGGTATTCTATAACTCCTTATTAGTTTATTTTGTATTTTCTTAAGATGATTTAGAGAAAAAGTGGGATATATTAACATGGCGAATGCTGTGTTTTTTTATATCTAGGGTTTATGAGGTTCTTTTTGTTTATAATTAATTTAATAATAAAGGGGTTAAATATGATTAATAAAGGAAAAGATTTTTTAGTTTTAGATATTGAAACTACTGGACTATCGCCAAAAACAGAGGATATTATAGAAATTGCTGCTATTAAAGTAAACGGGCAAACAATGGAGATTATTGATACATTTGAATACTTAATCGAGATTGAACGTAATATTCCGCCATTTATAACAAATTTAACAGGAATCACTAATGCTATGCTTAAAGAGAGTGGTATTCCATTGAGTATGGCGCTTAAATTGCTTAAGGATTTTGCTGGTAATTTAAATGTCTATGCACATTATGCACCATTTGATAAAGGGTTTATTAGAACCAATTTAATGAAACACTCAATCGATTATATTGAAACTGAGTGATTTGACACAATTAAATTGTTTAAACAAAAATGACCTAACAGGAAAACATATAAATTAGAATCATTGATTGTTGATTTAGATTTGGCTACAAAAGAAGATCACCGTGGATTGAGTGATGCTAAACATACACTTGAACTGATGAAAAGAACTAGGGAGTAATTATGAAGAAAACATGAAGCTGAGACAGATTCGAAAATATCGATTGTTTCGGTAATGAAGATGAACCAATGGGTACATATATTTGACCAAAAGAAAAAGGTGGAGCTCACATTCCTGAGAACAGAATGTTATTATCTAAAAAATCTATTGATGCAATTGGCGATATAACAAAAGGTGAAGTGAATGGTATTAGATATTCAATCACAAAACAATTTATTTTAGGTGGAGAAATTTATGGGAATATGAAGATTCAAAAAGATCGTTATGATGGATGAATTGAAGTGGTTAAAAAGGTACAAAAATAACATCCATTGGATGTTATTTATTTTTTAAATTCTTCCATGATTTTTGCAAGGTTTGAACTTGTTGACTTCTTAGTAGAAGTTTTTGTTTTTGTCTTAGCGTTCGCAGGCTTTGCTACCTTTGTTGCTTTGAATGTTGCAGCCATTGTTGCTACATTTGTTAAATCAGAAGGTAGGATAATTGTTGAAGAATCTGAATTAGATGCATCAACTAATGCTTCATATGATTTAAGTAGTAATGATGCTTGTGTAGGATTTGATTCATTAATCAATTCAATTGCACGTTTTCTACCTTCGGCTTCAAGAATCATTTTTTCTCTAACACCTTCAGCTCTTAGAATTGCTGATCTTTTCTTACCTTCAGCGTTAAGAATATCTGCTTCTTTAATCCCTTCAGCATCTAAGATTTTTTCACGTTTACCACGTTCAGCACGCATTTGTTTTTCCATAGCGCGTCTAATATCTTCTGGTGGAAGAATATTTTTAAGTTCAACACGCAAGATTTTGATACCTCATGAATCAGTAGCATCGTCAAGTATTGCTCTTAGTTTTTCATTAATTGTATCCCTTGAAGTTAGTGTTTGGTCTAATTCAAGATCACCAATTAAATTACGCAATGTTGTAGCTGTTAAGTTTTCTACAGCTCCAACTGGATTTTCAACACCATAAGCATATAACTTAGGGTCTGTTATTTGCATATAAACAACTGTATCAATTTTCATTGTAACGTTATCTTTTGTAATAACATCTTGCGCTGGGAAATCCAACACTCTTTCTTTTAACGTTTCTTTTAAAACTATTCTATCTATCAATGGGAAAATTCATGTAACACCATTTTTAAGTGTCTTTTTAAATGAACCCAATCTTTCCACAACATATACATGTGTTTGAGGAACAATTTTTATTCCTGTTGCAATAAATACTAAAACTAATAGTACTAATATACCTACAATAATTCCAATAATGATTCCCATTATTTATTCTCCTTTTTATTTACGGTTATAGTTACACCCTTTATTGATTTAATAATTATGGTGTCACCTTTTTTAATTTTATCTGTTGATTTAAATCTAAAGACTTTATCTCCAAAACTTAATTGTCCATAGTCTTTATCAATATTGCCTTCATCAGCTATTACTTCTTTTCCAATGTAATCTAGGAATCCGTCTTCTGAATCATGCAGCTTATGCCTAAACTTAACCATTGCAAAGAATAATACAACTCACGAAACTGCTCAAGTTGCACCATAAGCTACAAACTCTGGTCAGTACATATCACTTTTTACAGAATGCACAATAAGTGCAACTATAGCAGCAATACAACTAGCAAAACCAACTTGTTGAATAGTGTGCATTTCTATAATAATTGATAAAATTGCAACTAATATTCACACAATAAACATGATAATATAAAATGTCATGTCACCCCTTTCTCTTTTTAAACTATAAAAATATTATAACTCTTAAAGAATTAGTGAGTAAAAAATACTATTGTATTTTATAGAAAGATTAAATAGTAAATGCATTAATTTTTTCAATATCAATATCGCAATTCCAAGAATTATTCTTTCTTGCTGCGCGACCTATGTGTATATTCTTGAAACCATTTTTAATTAAGATATCTTTATTATTGATCGTTACTCCACCGCCTATTAAAACTTCTATTCCAGATTTACTTGTTTGTTTCAGTTTGTTTAAAAAATTGATAGGATTACCCTCTTTACCTGAGGTTAATATTTTATTAACTCCTTGTTCATATAAATAAAGAGCCTCAGATTCTTTCTCTTCTATATAATCAAAAGCTTTGTGAAAAGTTATTTCTTTATTTTTTACATTTTTAATTATTGCTTCAAGAGCTTTTTTATTTACTTTCTTATTTAATATCGCTCCAAAAACAATTCCATGTACATTGGTTTTATTAATCTCTTTTACTTGTTTAATAATCTCGTCTAGTTGTTCCTCATTTATTTCAAAAGTATTTGAATGATTACGAACAATAACCATGATTGGTATTTTAGAAATTTCGCTGGCCTCTTTTATTAATTCTATATCAGGGGTATATCCACCAACTTCTAAATTGGAACATAACTCAATGCGGTTTGCTTTTGATTTATTTATAGCTTTTACGTCATCTATATTTTGTGCTATAACCTCTAATGTTAATGGTCTCATAATAGTATTATATGACTAATAATGTATAATGGAAATATGAATAAAAAAACAAAATTACTAATAGTGATCAACTTCATTTTATGAATTTTAGCTATGATTACAATCTTCCTTGGAGCAATATTTGTATTTGTTGCGGGTAAGGGATATAGTACAAGAGGAAACGTAAATACAAAGGGAATAAATGCAGATGCTGACAATCTTATTTATATAGGCGAGAAAGGTGCAGCAGCAATGGGAGGAATACTAATAGCAATATCAGTATTAATACTTGCAGTTGCAATTATATTCTTTTCATTAAAATTAAATAAATCAACCAAAAAAATTATTACAATTTCATTTGGTACAACACTGGGTGTTTCTGCTGTAATGATTATTATGGCAATATTGGATATTGCACACGTGTGATCAATATGACCATGATTGATTAACTTTGGATGTTTAATTAATTTTGGTGCAGTACTACTTGCATTTAAAAAAGTTACAGCAACCAAACCATCAAAATCAGAAGCAATAAAACAAATTGAATATCTAAATGAAAATGGATTTTTAAAGAAAGCGGAATATCAAGAGCTTAAAGAGAGAATTACAAGAATCTTAAAAACTGAAACTAAAGAAATTAAACTTTTAGATTCTAATGGGCAAGAAATTATTTTAGAAGATAAAACGAAAGAAATGAAAGAAACTTCAAATGATGAAATTGAAGTTGATGATATTAATGAAAAGTCAATTGAAATAGATGATGAAAAGATTGAAGAAAAACCAATTAAAACAGATATTAAAGAATAAAATATTTATATAAGAACTGCCCAAAAGGTAGTTTTTTATTAACTATAAGGAAAAAAAACTTAAATAAATAATAATTAGCACTCACAAGTCAAGAGTGCTAAAAGTGTGTTATAATTGTTTAGGAACATAAAGATAAAAAGTTCTATATAAAGGAGGATAATATGGATTTTAATTTCACACCAAATCAATCAGAAAAGGACCCATTAAAAGAATATGGGCGTAATTTAATTGATGAAGCTGTAAGTAATAAATTAGACCCAGTTATAGGGCGTGATGAAGAGATTAGACGTATCATACGTATCCTCACACGTAAAACTAAGAATAACCCAGTTCTTGTAGGAGAACCTGGTGTTGGTAAAACTGCGATAGTAGAAGGATTAGCACAAAAGATTGCTAATGGCGAAGTGCCTGAAAACCTTAAAGATAAAGAATTGTATGAAATAGATTTACCATCTATGATAGCTGGTGCAAGTTACCAAGGACAATTTGAACAAAGAATGAAATCTCTTATGAAGAAAGTTAAAGAATCTGATGGGAAGATCATAATCTTTATTGATGAAATACACACGTTGATAGGTATGGGTAAAAATGCTGAGGGTGGTATGGATGCTGCTCAAATCATTAAACCTATGCTTGCTAGGGGTGAGATGCATTTAATTGGAGCAACAACACTTGATGAACATCGTAAATACATTGAGTCAGATCCTGCTCTAGAACGTAGAATGCAAAAAATTCCTGTTGCAGAACCAACGGTAGAAGATTCAATTTCAATATTAAGAGGTTTAAAGGAAAGATTAGAGACTTTCCATGGTGTAACAATTAAAGATGATGCATTGATATCAGCTGTAAAACTTTCATCCAGATATATTTCGGATAGATTTTTACCGGATAAAGCAATAGACCTTATTGATGAAGCTGCTGCAGCTATTCAAACTGAAATGAATTCAATGCCAGAAGAATTAGAAAAAGTAAAACAACTAATTGCTAGACTGGAAATGGAGAAAGCTGCACTTTCAAAAGAAGATACAGATTCAGTTAAAGAAAGATTAGTTAAAATTGAGCAAGAACTTTCAAAGGCTAATTCTAACCAAGAGGAATTAACTAATAAATGAAAACAAGAAAAAGATGTAGTGCTAAGTGTACAAAGTCTTAAAGAAGACTTGGCAAAAGCAAAAGCGGAATTAAATAGATTCCAAGTTGAAGGAAAATTTGAGAATGCCTCCGAAATTATGTATTCTAGAATTCCTGAAATTGAAGAAAAGCTTAAACAAGCTCAAATCAATATACAAGAAAATAATAATACTTTAGTTAAAGAAGTTGTAACTGCTGATGAGATAGCGGGTATTATTTCAAAATGAACTGGTATCCCACTTAACAACTTACTAGAGTCACAAAAAGAAAAACTATTAAAATTAAAAGATTCATTAGAAGAATCTGTTAAAGGTCAAGATGAAGCACTTGAACTTGTAACTGATGCTATATTGAGATCAAAAGCAAATATTAATGATCCTAATAGACCAATTGGTTCATTTATATTTATGGGTCCAACAGGTGTTGGTAAGACAGAAGTTGCAAGAGCATTGGCGAGAAATCTATTTGATACAGAAAAAGCAATGATTAGATTGGATATGTCTGAATATATGGAGAAACATACCGTAGCTAGATTAATTGGTTCTCCTCCAGGATATGTTGGATATGGAGATGGTGGACAATTAACTGAAGCAGTTAGAAGAAAACCTTATTCAATTGTTTTATTTGATGAAATTGAAAAAGCACATCCAGATGTATTGAATATTTTATTACAAATACTTGATGATGGACAAGTCACTGATTCAAAAGGTAAACTTGTAAACTTTAAAAATACTATAGTAATAATGACAACCAATTTAGGTGCACAAGAGATGTTAGATAAAAAACGTATTAAACCTAAAGAAATATTGATGAAATATCTTCGTCCTGAGTTTATCAATAGAATTGATGAGATTACCCCTTTCAACTCATTAGATGAAAAAGTTATTACTAAAATTGTAGAATTAGAACTTAAAAAACTAATAAAAAGAGTTAATGAACAAAAAATTAGTTTAACTTTCTCTAAAAAAGCTATCTCCGCAATTGCTGATAATTCATATGATCCAGCATTTGGAGCAAGACCAATTAAGAGATACATTAAAAGAAATATCGAATCTATATTAGCAAAAGCAATTATTTCTGGAGAAATAAAAGCAAAAAACTATTATGAGATAGATTATTCATTAAAACAATTTAAAATTAATGATAGAAAAACAATGATGTCATAATGACTCATTTGTTTTTTTAATCTTTTAAAGAAAAAAAGGCTTATTTTTAATAAAGCAATTAATTTAATGAAGAATGGTTAAAAGATCTGTAATCTTATTATTAATGAGCATTTTTATCCATTTTTAGAGCGATAAAATGAATAAATAATAAAGGGGTTTAATTAATTTAAACAAGGGAAAAATAGGGGTTTTAATTATAAGTCCAAATAACTTCTAATTTTAACTTAAAAATTTGTTTTAATAAGCTCTAATAGTGAGGTTAAATGAGTTTACACCATCAATATTATTACTTATAGCATAAAATTTAATAGGTCTAAGATTTTAGGGGTATATTTTGAATAAAATAAAAATAATTTAAAAAAAGTTTATATAACTGATAAAAAAGATAATAAAAATGTGTATAATAATAATGTAATTGAAAAATTACGTGTATTAATAATTTAATATAAAACATTTTAAAATGGTGCTTGTGTTTATTTGGCGATACACATTCACGTTATGAGTTAAAGTCTGAATAATATGAATTTAATTCTTCATTTTAAAATGTATTCTCTCTCAGAATAAATATTATGTATTCAGTTATTGGCTTGACTGAATACCAAGAAACCTGTTTTTGGCGAGCAGGTTTTTTTAATGCAATTTTCACTCTTTTTATATAAGTAAATAAATTAAAGTTAAAAAATAAATGATATTAATGTCATAATAACTCTAAAACACTATATAATATATTTATGTATACGCTCCAAGAAGTGTGTAAGCATATGGAAGGAGATATATATTATGACAGGAAAAGTAAAATTCTTTAATGAAACTAAAGGTTTTGGATTTATCGGTGTTGAAGGTAGAGAAGATGTATTCGTACATTTCTCAGCAATCTCAGGGTCAGGTTTTAGAAATCTATACCAAAATGACACAGTTGAATTCGAAGTTGAAACTGTAGATGGAAAAGAAAGAGCTAAAAACGTTGTTGTTACTAAACAAGCTAACGCTTAATTAGAACATAACAAATAGCTTAACTCAGGATTATTCCTGAGTTTTTCTTTATCTTTTATATAAAAATATAGATCAAAAAGAATATTTGAAAAAGAAAAATGTGGTTTTGGATGTTTAAATCACTATTTTTGCAACTTTAAATTATGATATAAGTCAAAAAATTAATATAATTAATAATGTAAGAAGAAAATAAGAAGTATTTAAGTATTTTAGTGTACATTAAAACAAATAAAAATACCACTTTAATTATCAAATTTTCATTGTTATTGGCGTGACAAGATATTTTTGATTTTTAAAAATGGTCTAGGGAGATAAATGAAAAGAAATAAAAAAATTATGATGTCAATGGGGGTTATTGCTTCAATGATAGTTCCTGCCGCAATAGTTGCTACTAGTGCTGCAAATTTAAATGAAAATAAAAGTAATGCACAGGGGAAATCATTCATAAAAAATAGCTTTGAGTTAAATAACATGAATATTTATGCAAATTCAGTTATGCAAACACCAAAGGCTCCAGTTGTGGATGCCCCAATAAAAATGATTGACGGTGGTAAACAATTAGGGAAATTCATAAAAGAAATCGATGGTGTTGTTTATGTAGGAACAGCGAACCATGGACTTATGAAATTAGAGAATAATAAATTAGTTCCAATAATTCCTGGTTCAACTGTTAATCTAGAAGATGGTTTTATAGAAAAAATAGGTAAAACTATTTATGTAGGAACAACTGATCAAGGATTAAAAAAATTAGAAAATGGGAAATTTAAATCAATTACACATAAGACAAATAAAAACACAAATATAAGTCCTGATGAGACTCAAGTTAACCAAGGATTTATTAAGGAAATAGGTAAAACCATTTACGTTGGAACAGCAAATAAAGGACTTATGAAATTTGAGAATGGTGAACTTGTTCCAGCAGCATTAAAAAATAATGGTTCAGAAGATAAAACAAATGTTCAAAATGGATTCATACAAGAGTTTAATGGAATTATATATGTTGGTACAAATAGTGAAGGACTTATGAAATTAGAAAATGGTCAACTTAAACCAGCATTAAAGAAATCTGATGGAAGCATCGATAAGACAGATGTGAGTGGTGGTTTCATGAAAGAGATTGGCAATGTTTTATATGTAGGAACTTTTAACAATGGAATTATGAAACTAGAAAAAGATTTATTAGTCGCTGCTGCCAAAGACAAAGATGGAAAAGCTGATACATCTAATATTTCGGGTGGATTTATAAATAAAATTGATAAAACAATTTTTATAGGATCAAGAGGCAAAGGTTTAAGAACTCTTATCAATGAGAAAATCACTACTATCGATGATACTAATAGATATTTATTTATTGAAAAAATAAATGGAGTTATATATGTAGGAATAGATTCAAATCCTATTGACCCATTGCATGCAGGGCTTGCAAAACTTGATTTTTCAAGTATTGCAAAAATAAATGAAGGCTTTATTGAAAAACTTTTTAAATCTGTTAAAATTCAAAATCAAGGAAAGAAAACAGCAAAAGAGATTGCAAAAGAAATAGTAGATCCTGTTTCATTAGGTAAATATTCTGGAATTAAAATACCTCAAATGAAATTTTCAACTTTAGGAAAAATAAGCGCTTCTGTTAATCCTGTTAACGGAAAAATTGATGTAAATATAGAAGTTACAACTCCATATGAAAAAACTAAAGTAATTCACGGGGAAATATTTGACACAAATGAAGAAAAACAATTCAAGGCAGACCAAGCCAACAAGGTCAAACAAGGTCAAATTTCTAAAAATAAGAACATTGCATCTAATACAACACAATCTAATAACAAGGGATTCACTATTTTAGTTTTACTAACTATAATGGCTGGACTTTCAATGGCAATGGCAATGATTAGTGTTTTCAGGAAAACTAAATAATTAAAACACCTATTATTGGTGTTTTTTTATTTTTTGCATGATAAAACATGAGCAATATATTTATATATAATATTTTTTATTTAAAAATCTTGCATATTTAAAGCATATATGTATGTAGGAGGTAGGAATGAACATAATATTAATATGATTTGCTATTAAATATAAAGGTGATTGAGATAAAATTTATCAAGCACTAGAAGAAAAAGAAAAGATATCTTTAAGAGAACTTAAAGATTTAGAAGCCAAAATGAAGAAACAAGATATAAATGCTATAACCATATTAGATCTAGGATATCCCAATCAATTAAAAAAAGCATATATGTAGTGGTATGGAAAAAGTTTACACCATATATTGAAGTTCATGGTAAACAATGGCTATGATGTCTTCTTATAAAGAAATGAATGGTTGCTACACATATTAAAACTAATAAAAAAAGATGTAAAAAAATAAACGCTATTAAGTGTTTATTTTTTTATTCGCTTATTAATTTAAGGGTATATTTGGATAAGTCATTAAATCTTCTTATGATCTTCTCTTTAGTTTCGCTGGCGTATTAAAACTAGCTTTAATATTATTTCGTTTTGTGGGAATGTTTCATATTTGATGAAGATTTTTTGCTCAAAAACAGCATAAAAAAACTCATCACATATAAATAAAAAGGAGACGAGTTTTTAAGAATCACGAGGATTCGGATATAATCTTTACCAAAACTATTATATAGCATTATGCTATAGTTGGCCGTATTACTTTGAGTCAAAACTGTGATTAAAATGGGAGGGTGATAGAAAATGCATTCGCACTTACCTCTTGTATTCTTTTATTAATTCAAGAATACCTTCATATGAGTGTTTTCTAGTTTTCTCCAATGATTTTTTTCTAATTTTGCCTGGTGTTTCATATTTTAATGTTGAATGCCTTCTTTGTAAGTTGTAATAATCTATATATTCTATTATTTTATTTTTAGCATCTTGAATATTCTTGAAGTCTTTATACAAATTATTTTCTATTTTTAAGGTTTTGTGAAATCTTTCGATAACACCATTCTCTTGTGGTTTTCCAGGTTTGCTGAAACTAGCTTTAATTTTATGTCGCTTATAAAAATCCATAACATTATGATTTGTAAATTCATAACCATTATCTGAATGAATTACTAAGGGTTTTCCAAGTTTCGAAAAAGTTTCTTCCAATAATTTTATAAATATATACGTATGATCAGAAGAGTTGGTAAAAGTGAAACTAACAACGCTTTTATCATGAGAGTCTAGAAGTGTTATTAATTTTAACTTACCCCTTCTATCGGTGTGTGGAAAGATGAAATGTGCATCAGTAAATCAAACAGCATTAGATCTTGTAGCTCTTAGTGAATTTTCCATTACAAAATTAAAATAATTAGTCTTTAAAAGATTTTTTCTTGATTCGCTTGATGGTCTTGAGTATCTCTTTCTATGCTTACCTGATGTGGAATGGTAATTTACTAATTCCATAACTCGCATAACTTGAGAGCGACTAACACGCTCACCGGTAGCATCTTCATATTTTCATTTTATCGTTCTAGATCCTCAATGCTTGTTTGTTGTTTTAATATTGCTAATAAAATTAGCTAATGCTTTGTTATGTGTTGGTATTTCTGGTTTACCGCTTCTTTTTCATTTGTAATAAGCTTGTCTGGTAACTCCGGCTACTTCACAAAGGAAACTAATTGGCAATAAGCCTTCCTCATTCATTGATTCTATGTATTTATATTTACCAATATTACTCAATTGTTTGATTAATAATGATGAAGTTTCAAAAGACTCTAATTTATTTTTATTTATTAATGTGCTTCTTGTGTATCTACCAATCACACTCAAGCCTATCCGTCCATTATTCCTGGTGTTTTTCTTTGGCTTTAATGCCCCTTTCTTCTCTTGTTTTTGCCACCTTAAAAGTGTGGATGATGATAAATTGGGGTATTTATCTAAACATTTTTTATATCCAAGCTTCTTATAATCATGAATCACTATTTTCTTAAATTCATAACTAAATTTACTATTGGTTTTATATGAAGATTTACTCTTTGAATATACTCTTTTAATTGTTTTTGCAATGGGATCTGTGAATTCAAAACCTTCTTTTTCCTTTGCTACATATTTACTTATTGTAGATTTCGATAGCCCGGTAACAGAAACCGCATATGCCAATCCTTTTTCTTTGTGCGCATTCAAAGCTTTCCTTATGATTTTTAGTTCATGTATTCTCGGTTTAAATATCTTTTTCATTTTCGTCCCTTAGGATTTTTTTGATTAATGATTTTGATTTAAGTTTTATAAAAAATAAACACCTTAACTCTTCATCTGTTAATTTTGCATAATCTCTATTTTTCACAGAGGAAATATCTAGGTGCTTTGGGGTTAAGGTGTTCATCTCTCTCCTTCATTTGTAAATAGTGGATTTAGGTATCCCATATTTCTTAGAGGCTTTAATAACACCATGATTTTTCGAGTAATTAACCACCTTTTGTTTGTGTTTTTGATTATATTTCATATAAGTAAAGAATAACACCATGTTGAGTAATAATTAGATTATGTTATCAAAATATAAGTAAGTCTATATCTTTTGCATGCACGAAAACAAAAAAACACCCATAGCAATTGGTGTTTCAATATTAATATAATTGACTGATGAATGTTTGTATTTCAGTTATTTCTTTTAAAACGGTATTAACATCTAAGGCATTTATGAAGTCTCCTTCAATCATAGAGAGTCATTCTTTGATTTCTTGTTTTTTTGTAAAAATCAAAAACTTGTTTAGACTATTATTATATGACCTTTTGAGTCAAGATTTATTATCATCTTTTAAAGAATAACTGCTTTTTTCTAAAGAAAGGTGTGTATTTATTCTTTCTAAATCAAAACTTATCATTGGGAATATTTTAGTTATATCAAATGCATGACGCGCCAATCTTTTTATTTGTTGTGAATTTAACTTATTGGTTTTGATTTCGGCTTCATCAATTACAATTACTTTACCTCTTCTTCTTGTGTGTTGAACTAATTCCGTATAAGCTTTATTTTGAAAAGCAAATATCTTATCAAAGAAAGTTGTGGTCAAATCAGCAAATAAGAAATCAGTGCCAGTTTCTATTAAATCTCCTGCATCGGTAAATTCCTTTATTATCATTCTTTTAAATTCTATGGCTTCATTTTCATTTTTATCGAATCGGATATCCACTTTTATCTGGTGTGATGTCGTGTCTTCCCATGTAAGTGTACATGCAAAATGAGTGCGTCCACCACCGGGAGGATTTTCATTGGTAACTTTATATTTTGACTTAAAGTACCCCCTGATTTCTTTAATAAATCTTAAGGCTTTAGCGTTAGTGTAGTCTGAGACCTTTGGTATCACTAAAATATCTATATCCTCTGACATTCGTTCACCTATTCCATAACCCTTAGTTAAAGAGGTTCCACCTTTTAAAATAACTTCGAAATAATCGGATTGGGGAATTTCACCCAATATTTTTGTTATCTCATTATCCTTTACAAGCATTAAATTATTTATCATCTGTTTGTCCTATCTGTAACTCAAGAAATGTATGATTCGTACCTTTTTTTATATTTATTTAAAATATATGGAGATATTTTTCTAAAAGTATCTCTAACAACTTCTTCTCCTTCTTTTTCAATTAAGTTGTAGAAAGCAGCTCGATCAGTAAAAGTATCGGAAAGATTTTCGAATATTTTCGCATACTCAAAGTATTTTTTTGTTTTAGCATTGAATTCATATTGCGTTATTAGGAGTTTGTATGTTCCTAATAAATCCCTTTTAATGGGTTTATGCCTTTTTTGAATAAGGATGTATTTTTGCCCTGGTAATTGATCTATTAACCCAAATTTATTTAATAATTCGCCAATTGAAGTAGATGTAAGATTGGAATTTATTAATTGTTTTAAGGAATTTTTTTTGATTTCTATGTTTACTTTTCCTGAGTTAAAGGTGAAACTACCATCTTTCTCTTTGAATACAATACCAGATTTTTTAAGTCTATAAATAGACTGCCTTAGGAAATTCATACCTTCGTTATATTCATATGCAATAAAGGTTGACGAAAGTAATTTCATCAATTGTTTATAGGTGTAAGTCCCTTTTAGTTTAATTAATTTGTTATCAATTTGTTTTGAGATCATGAAATCATTATACTACATATTTATTTATAAATAAATATTTTTAAAAAAAGTAACAACAATATGTAAAGGACTATTATATTTGTGATATTATGTTTATTTATAAATAAACATAATATCACAAATATGTCTTAAATAGCATTCTGAGAACACCACTTCTAAACTTTTAATTTATTTATAAATAAATTAGTGTATAATTATTTTGGAAGTTAAGGTTATGGTCTGAAAAGAAGGTGGATAATATGAAGAAAGTAATTGATAATGATATCTTGTCGTTTGTTAAGGAAAACTGAATAGATCCAGGAGCGGTATTGGAGTTTAAAGAAATAGACGAAATTAGAAAAATGCTTAATGACACAATTGAAGATATAGAAACTCGTAATAAATTATTGGAAGAGGTGGATAGTTTATCAAAAAAGATTGGGAGTCAAGAAAAGATTGACCAAATGGGCGAGGGTAATATTGAGATTAATACAAATGTTTTTTATTTACAAGATTTAAGAAATACATTAAAAGAAGGACTTCTGCATAAAAAAATCGAAGCTTTTTATAACGACACATCAAAAGGTATAGATTTATTCTTCAGGGTTTTTTCAAATTTTAAAGATGATGGTTTTATTGAAATTGAAGGGGCACTCAATCAAATAGAATATTTAAAACATTTCAAATTAAAGGATTTAGGTACTCCTCAAAATATTTTTGATTTTGATTTCCATAAAAACTATAAAGAAGTGATTTATATTTATTCTTGTTTTGATAAAATAGCGACTCTTGCAATATTGTTTTCAGGAAGCGAAAAAATAAAAAAAATAAAATATACTTATTTCGCTAAGAATCTAACAAAAGATTTTATTGAAGAATTCCCCCAAAAAAAAGAGTTTATTGAAAAAACAGATGAATTTATAAATTCAAAACTATTTAAAGACTTTAAAGTTATAAGGAATTCGATAACGCACAATCACACAATGCCGATGGATGAATACTTAACTAATCTATACACATACGTCGGCTTTTATTTATTAACTTATTATGCTGAAAATATATTGAATAAATATTTCTAAAACAAGGATTCCCTCCTTGTTTTTTAAATTTTTCCATATTTTAATACATGTATATATGGAGGTGAAAATATTATGATTATAATAAAGAGAGGTAAGTGATCTATGCTTGTCACTTACAAACGGAATGAAGGAGTGACAACAATTACTGAGGCTTTTATCACTTTGACAGATTTATCGAAAACTTTGTATTTTTCAAAAGAGACCGGAATAATAAGTTTGCTTGGTCAATATTCTAAAGAGGAAAAAAAGAGTATATCAAATTTTATAAGAATGTTGGAAATAACTGATTTCAATTTATGCTTTAAAAATACTATAATTAAGGTGAATTATCCAAAGGGGGAAAAGAAGGAATGCTTAATTTAATTATAGGTATAATCGTTGGCGTATTCTTTTTGATCTTTTTCATAGTTGTCTTCTTTGGTTGGATGTTTGAAGAACCGTCAAAAAGAGCGAAGGACAACTTTGCAAGAAGAAAAGAAATTAGCAAGACTTTAAAAACACTAGAGGAACACAGAAAACAAGAAGAGAACAAAGATTAAGTAACTAGTACAGAAGTTGAAAAAACCAAGGAAGCTCTATTAAAATTTTCTTGGTTTTATTATAAATTCATAAAACAAGGTGACTCCTTGTTTTTTGTTAGTTGAAAAAATATAGAAAATCAAATGTAAATAATTACAATTTAATGTAAAAAAAACACACCCAACACAATAAACCACCATTCGTTTTATTCTATAAAGGGAATATAAATATATTAAAGAAAACTTTTATGTGTGCAAGTGGTAATGAATTAAATTTAAATGTTAAAAAATGAATTAATAATTCAATAAGTGAAATTACACATAGACACGGCATTGTTACAGCTATATATAAAGGTGTAGATCAATTTGTTTTAAAGAGAGTTTTGGAGCAAAAAAAAGATGTATTAATAATTTCTGGTAATGATGTTGAGGATCCATTCTTGGCAACTAAAGTTGAACCAGGTGAACATGTTTTGGTGGTGTCGGAATACCCTCGAAATACTAATATTAAGAAGGAGAGATTAAGAGCTAGAAATAGAATTATTGCTGCTTTTGCAGAATCCTTAATATTGTTCTCTTCTGAAAAAGATGGTGGAATTATGAATTTAGTATCTCAATTTTTGAATCAAGGAAAAGAGGTTTATTGTTTCCCTGGAACTGATAGTTTTGATGATGGAAATACTGAATTAATCAAACAAGGAGCTAATCTAATTACATCAATAAAAGATATGGATAAATAAAAAAAGAGTACTGCTCTTTTTTGTTATTTTTAGCGAATTATTACAACTTTTTTCTATCAATTAAGTCAATATTTTAGTGTTGTGTTATTGGTATAATTTAGGGTTAATTTTTAATCAAATTTGAATCCTTATTAACTATTTTTATATTGTGTTTTTTATGCAATTATTTTAATTATTAAAAATGGAATTATGAATTTTTTTCTTTAAAATTATTATTTTTTTATTGAAATTATAATTTTTTATTTAAAGCTTAAAAAATAATAAAAAGCAGCTTTCATTAGGGCATGAAAGCAAAAAGCTTGAAAAATAAATTATTTTATATATAAATATATATTTTGTAAAACATGATAAATAGGGTAAACTTTTAGCATGAATAAATTAGTAATCGTAGAATCACCAAATAAAATCAAATCAATAGAAAAATACCTTGGAGAAGGTTATGTAGTAAAGGCATCAGTTGGGCATATAGTTAAACTGCCTTCAGTAGGATTATTCCGTCTTGGAATTGATACTGAAAAATGAGAACCACAATATAAATTGGACCCAACTAAAAAGACGGTAGTTGCTGACTTGAAAAAAGAAGTTAAGAAAGCTGATTTTGTTTATATTGCAACCGATCCCGATCGTGAGGGTGAGGCTATAGGGGATAATTTAGTTGAATTCCTTGAAGTTGAAGATAAATATAAAAGAATCCGTTTTAATGAAATCACAAAAGATGCAGTTAATGAAGCAATGAATAAACCTTCAGTAATTGATGAAGCATTAGTTAACTCACAAAAAACAAGAAGAATGTTAGATCGTATTATTGGTTATAGACTTTCAACATTAATGGCTCAAAAAATGTCTAATTATCCAACTAGACCAACAGCGGGTCGTGTTCAATCAATTGCACTTAAATTAATTGTTGATAGAGAAGCGGAAATTGATGCATTTATTCCTGTAAATTATTTCAACGTTGAAGCGATTATTAATGATGAAGTTACTGCAAAATATTACAATCCAAAATCAAACGAAAAAAATAAAGAATGAATTATGCCAGATCAGATTGATGAAGTATTCTCAGCATTAAATGGACCACTAACAGTTGATGAAGTTAAAGTTTCAAAACGTAAAGATGCAAAACGTACACCATTTAAACAAGCTGTTCTTTATAAAACTGCGGAGTCATCAACAGGACTTTCATCAAGACAAATACAATCAGCAGCTCAAAGACTTTATGAAGGTTTTGGTGATGGTGGACTTATCTCATATCCACGTACTGATTCAACAAGAATGTCGGCTACGTTTGTAAAACAAGCTCAAGCATACATCGCTAAAGAATTTGGTTCAGAATATGTTTCATCAGAAATTAAAGGTGTTGCTGGTGATCAAGATGCCCATGAAGCTATACGTCCAACCAACATTGCATTAACTCCTTCTAAAGCAAAAGGTATCTTCTCACTTAAACCAGCAGAATTTAAGGTTTATCAAGTTATCTATAATAGAACAATGCAAGCGTTGATGGTTCAACCAGAAAGAGAAATTTTAAGGTATGAATTAGTTAATGGTGAACATAGATTTAAAATGTCAGCTTCTAAAGTTGTATTCGACGGTTACTTAAAAGTTACAGGTTATTCAAATGATAATGAATTACCTATATATAAAAAAGGCGAGGTTGTTGACGTACAAGAATATATTAAAGAAGCTAAGGCTACTCAACCACCTGCAAGATATAATGAAGGTTCTATTATTGAAAAAATGGATAACATTGGTGTTGGACGTCCTTCAACATTCGCTGCTACTGTTAATAAAATTAAAGAGCGTGAATATGTAGAAAAAGAAGGTAGAGCTCTTAAGCCAACTGAATTTGGTAAAGTGGTTTCAGAAAAATTAACTACACACTTCCAAAAAATAATTAATGAAGACTATACAGCAAAAGTTGAGTCTGATTTAGATAAGATTGCTGATGGTAATAGAGATTACAAAGAATTAATGCAAGAGTTTTGAGATAAATTTAATAATCAAATTGCAAGTGCTCAAGATACTATGGAACATACAAAATTAATCCCAATTCCAGCAGGTACAGAGCCTTGTCCAGAAGATGGTGGTCAATTAATTTTCAAACGTTCAAGAAAAGGTGAAAAATTCATCGCTTGTGCTAACTGACCAGCATGTACATATACAGCATCAGATCCTAATAGGAAAAGATGAACTGGTAAAAGAAATTGAACTAAAAAGAAATAGTTCTTTTTTTATACTCTTTTGTTTGTGAGAATATTGATATAATTTAAATTATTAAAACTATAAAGAGAGAGGAGAAGGTATGAAATTTAAAAGAAAATTAATGTTGTCTTCTTCGTTAACTTTAGCTTTTGTTGCTCCGATGGCACTTGCAATCTCTTGTAGTGACAATTTATCGAAAGATTGAAGTGGTACAAATTCAAATATAGATAACTCATCTATAAAAATTAATTTAGAAAAAGAATTAATTCTAACTGGTAAGGATGGTGAAGGTAAAATGAGTCTTCAATTAGGTGAAGGACTTGTTGGAATGTTATTGCAAGCGCATGCGCATCTCAAGTTAGAAGTTGCAAGATATAAAGATAGTACAAAGAATAATTTAAACTTTCAGCCAGTTTTAAATTTTGATTTTAAAGATTTTGAGAAAACTAAAATGACATTTCCAGAAAAAATTAAAATATTAAATGATAAATTAAAATCGGTTAATTATTTAATGGTTGAAGATGTAGTAAAAGCCACGGTAACATCTGATAGAAAAACATTCCCAATTAAGGAAAGTAAAGATTTTATAATTACTGATAAAAATTTAGAATACCACCCTCTAAAACCTTCAATTAAAATGATTGATGCATCAACACTTAAAAATGGAGTATTAGAAGTAAATCTTGATAAGTTTGACAAAACAAATACAATTAACGATGTATTATTATCAATAGCAAAAGGAATGGGTATGTTAATGTCTGACGATTTAGACGTTACTCTTGGTAATAAACAACCTAACAAAGCATTTACACCACAGATGTTATTTGATACATTAAAAAATATGCAAAGTAAAAATATTGAACATATTAAATTTTCGCATAAAGATGCTGATGGTAAAGTTATTTCAGGGGTGTTTGATTTATTTGAAAAAAATTCTTCAACAGTTTCTGTTAAAGATCAATTAGATAATACGGTCAAAGAATTTAAAACAATATTTGATGATGCAAAAACAAAAGGCGTAACAATTGAAGCTGCTACAAATATCAATAATGTATCTGCAAATATTAAAACTAAGCTTTCTCAATCAGGTATTGCTGAAAGATATAAAAATCTATTCGCAACTTCAAAAGATGATTTAATATTGCTGGTTGCAAATATACATAAATCATTAGAAACAAAAAGTGTTACTGTTGATCCAAAAAGCACAACATTAAATCCTCAAAATACAGTTAAGACTTCACAAAACACCACAAAACAAGGTGAGTCTTTAGAAGCTTTGGAAAATCTAATTAATGTTTCGATGGCATATTCAAATGTATTTAGAAGACTAAAAGAATGTATCTTCTTTAGAGATTGAATCGAAACAACAAGATTAAGAAATATAGAAATATTAGATGATATAGTATTTTCAACAATTTTAAGAAAATAAATAGTTCAATTTGAATTATTTTTATTATGCAATTTGTTATTATTTAATTAAAGGAAAAGGTGAACATGAAACAAGCAAATACAATTATAGTTGGTGGTCCGGTTGCTGTTGGAAAATCAACGCTGGTTAGAAACCTTAAATTACCAGCGGTACAAGAATTAGATGATAGCGATAAAATGCAAGGTGCACTTTTAAAAGGGATGATGGAAGGTGACGGAATATCAGCATATTTATTTCAATTTGATATGTTATTAAATAGAGTAAGGATATATAAACAAAGAGTTGAAACAGGCCTTTTACATGTATTTGATAGATCAATTCTTGAAGATAAACTCTTTGCTTTTAATAGATTTGGTGATGAAGAAGCAATTTGAAACTATTACTCAAAAATTTGAGAAGAAGAAGTTGAGAACATGTTGGAAATAGGATTTCCAAAACTGTATATAGTTCTTACATGTTCATGAGAGACATTTAAAGAAAGAGTTTACAAAAGAGATAGAAAATCTGAAATTGATAATTTTGAAAAAAATAAAGAAATCTTTAAATACCAGATTAATAATTATCAAAAATTTATGGAAGAAATATTTACAGAATATGATATTCCTCATGTATTCATAAATACTGATGAAATGAATGAAGATCAAGTTTTAGCAACAACTAAAGACTTATTAGACAAGAAAGGAATTCCTCATGGATAAAAAATATGCAAACCTAATAGTTATTGGTGGTCCGGTTGCTGTTGGAAAATCAACGCTTGTAGCATCATTGGGGCATCCTTATGTTGATGAACTAATGGAAGGTAATATTGTTCAAGAGGAAGTCTTAAAAGGTACATATACGGGAGATAGAGTTTCAACTGAGGTTGTGCAATTATTTTTTGCTAAAAGAAGAGAACAAATGTGAAAGAAATTTGCATTTGCAAATGAATTGCATGTTTTAGATAGATCGATTTTTGAAACAGAAATTTTTGCTAGAGCTAAACTTAAAGCAAAAAGATATGATTTATTTGAAGAATACTTAGATGAAACAATAAAATTCTTACTTAAAGAATATGGTTATCCTAAAAAATATATTATTCTTACATGTTCATGAGAAGTTTTTAAAGAAAGAATCTTTACAAGAAATAGAAAAGTTGAAATTAATTCATTTAAAGAAAATGAAGAATTTTGAAAAGAACATATTCAAACTTATGAAATAATAATGAAGAAAATATTTAACAAATATGATATAAATTCATCTTTTATCGATACTGATAAAATGAATCAAGAACAAGTTAAAGAAGCAACAAATGCAATTCTGAAAGAAGCAAAAATAATTTAATCAATACCTTTAGGTATTTTTTTAATATTAACAATATTGTTATAATAAACAAGAAAAGTAGGTGCTTATGAAATTAAAACGTAAATTATTACTTACATCATCAATATTATTGGTTGCTACAACACCGGTTGTTGCTGTAATTTCTTGTGGCGATTCAAATAAAGTTAATAATAATATTAATGACGCAATTAATGCTCAAGATACAGTTATTGGCCTTTCTTCAAATGATTTAATTGTGACTGGTAAAGATGGTTCAGGAACATTTAAATTCGATGTTTCTCCAAATCAAAAGAAACAATTAATAGATGCTAAAGCAACTTATGAATATTTTGTTAAGTATTATAAAGATGGTGGTGATTTTCAACCCCTTAATACAAAACCTTCTACAGATATTAACGATAAACCCATTCTTAAAAAGGGGTTATCAGTTGAAGATGAGATTATGGTTAAAGTTAAAGTTAATAAACCTGGTTTTGTTTTAAAAGAAAATGGTATTTATACTAAAAAAATCACAAGTAGCAAAGGTGGTTTGAAAATCAATTGATATGAACCGGCTATATCAACAGTTAATGCAGACTCTATGGTTTCTGTTGTTGGAGATACAATGACCATCAATTTAGATAAAGATGTAAAAACAAATGAATTAGTATTCAAGATGGCAAAAGAACTTGGTTATTTATTCTCTGATAACCCAAAAAGATTTGTTGCTAAACAATCTGATAATGAAACAAATCCAATTACTCTAAAAGATATTGTTGAGTCATTAGAAAAAGCAAAAACAAAAGGAATCAAAAAGATTGTTGTAAAAAGTCCGGGTGATGCAGATTCAACTCTTAATTTGGATAATATGGATGATAAACTTGAAAAAAATGTAAGGTTAAATATTACTAACCTCATTAATGAGGGATTAAAATTCATTCTTCCGTTTAAAGATGCTCCTTTAGATGATTCAAAACCAGCCCCAGAGAGTGTATTTACATCTGGTGGAGATGGTTTTAAATTTGCTACTGCATATGGTTCTGTTGCAATCCCTATTAAAGACAAATTATTAACTATGATAGGTGGTATGAGAAATAAAACTGATGCACTTAGTTTTATACCGACTTTAGCAATAGGGTATGGTAATATTTTCCAATGATTGATTGGAACTAATAACTTTATCAAATGATCTAATGAAAATAGAATAAGAAAAACTGAAATCGATGTTTTACCAAGTGTATTTATGGCAACTTTATTTAGAACAAACCCTAACAACTAGATTAGCCCTTATTGGGGCTTTTCTTTTATAATGTTTTTATGACATTTAAAGAAAAAACAAAACTACATATAAATAACGAAGAAATATTCAATAAATTATGCCAATATGTTGACATGATTGAAGAAACAAATAAACATATGAACTTAACTGGTTTTACGAAAGATAGATTATGAGAAGAAGGTATATATGAATCGATCATTGCTCTTGAAACTGGTATAAAAAATCCAGAAAGTAAATTAATGCTTGATATTGGAGCTGGAGCTGGATTCCCTTCTATACCTTATGTTATTGCCCATCCTGAAATGAGTTTGGTAATATACGAACCTATGGGTAAAAGAGTAGACTTCCTAAATAAAGTCTCTGATGAATTAAATTTAGGTGTAGAAGTTCAAAAGATTCGTGTTGAAGATTCAAAAGAAGTTGAAAGATTTGACATTATTACGGCAAGAGCTGTTGTTAAATTTAAACACTTACTTGAAGCTTCTCATCATGTCGGGAAAATGAATTCATTATTTGTATTTGTTAAGGGTCCAAAAGCTCATATTGAAATTGAAGAAGCGGTACAAACGGCTAAGAAATTTGGTGTTTGAGCTAAAAGAAAAGAAGTTAATTCTGAGAATAAAAATAATAACCTAATAGTCTATTTAAAAGAAAAAACAACTCCAAAAGGATACCCAAGAACTTGGGCTATGATTAAAAAAAGTTAGTTTCTTTATAATGTATAAGGTAAAATTGAAAGGATGAATAGCAATTAAGCTGTCATTTAATAGGAGGTATATATGAATATATCAAAAAAACAAATATCATTGGGTGCATTAGCTGCTGTAGCAGTAGTTGCTGTTCCCGTGGCTACAGTTATTTCTTGTGGTAAAAAAGATACTGCTTCAAGTGTTGAAGGGAAAAATGTGATTGATTTAAATCAGATGAATTCTCCTCAAGAATTAATTGATACAATTAATGATAAATTAGGGTTGGCTATGTCGGAAAGAGTTGATTTATTAGCTATGATGGATAATGCTGGTAAATTAAAAGAAGAATCATTTAATAAAATTAAAAAATATATGGACGGCATGAATTCTAACAACTTCAAGGAACTTATTGTGAAAATAGGTGATGAAGAGGTTAAGTGAGACTTAACAAAATTATTAACTCAAGTTAACAAAGTTAAGAAATCACTTTCAACAGGGTATGCCAACATTAAAGATCATGCAACTGTTACAGGTCAAGAAGAGGTTCCGTCAGCAGGTGGTTTAGTTGCATTTTTAGGTGGTTCTAAAGGTCTAATGTTTGGTTTAGCTTTAACAGGATTTTCTGAATTGGATGGAGCAGGATATGAGGGATATAATGGAATTCTTGATGCATATCATGAGTTTGCAGTTAATTTAACAACATCAGCTGGTTTTAAAAAATGAATGAATGATAAAGAGTATCAAATAATTTCTTATGATTACGATCTAATGACTCATACTTTTGATATAACAGATACTAAAAAATATAAAACTGGAGAAGGTATTGATGACTCTAAAGTTAGAGCTGGATTATTACCGATAGTTAAATCGGAAGCATTTAAAAAAGAAGGAAACAACTTTGAAGCACAATGAATTACTTCTATTTTAAAAATGATTTAATTAACAAGCTTAGCTTGTTTTTTTATTTGTAAACCTACCCATTAAATACTTATTTAATGTAAATAAGGTAAAATACTTATATGAATATCAAGAATAAAGATAAAAAGACCTTATACAAGAAGTTGAAAAGACTCTTAGCAGGTCTATTTATCGATATAGAACTTGTACAGTATCTGAGCGTTAGAAAATTATACAAACTAATGTGAAGAGTAATCAAGTTACATGATGAATATGATTATTCAAAAAAAGAAGTTAAAGAATTAGCTAAGGTAATTGTTAACTTTAATTTTAATGAGAATATCAATCTTAAAGATGCAACGGTAATTGCAGATTTTGTTGCATTCGTTTTAACTTTTAATATTATTGAAAAATTTGAATATTCAGAATGTAAAGAAAGTACATATGTGAATAATTTTTATTCTGATTTTCCGCTTACACTAGAGTAATTTCCTTGACTTTTAAGTTAAAAAAACAAGGAGGTTTCTAAAATATGAATAAGAACCAAAAAAATGATGCTCAAAATAAAGAGCAAAACAAAAAACAATCAAGAGCTGCACGTCTTAAAGTAAAAATAATGAAACGTGAAGTTAAGGAACACACACAAGAAGTAAGAGTTAATAAAAGAATGTTGAAGTCCGAAGAGAGACACCAAGAAATTCAAGATAAAAAAGATATTAAGTTTATTAACCAAGAAAATAAAAGACCTAAAGGTGCTAGAAATTTAAAAAACATTAAAGGTAATATTATCGATTTATCTTATGTGAAAAAAGTTTATACAACTAAAACCTTAAAATTCATCGCTTTACAATCAACATCCCTTTCAATTCAGAAGGGTGATTTTGTTGTAATCCTTGGACCATCCGGTTCGGGTAAAACAACACTACTAAATATCATTTCAGGATTAGATAGACCAACATCAGGAGATGTTGTTGTTGCTGATAGAAATCTTTCTGCATTAAAGGATATTGAACTTACAAGATTTAGAAGAGAACATGTTGGATTTGTTTTCCAATCATACAACTTGCTTCCTTCTCTTAATGTTAGTGACAATGTTGAAGTTGGTAGATCTTTACAAAGAGATCCACATAAACGTCAAAGTGTTCAAGAAATTTTAAATCAGTTAGAAATGGAACCACAAGCTAAAAAGAGAACTTATGAATTATCAGGTGGACAACAACAAAGAGTTTCTATTGCAAGAGCTCTTGCAAAAAGACCTGATATCTTGATTGGTGATGAGCCAACAGGTGCTTTAGACACACATACTTCACTCAAAGTTTTCCAATTATTTCAAGAAATCAATAAGAAGAATAAAACAACAGTTATCGTCGTTACACATAATCCTAATGTTGCACAACTTGCAAATAAAGTTATCCATGTTAAAGACGGACAAGTACAAAAAGTGGCAACACAGACACCAATTGATGCCATGACATTAAAGGAGATTTAATATGAATAAACTTTTTAAGAACTCATTTAAATCTTTCTTGGGTTCCAAGCTAGCTATGATATTGTTATCACTTGCAGTATTTTTATCAATTGCAGTTTTCACAATGTTATCCTCAACATCATGAGCTTTTGATTCATCATATAACCAAGTTGTTAATGTTGGTCAATTACATGATTTTACAGTTAATGAAAAATATACAATTGATGGCACGGATGGATTTAAAACAACTCATGCAGTTAAAACAATTCATGGTTTCAAAGATCCTAGTCATAAAGAAGCGTATACAAAAGATACTAAATTTACTCAATTATTTAAAGTTGAAAGGAAACGCGCAGGATCAACGACATTCAACACTATCAATCGAGATATGAAGTTGTTGATGCAAAATAGTCAAATAATAGTTGATCCAAAAACAAGGGCAATTATTGCTATTAAAGGTGGTTTTGATCTTAAAATATCAAAAGCAGATTCTAATCCAACAATACCATTTGATACTTTAAGTCCAAGTGTTACTATTGATGAAAATATAAAACAACCTCAAATATTTAAAACTTTAAATGGTGATGAGTATAAAATTACCATGCTTCAAGGATGAAAAGATATTGAACAAATTGTTATAAATGAAATCCTTCCAACAGTTATGGAATCAACAGATAAAACTATTGTTTCATTAAAAATGGATTGAACAAAAGTTACTGGATCATATAAACAATCATTAATGCAAGGTCCTACACAAGCTGATAATGATAAGTTGGTTAATGAAATCTTTATTTCTCATGGTGTGAATGAAGTTATTATTGATTCAAAAAATCCTACACAAGCTGAAATTGATTCAAATAATAATGTCAAGAAAATGATAAGTAATGGTGAAACAGCTATTAATGAATATGTAACTAATACAAAATCAAAATTATTCGTTAAAGCAACACAAGATAAATATGGTAAATATCTTGCAAAAGATGGAATTAAATCTGTTGAATCCATCTATATAAACTCAGGAAAAAATCAATATAAAGTTGTTAATACTTTAAACAATGAAAAAGAAGTTGATAAACTAGTTATGTTTAAGGGGAATGCCCCACAAAAAGCAATGAGCATAACAGATATGCAAAAATTCTTTATTGAAAAAATAAAACAAGATAAAGCATTGAACGAACTTTATAAGCAATTCCCAGAGAAAATTCAAAATGGTAAAGGTTATAAAATTGTTTTTGATAATGGTTTTGGAACAACTGCATCATTTACAGATTTAACAGCATATCAAGCTGTTATTACTGATGGATTTGCCAAACAACATAACATTAAACCCATCCCTGAATATAGACTTCTTGAATTTAATGAATTAATACTTCAAGCTGGCCTTAACATTAATGAGATTAATAAAATATTTAATCTTCCTCAATTTAAGGAATATGTTCATAAAATTGATCAGACACCATATATTATTACCGGTATTGGTACAACACCTGATTTCTCATTTCCAATTATTAATCAACAAAACCCATTACCAAATACAAAAACCCAAGCATTAATATTTACAAATGATCATGGTTATAAACGTATAGAAGATGCTTTCCGTGGAAATCAAAGAGAAAACTATTTAGCATATAAATTTGCAAGAGGGGTTTCCGAAGCGGATAAAAATAGAGTTATGAATGGGATAACTCAATTATCTAAACAACATATGTCATGAGGTAATAATTTAAATCCTGTTTCAGGAGCATTTGATATAAATGAAAAAATTATTCTTGCACCTCAACGTATTGCATTCTTAAAAAAACTTAAAGATTCAGTTACAACAATTGCATTCCTTACAACGGCACTTTTAGGTATTTTAACGGGATTCATTATATTGATGGTTATTAAGAAACAAATATCTTCAAAACGTAAGATATTGGGTACTTTATTAGCGAATGGATATAGTAAAAATGAAATAGCATGATCAATGACTACAATTGCTTTAATCATTGTATTAATACCTGCAACGTTAGGTTATGTTGTTGGTCACTTTATGCAAACTGTATTCATTAATATGTTTACCAACTATTGAACGTTGCCAATTTATAATCACTCATTCTCTTGAGTAACATTAATCTTAGTTGTTGCATTACCTATGCTGGCAGTTATCCTATTTTCATATGTGGCTTCACGTTTAGCATTAAAAGGAAGTTTAATTTCTATTCTTTCAGATTCACAATCTAAAACTGCTGGTTGAATTACTTCACAAGTATTGAAACCATTGGCATGAATTGGTATTAAATCTAAAATCACAATTTCATTATTTACATCTAATTTATCAAAAATGTTTTTAGTATTAATAACTACAACCGTTGCAATGGTTGCGGGTGGTGTGGCATTTTCTATTATGGGTAGATTTAATTATGCACAAGAAACTTCTAATAATAAAGTAAATTACACATTTAAAGTAGATATGGCCTCACCTACATTGGAAGGTGGATTAATGAAACGTATTAATCCAGAACAATTAGGTACACAAGGTGCCAATTGATTAGATTATTCTACAAATGATTATAAGAAAATATTTGTGGAGGAAGTTACCGATTCTAAAGGTAATAACCCAGCAAAAGAAAAAAGATTATCACATCCAGGTTCATACTTCCATATTCCAACAAATGATGACTTGAATGAAAAAGATAAAGTTGATTACTTAAACAATAGACTTCAATTTAAATCTTTATTAAATTTTGAAATTTCTCAAGGTTTAAATCCATGAAAAGCAGCATTAAGTTCAATGCCAGAAAATCAAAGAAATATTGCCGATCTTAAAGAAAAAGAATTTGTTAAAGCATTAAGTCTTTGAGCAAAAGAAACAAATACACCACAAATCATGAATGTAACTCCTGCTGAATGAGAAAAAATTGCAGGACTTAAAGGATTCTTAACAGTTGCAGTGCATAATGAATATGAGTTTGACTCAAAAGCTCTTTATGCAGATAAACCAACATGAGAACTTTATAAGAAATTCTTATTTTATGGTTTAAAAGAACAAGTAAAAAGATATCACCGTAAAAAAGAATATCACTTACCTTACTTCATTTCATATAACAACATTACAACTGACAATGGTGATGAAGTATATACACACATCGATGTCGCATATAAAGCAACAAACCTTTCAGGACATAATGAAATAGTTAATACAACTATCACAGGTATTAACCCTAAAACAAAGATGGTTAAATTCGATGAAGGCTTATTAGATAGATTTAAAGAATTCCATTATGATGTAACAAGAGATAATGAACAAGTTATTCCGGTTATTATCAATACATACTTTGAAAAAGCATATGGTATCGAAAAAGGTGAAGTTATTGATATTGATATTAAAAATAGAGCAGATAGATTCCACTCTAATTCACCAAGTAAAGCACGTGCAATGGTTATTGGTATTCAAGAATCATATGATGGTCCTAAAATATATACAACTCAATCAATTGCTAATGCTAAATTAGGATGAGTAAATCCTATTCAAAATAAACAAGCATTCAATGGAGTTTATACAACTGCAGAAAATCCTATGATTTTCCAAAATATTTCTTTATATTCTCCTTCAGGTATTTATCCAGGGACAGATATCATTAGTACAAGTAATCAAAAACTTGATAAAGCTATTGAAACATATGTTCAAGATAATTATTCAAACCCTAGAGTTACTAATCTTTCAACATACTTAAACATTTATAGTAACTCACCATATATCTCTACATTCTCTTCAGCTAACTGAGCAGCTATGTCTAGATATGCATTCCAAAATATTCTTGATCTTTCAGGTAAGTTAATTTGAATGGTAGAAGGTATTGCAATATTCATCGCAATTCTATTTGTTGCAATTATTGCTTCAATGATTATTTCGGATAATAAGAAATTTATATCTACAATGAAAGTTCTTGGATATAGAAACAAAGAGATTCGAAGGATGTTCTTTAGGTCATTAATACCAGCAATCATAATGGGTCTATTAATGGCTATACCAATTACAATTGGTGCATTATTCGCAATTAAAGCAATTATTATCTCATTCGGTGCAATTTTGGTTCCTATCTCTATGATGGGTTGAGAGTTAATACTAACATTCTTCTTAATCACATTCGCATTCGCAATCATATATTATGTTTCAATGAGAAAACTTGGTAATGAAGAAACGCTTGAAGCATTTAAAGCATAAGTTTTACTTATGTTTTTTTATTATCATTCAAAACTTATTTTAATAAGGTAAAATTGTATGTATATGAGAAGTAAATTCAAAAGAAAAGAAAAAGCCATATCCAAAGTGCCAACAGAAGAAATTAAAAATGGTTATGATGAGACAGAACTAATTGAAGTTGTCTCAACATTTTCACAAGCAACTGGACTTCAATTAGGTAAGGAATTGGCTAAGTGAATAGCGGTTGGATCTTTTATGGGTGCTTCTGATGCTATACCCGGATATTGTGGTGGAACTTCTATGGCGCTTCTTGGTGTATTCAAGAAATTAGTTATGCTTACAAAATCAATTTTTATTCCTGAAGTAGGTATAACAAGGTTGAAAGCTTTTCTATTTATGTTGCCATTTGGAATTGGTTGAATATTAGGGGTTTATGGAATAGCAAAAGGAACGGAGTTTCTGGCTGATAAAAGAAATTTAGGTTTAGAGTTATTATTCTTCTTTTCAACATTTGTATTATTCTCAATACCGATGTTTATTCAAGGTGAAAAACCTGAAATAGGCCTCAAACCTAAAAAGCGGAAGCATTTATGAATTAGGAGAACGGTATTTGTACTTGGTTTTGCTTTAATGATTGGATTAGCTTGTTGGATTAAGTTTGGCCCTCAAGGTGGTATTCACTTTGGAGATGAATCAGATAAGCAAGTACATCTCGGGGTTTGGAATCCAAGTGTCAAAAATATATTTATGTTAATGCTTGTTGCTTTCATCGGTGGAATATTTACTATTACCCCAGGTGGATCGGGTGCAATTATTCAATTATTATTCCAAGGTGATGAATCTGGATATAGAATGTACCAAACTATTCATTGAAAAATTATGGCTAACTTCCATGGAGGTAATGGTTCAAACTTCTTAGGATTAGTAATCTTTGCATCATTCACAATGCTTGGTATGATTACAATGATTTTCTTATTTGCATGATTATTTAAAAAACACAAGAGAACATTTGCAGCAGCAGCATTTGGAATGATGATTGCCTCATCAATTTCATTACTAATAATCCCACATGATAATTTATGAAGAAATCTTTCAAGTTCACATTCAAATTATATTGGACATAGATGGGGTGTAGCGGTAGCGATAGTATTAGCAATGATTTGCTCATTATCATTACACTTTTATACTAAACACCAAAATAAACAAAAGATTAATCGTAAAAGAGGGATGGAGATTATAAAAGCAAAAACAGCTTTATGAATTTGACTTAAATCATTATTTACAAAAGAATACTGAAGATTTAAAATAATGAAAATCTATATGCAAACAAAATCATTCTTTACAAAGGAATACTGAGAAGAAGTTCGTCATCATCATGCAAAAGATGCAGATGAAAAAAGATAAACAATTGATAACAATAGCAGCGATAATGATAAAATTAAAACAATTAAAATAGACAGAGGAGAATAATAATGTCAAGAAAATTTACAGAACAAGAACAAGTAAGAAGAGATAAACTTACTAAATATGAAGAAATGGGTATTAAACCATATGCACCAAAACAAAATTTCACACATACATCAGCACAATTAGAAGAAGAATTTGGGAAGTTCACTAAAGATGAATTACATGAAAAGAAAATAATTGTTTCAGTAACAGGACGTATGATGGGTTCAAGAGGACCTTTTATCGTTGCTAAAGATCCATCAGGACAATTGCAAGCATATATTGCTAAAAAAGAATTTCCAGAAATGGCTGAACTAACAAAAACTTTAGACACAGGAGATTACATTTGATTTGAAGGTGAAGTAATGAAAACAAATACAGGTGCAATCACTATTCGTGCTTCAAAATTTATGCTACTTTCTAAATCACTTAGACCATTACCTGAAAAATTCCATGGGCTTCAAGACGTTGAAGAAAGACGTAGAAGAAGATACGTTGACTTAATAATGTCAGAAGAAACAAAAAATAGATTTTGAACAAGATCAAAAGTTATTTCAGGAATTAGAAGTTACTTTGATGATTTAGAATACATGGAAGCTGACACTCCAGTATTACAACCAATTCTTGGTGGAGCATCTGCAAAACCATTCTCAACTCATTTTAATGCTCTTGATATGGAGTTCTACTTACGTGTTGCTACAGAATTACCTCTTAAAAAATTAGTTGTAGGTGGAATTGAAAGGGTTTACGAAATTGGTAGATTATTTAGAAATGAAGGTGTTGATGCAACTCACAACCCTGAATTTACAACAATTGAATTCTATGAAGCACACTCTGACTTAGCGGGAATGATGAAAAGAACAGAAGAGTTATTTCAATTCTTAGCAAAAAGATTAAATAAAGATACAATCATGTTTGATGGAAAAGAAATAAATGTTTCTGGAGAATTTGCTAAAGTTAATATGGCAGAAGCAGTTAAAGAAAAATCAGGTGTAGATTTTAAAGCAAAAATGACACTTGAAGAAGCTAGACAACATGCTGCAGATCATAAAATTAAAATTGAAAAGTTTTTCTCAATTGGTCATATCTTAGAAGCATTCTTTGAAGAGTATGTAGAAGAAACATTAATTCAACCAACATTTGTTTATGGACACCCAATTGAAATCTCACCATTAGCAGCTAAAAATCTTGAAGATCCAAGATTTACAGATAGAGCAGAATTATTTATCAATGGTAAAGAATTTGCAAATATGTTTACAGAACTTAATGACCCAATTGATCAACTAGAAAGATTTGAAGCTCAATTAGCAGAACGTGAAGCAGGTAATGATGAAGCTAATGAAATCGATATGGACTTCGTTGAAGCATTAGAACATGCAATGCCACCTGCTGGTGGATGTGGAATAGGGATTGATAGACTTGTTATGTTATTTACAGATTCACAATCAATTAGAGATGTATTATTATTCCCTCACTTAAAAAATAGAGGATAGAGGATAAATTATGAAAATTAAAGCATTTGCATTTGACATGGATGGAACATTATTGCTTTCAGACGGTTCTGGAATTCATTCAGAAAATTTAAAAGCACTAAAAGAAGCTAACGCTGCAGGTTATAAAATTATTCTTGCTACTGGTAGACCAGTATGCATGACAAAAGAGAGTGCAGAACAAATTGGAGATATTTCTCATTTGGTATGTAACAATGGTGGAAGTTTATTTGACATGAAAAAAGATGAAAATATTAGTAAATCATTTTTAACATATGAACTATTCGAAAAAGTTATTGAATTAGCCAAAGAAACAAAATCATTCTTTGCTATGTCAACAACAGAAGGTATTTATAGATTAAACTTCTTTGATGAGACTCAAGTTCCAGAATGAGTAAAAACATCATTTAATGAATCGAATGAATCTAATACATTTGATTCGATCAAGAAAGCTGCTAAGAATGAAAAGATTACTCAACTTACAATTAAAAATTCTAAAGAACTTATTAAAATTAAGAGAGATGAATTATATCCAGAGTTTTCACAACACGCTTCATTACATATTGCCAATGATGTTTATCTTGATATAAATCCTAAAGGTGTTTCAAAACTAACAGGACTTCAAGAGGTTGTGGATGTCTTAGGCATTGATATCTCTGAAGTTATGACATTTGGAGATTCAGGTAATGATGTTCAAATGATTAAGGGTTCAGGATATGGTATTGCTATGGGTAATGCTAATGAGGAAGCAAAAGAAGTTGCTGACGAAGTAATCGGACATCATGATACAGATACCATTAGTAAAAAAATTAGAGAAGTTATTGCTAATCAATCAAAATAAGCCTATGCTTATTTTTTTATATCTTTTAAAATAATCAAAAATAACAACATATAATTTAAATATTAGGAGAGATATATGAAAATTAAAGCATTTGCATTCGATTTAGACGGAACTTTATTATTACCAGATGGTTCTGGTCCCCATCCAGAGACCATGAAAGCACTAAGAGAAGCGAATAAAGAAGGATATAAGCTTATTTTAGCAACAGGTAGACCAATATATCAAACAATGGGCTTTGTAGACTCTATAGGGTGTATTTCTTACATCGTAGGGAATAATGGTGCTAGTTTATATGATATTAAAGCCAATAAAAATATAAGTAAAGACTTTTTACCTGAAGAATTATTTAAATCAATGATTGAAATTGCTAAAGAAACAAAATCTTTCTTTGTTATGTCAACAACTAATCATGTTAAGAAATTAAACTTTTTTAATGATGACGATATTCCAGAATGGATTAAGGTTTCAGTTAATGATTTTGGTGAACCTGATAAATTGGAAGATGTTATAGCATCATCTAAAACAGATAACATTACACAATTAACCATTAAGAATGAACACGCATTGATTGTTGAAAAAGCAATTGAACTTAAAAAAGTATATGGAAAAGATTATGCCTTACATATTGCTAATGAGGTTTATTTAGATATAAATCCTAAAGGTGTTTCAAAACTAACTGGTATTGAAAAAGTTCTTGAACAAGATGGAATTAAAACTTGTGAAGTTATGACATTTGGAGATTCAGGTAATGATATTCAAATGCTTAAGGGTTCAGGATATGGTGTTGCAATGGAAAATGCAAATGATGGAGCAAAAACAGTAGCTGATGAAATTATTGGACATCACGCCACAGATACAATTGCAAATAAAATCAGAGAAGTTATTAAAGCTCAAACAAAATAAGTTTAGAGCTTATTTTTTATTACTTTTTATAAAATAAAAAATAAATCATATAATTAAGATAGGCAAGTTAGGAGAGATATATGAAAATTAAGGCATTTGCATTTGACATGGACGGAACGTTAATGGATTCAAAAGGGTATTCACCTACAAAAGAATCTATTGAAGCATTGAGGGAAGCATATGACAAAGGATATAAAGTAATTTTAGCAACAGGTAGACCACTTTGTTTTGCTTTACCAGCAGCAGAAGAGATTGGGTGTGTTTCATACATTGTTTCAAGTAATGGTTCAAGCATCTATGATGTAGAACAAAAGAAAATAATTGAAGTATCAGCCATTGATAAAGAATTATATAAAGCAATAGTTGAAAAAGCCAAAGAAACAAACTCTTATATTTCAGTTTCAACAGTAACGAATGAATATAGAGAGTTTTATCACCCAACAGATAAAGAACCTAAGTGATTAGAAGATTTTAGGTTTGAAGGTATTGATGCACCTATTGAATGATTTGATGAAATCATTGAGAAAGAAGGGGTTGCACAAGTCTCATTAAAAAATACTGGTGGCGCAATTGAAGCGATGGCCATTGAACTTAGAAAAAGATTTGGAGAAGATAATTCAATACATGTAGCTAACTCAATTTATCTTGATGTTGATCCAAAAGGTGTTTCAAAACTAACAGGTATTCAAACAGTTATAGATAAGATGGGTATTGCTATGTCAGAGGTTATGGCATTTGGAGATTCAGGTAATGATCTAAAAATGATTCAAGGTGCTGGTTATGGAGTTTGCATGGGTAATGGTTCAGAAGAAGCTAAGGCTATTGCTGACGAAGTAATCGGACATCATGACACTGACGCAATTGCAAAAAAAATTAGAGAAGTTATCTCTAATGATTCTAAATAAGCTAAGGCTTATTTTTTTATAAAGAAATTTTAATGTCCTCTTTTTTAATTTCTTTTTTAGTTTGTGTAGGAATGATGTGAACGTGAGTATGGAATACAACTTGGTTTGAACTTTTTTCATTGTTGACATGAAGTTGAAAACCATCAACATCAAGAATTTCAATTAGTTTAAGAGCGATATCTTGTGCTTTGTTCATTACATAAGAAAGATCATCTTTTGAAATATCTTTAAGGTTTCTTGAAAATTCTTTTGGTATTACTAATGTGTGTCCAGTTGTAACAGGGCTAATATCAAGGATAGCAATTACTCTTTCATCTTCATATACTATGTTAGCAGGTAGTTCCCTATTTATTATTTTTTGAAATATAGTCATATAAAAATTATAAAATTTTAAGAATAAAAAAAGACATTATTTTTTAATAACATCTTTTCCTTTTAATATATTTTTTAGTCCTGTATTATTTACTCTTAAGTTGTATTTTCTAATATCTAACATAAATTTTCTAGCATCATTAAGCAAACTGCTGTCATGTTGTGCAAGTGTGAAAATTAGTTTTCTCATATTAACTTTATCATTTGTTAAGTTTGTATCTAATCTTCAGAATGATTTATCATCATCAATAGTATAAACTTTATCTTCGTCTGTAACTTGTTTTCCATCTTCATCTTTAGCATCAAATCATGGAAGGAATTGCATTGCAAAAATTGAATCAACTGAACCATTATCATTAACAATAACGTGTGCTTCTTTTTCAATGTTTCCATCTTTAGTTACTCAACCAGATTCAGAAGTATTATCTGTTAGTCTTTTTCTTAATGAGTAATCACTATAATCTAATTCACCTTTTGAAATACCCGCAGCCGAAATACCTTTGTAGTTATATAGTTCACCTAAATCAACTGTTAAGCTATTATCATTTGAAGTTTTTAATTGGTCAGCTTTAACAAGTCCCAATTTCATTAAATCATGTGCTCTAGGAGCTAAATTATTGAATTCAGCCGCTGTTTTAACTACTTCTTTAGAGATTGCTCCAGCTTTTAAACCTGAAACACTTTGTTTTCAAATAAAAGTTGGTGTGTGTTCTTGTAGATATTTAATTAAGAAGAAATTCTTTTCATTTCTATCAAGGTTTTTAGGTTCATCTTCATCTTTTTTATAAACTTTTTTGTAATCACTTGAATCGAAACCTGTAAGGTAATTTTGAACAAGAATAAGATTTTCCAATTCTAGCTCTCAGTTTAATGTAGGCTTTTGTTTTACGATTTCTTGTGCAAGAGCTCATGAAGGGTAGAAACCAGGTTCAACATTATCTGCTGCTGCTAATGTTTTAGCTTGATCATCTTTAGCATTAATTCAAACCTTTTTGTCTGTAAAGTCAGCTTTACTAAAAGTACCACTTTTTTGTAAAGTAACTATTTCTTTTGTTCAGAATCATTTGTCTTCCATTAATTTTGAAGAAGCTCAGAAGTTTCATGCTGCTTCTAAACTTTCTTTATGTTTAGTTTCATCTTGCATAAGATCTTTATTAATAATGTTTGTATAAAGACGTAATAGGTAATCACTACCACTGGCTAAAATTGCATCTTTTTGGTTTTGTTCTGCAGTTTTTTCTTTGTTACCACAAGATACTGCAACAGCAATAGGTGCAGATACTAAAGCTAATGAAGCGAAAGGCAAAACTATTTTTTTGTTTAATTTAAACTTCATTATTTCACCGCCCCTTCTGAAGCAATTCCCACTGCTGTCTTATAAATATCTTCTAATGATTTATTTCAAAATTTAATTTCTTCATCTAGCTTACCGATGAATTTACTATTTACAAATAAGGTTTCATTGTGGAAAGCTGAGTTAACTCATGGACGAACTACTGCAACAGCACTTTCAGCCCTTGTATCTGAAAGAGTTTGTTCATAACCTTTAACGGCTGTTTCTTGAAGATTTTTAATATCTTCATCTGTATAATCTGGATAACTATTACCATCAGCTACACCATTATAGTTGGGTTGATCTTTTAATCATTCAGTAAATTTAGAATCGTTAAGTAATGATTTAACAATTAACATCTTATCGTTAGAATGTTTATTAACTTCTGAAATAACATCAAAGTAAGCACCATCACCATTTGTTGTTCTTGTTACATCTGATTGCATCATTTCAATCATTTTACTTGCATCAGTTACTTTTTTATTAGAGATGATGTGAACTCCATATTTTGAAGTAATTACATATCTAGCTGGTTCTGTAGCTGTTGCTGGAGAAATTTCGTATGCAAGTGCTCTTTGTTTATCAGAACGATTATCACCAAATGCATCACGGAAAACACGACCAATAATCTTTGGTGCATCACTTTCACCAACAAGATCAAATAATGTTTGTAAATTCTTCGCTCATAATTTTGAATCTGGATCACCCTTGAAATCAGTCTTATCAACACTTTGTTGTAGAGCATTTAAGATTTTAGTTCCTAAACCTTTTAGTGGATTAGATTTAATAACCTCAAATTTATCACCTTGGATTTCTTCATTAAGTAAAGGTAAACCAAAACCAGGATCCATTGTTTGAACATATGAAAGTTCATCCATCATACCTAGTGAACCACCTGTCTTTTTAGTTTTAGGTTGGTTACCACCAAGTAACTTAAGAAGGATTTCATCAGATTCGGTAACACCAAAATCTAATTTTTTACCTTTATTCTTAGGGTCGGCAACTTGTCCGTATTGTAAACCTTTAAATGTTTCTAAGTTATCGATAGCTGGTTTAGCACCTTTACCATGTGGTTCAATTGACATCAATCATTTTTTAGCATCCTCAATTTTAACTTTTCAAGGAGCCATTGATTTATTAGCATCAGGAATTGCTGGAAGTAAAAAGTGGTTAACAACCATTGGGTCATATTTATTAATATAACCATTTCCACCTTTGTGACCAAACAATTCAGAAGGATCTTTTAAATCAACATTTTGTGAACCAGTAGATACAACAATAACTTTTTGAGTTTTTTCCATACTTGCATATGTACTATCTTTTTCAGATGGGAAAACAAATCCTTTTTGTTTAAGGTTTCATAATCATTCTCAATCTTTTTGTTTTGAATCTTTATTTGCTGGATTACCTCTTTCAACATCTTCTTTTGTAAATGTATCAGAGTCTTGTCTAACTGTGTATTGAGCATAAGCATTACCAACTATTTGCTTAAGAACCATATTATCAATAGCTTGTTCATCAGATGTAGCATTACCATATGTTTTATTTGTAGAAAGTTCTGTTTTTCAAGCATCTTCATATCCGTGACCGTGTGCTTTTTTAAAAGATTCTTTTTGATCTTCAAATTCAGCTCTTACTGAACTTTCAATTTTGCTAAGTGTTTTAAGTGATTGTAAGTCAGCATCTTTTTTCTCTTTCTTAGTCATTTGTGCTTCACGAATATCTTTAAGATGTTCTGAACCTTCAACTTCTTTTTCATATAATCATCTTGCTGATTTTTTTATAATGTCTTGAACTCTCTTGGCATTTTCAGATTGTCCATTAGCAATTAGTTGATTGTAAAATTTATCAAATGCAATTTCACTATCTGTAAGTGTTTTTCCATCCTTACGCGCATCAGCAATATATTTATCGTCCAATTTATCAGCGGCTGCAGTACCACAAGACGTTGCTAAAAGTGCTACACCAGAAATGGCACCAAGCGAACTTAAAGCTGTTATTGTTTTTTTCTTCATTGTTTTCTCCTTCAGGGTTATTTTTCTTTTAAATTATACCTTATGTTTTAATTTCCTATGTAAAATATATGTATGACGAATCGCAAAAAACAACTTATTAATCACTTAAAAACATTCATTAATATATGTGAAAACAATGATATTTGATATGCCGCAGCCAGTACAACATTGCAGGGTGCAGTTGCTATAAAAGGCATGATTTCTTGAAATGAAAAAATAGAAATTATGATGACAATAGAGTCATATAGAAAATTAAAAGATTTAGCTGAAGAATATTTAATTGATGGTTCTATGGATAGTTCATATCCTTCTATTAATCCTAAATTTATACCTAAGGGGCGTAAATTTTTCGAAACAAATATCTTTATTGATATTTTAATAATTGTGCCAACAACAACTAAAAAGGTTAAGAAGTGAAGTAAATTTAGTCATAAGAATAATTTTTTAATGAAGAAATTACACTCAAAATACAAACCATATAATGCTAAAGAAAAAATGTTGAAATTTTTTAGTTTTCCTTTTAGGAATCTTTATAAACAACTTACATTTAAAACTGCATATAATAATCTTTATTCTAAAAAGAATGAAGGTTTCTATTTAATTCATAAACCAAGTTGTGAAGCATTTCAACATTGAATTCCACATTTAACTCTTAATGTAGAAAAAATGGAATATGAAGGAATTCAAATAAACATTCCTGTAGAATACAAAACAGTTTTAGAGGTTAAATATGGTAAAAATTATAAGAAATTAATAAAACAAAAACCTGTAGCGGAGTATATCAACTCTGTTTCAAAGAGAAAATTAGGAAAATAAAAATAGCAGATGTTGCTATTTTTAATTATTAATTATTTTTCTTCGTCTTTAACATAACCTGGTTTTTCTAATAATTTAAACATATTAGATTTGTAGATTTCTACACCTGGTTGGTTGAATGGATTAACTCCTAATAAATATGCAGACATAGCACATGCTCTTTGGAAGAAGTAGAATAATTGACCAAGGTTTTCTTCGTCCATTTTTCCAACCTCTATGTGAATGTTTGGAACTTTACCGATGATAGCATGAGCATCAGTAACACCTTCAAATGCAATCATATTAACATCGTGAACAGTTTTTTCTGTTAAGTAGTTAAGTCCATCAAGATTTCTTTCTTCTTCAGTAATTTTTACATCGAAGTTAGGTTCTTTAACAGTCATCACTGTTTCAAAAAGAATTTTTGTACCATCTTGAATGAATTGACCCATTGAGTGAAGATCAGTTGAGAAGATAGCTGAAGTAGGAAGAAGTCCTTTTTCATTTTTACCTTCTGATTCACCAAATAGTTGTTTTCATCATTCATTTAGATAAGCCATTTGTGGTTCATATGAAACTAGCATTTCAGCTCCATATTTTTTACCTAGAATATATCTAGCAACAGCATATTTGTAAGCGTCATTTTTAGAATTTGGTTCACCATATAATCTTTGACCATTTGAAGCACCATCCATAACTTTATCAATATTAAGACCAGCACACGCCATTGGGAATAATCCAACAGGTGTTAAAACTGAGAATCTTCCTCCAACACTGTCAGGAATAATGAATCTTGTTCATTCATTTTCAATAGCTTGTCTAACAAGAGAACCATTATTAGCATCTGTAGTAGCAATAATAAATTTACTTGCGTTTGACTCACCTAGTTTTTCTTCTAATAATTTTCTAAATAGTCTAAAAGCTAAAGCGGGTTCTGTTGTTCCACCTGATTTAGAAATCATATTAATGGCAAATTGTTTATTTTGAGCATATGATAATTTTTGAGCAAGATCAGTTGAAGAAATTGACTCACCAACAAACATTACTTCCATATCTCTTTTTACTGGGTAGTTTCCTTGTACAAAGTCAATAGCGGATTTAGCACCTAAGTAAGAACCACCAATACCGATAACTACAAGAAGTTCCACACCTTCAGCTTTAAGTCTTTTAGATTCTTTTTTAATTTCTTTAAATTCTTCTTTATTATAGTTTGAAGGTAAATCTTTTCATCCTAAGAAATCACTTCCCTCACTTGAGTAATTTTCCATTGCATTATGGATTGCTGTAACTTTATCGTTGTATTTTTTAATAGCACGTTCCGTAACGGCTTTCTCTAAATTTAATTTAATCATTCTTTAACCTTTCATTTAGCATATTGGATAGACCTTTGAAACCACCTTCAGTATGTTCTAGAGTGTAGTTAAATGGATCTTTCTGAAATCTAGGCATTATTGCCTTATATGAAAGTTTGACCCTCTTCTGGTCTTCCATTATATCTATTATTTTTAGAGGTATCTTATCACCCTTTGCTACGAAGTACTTTATGTTAGAAACATAATAGTCTGAAACCTCTGTAATGTGGACTAATCCTCTTCATTCTTTGTCTAGAGTTACGATAAAATGAGCTTTCCCAATGTATGTAACTTCTCCAATTACTATATCTTTTATTTTATACACATTAAAATCTTACTACAATAAGTTAATTTAGTAGCAATGTGTTAAAATAATAATATGACTAATTTAGAACAATTAAGAGAATGAAAAAAAGCTCCTACTAAGGATAAAATCCTTTCAAAAGGACTGAAAAAAATTAACGAAAAAAATGTCGATAAGTTTTTTGGAGAAACAATGACATTTGGTACAGCGGGAATAAGAGGAATCCTTGGACCTGGAACAAATATGATTAATGAATTTACAATCGCAGCTGCGGCTTATGCATATGGTGCTACATTAGTAAAACAAAGTGCAATTGTAAAAAAAATGGGTATTGTTATTGCACACGATAATAGAAAAAACGGTACTTTATTTGCTGAAGTTACAGCTAAAGTATTCGATCATTTAGGAATTAAAACTTATCTATTTAAAAATAATAGTATGGCAGCAACACCATTGCTTTCATATGCAATTAGAAAATTAAGAGCTGCGGGTGGAGTTAACATCACAGCTTCTCATAATCCAAAAGAATATAATGGGTTTAAAGCTTATAATGCACAAGGTGCACAATTGCTTCCGGAATTAACAACACAAATTGGTAATTTAATGAATAGAATGAACTTCCTTAAAGTTCCATATGGGACTTTAAATCCAACATACATTTCACCAACATTAGAACAAGATTATATTCAAGATGTATTAAGTATTAGAAAAAGACCAAATGACAATAAACAATTAATCGTGGTTTATTCAGCATTAAATGGAACAGGTTCATTTATTGCTCCAACACTATTTCAAAAAATGGATATTGAATATTATGCAGTTAAACAAGAAGTTGTAGAAGATTCATCTTTTAAAGGATTAAAATCATGTAACCCAGAAGATGAAGGAGCTTATAGTAGAGCAATTAAATTAGCTAAGAAGAAAAAAGCAGATATTATTATTCTTACTGATCCAGATGCAGATAGAGTTGGTTTAGCGGTTAGAGGTCCATTGGGAACTTATAAAAAAATTAATGGAAATCAAACTGCTGCTATTGTTTTAAATCACATTATTAGAACCAAACAATATGTAGAAGGTGGATATATTGCACAATCAATAGTTTCAGGGAATGTTACTAAAGAAATGGCGAAAAGATACAACCTTAAAATTCACGAAACACATGTTGGGTTTAAAAATATTGCAAAAGTTATTTTTAATGATCCTAAATCATTAGTTCTAGGTTATGAAGAATCATATGGTCAATTAATTAATTCAGAAATTGCAAGAGATAAAGATGCATTCCAAGGATTGGTAATGCTGGTTGAAGCTACCAACTATTTAAAAACTCAAAATATGACATTATTTGATGAGTTAGAAAAAATAGGGGTAATGTATGGATATCATACATCTACACAACTTTCAAAACAAATTGAACAAGATGATATCAAGTTATTATTAGAAAGAATTGGGCAAGTTAAACAAGTTGGAAAATTAGGAGTAGCCAATGTTTTAGATTTTACAAAAGAAGAAATCATGGGACTAGAAAAAACAACTTTAGTTAAAGTTATTTTAGAAAACGGTTCATGATTTGCTGTTCGTCCTTCAGGTACAGAACCGAAAGTTAAATTTTATATTGAAACAGTTGGTGGAACTAAAAAGGAATCTGAAAAAATCATTAAACAAATTACATCAACAATTAATGATGTTGTATCAAATCTTAAAAAAGAAAACAAACTTCCAAAAGCTCAAAAAGCTGAATCAAAAAAGACAGAAGAAATTATTATTCCTGTAGAAAAAACTGAACGTGAAATGTTAGCTGAACAAAGAGCAGCTTTCCAACGTGAGATGGAAAATTCAAAACAAGTTCAAACTAAACCAGCGGAACCTATTAAAGAAGTTGAAGTAGAACCAACTCCAGAATTCTCAATTGAAACAATTTCACCAATTCCCGTGGAAAAAACTCCACCTCAATTAGATCCAAAAGAAGTTCAAAAAACTAAAGAAATACAACTACAAAAGACTAGAGAGTTAGAAATAAAAAAACAAGAACAATTAAAGAAAACTCAAGAAATTAAAAAAGAACAATAATATTTAACGCTAGTCAAACACTAGCGTTTTTTAAATATCAAATATATTCACTAACTTATTTTTAAAACACTAAAAACAATGATAATTCAACAAACTAAGCAAGGGTTTTGCTGATTTGTTACTTATAAGGTTGAAAAATATTATGTTAATAATCATATGTTATTGTATAAAATATTTACATAAACATTTTTAAAAGGAAAGCGGAGGAAAAAAATGGATATAACAAGATTCATGAAAGTTTTTTCTGTAGAGATGAGAATTAAATTCTTAGCTCACTTTTATACATGCAAATGCAAGGATAATACAGTTACTGAATTGGTAACTAAGTTTGGTACAAGTCAAGCTAATATATCTAAGCATTTACTACTAATGGAAGAATTGGGTATATTAAGTTACACTTGTGAAAAGAAAGTTAAATACTATTGATTAAACGAAGACTTCAAAAAAGAGTGAGAATATTTAATTAAACCTATAATTGCATTTGATAGATTAAAGGAATATTACTGTTGTTGCTCCCCTGAATAATATCTAAAGAATTAGAAATTGAAGCTTACACACATTAATCAATCCAATATTGAAGGTTTGATTATATTGTGTATTTTATTTACAAAATTAATAACAAGGAGAAACAAAACATGGTAGAAAAAAATACAATGAGTAAAAAGAAATTTTACTTATTCTCATTAAACTACATAATGGGATTTGGTTTTATCGCAACAATCGGTAAAATTATGGAATTACATGCACTAGGATTAATAGCATTTATGATAACATCATTTGTAGTTCTATGTGTAGCTCTTGCTTTTTCAAGGGCTGCAGATGCATATCCAGATGCAATGGGTGGTTCATATCACTACGGAAAGCAATCAGGAGGCAGACACGGAGGATTTTATCAAGGATGAACTCAATATATCCAAGGTCCAATTCTAAGCATTACAGCACCTTTATTTTTAGCGGCAATATTAAAAGAAATTGATCCTAGTCATGGGTTGATGTATGATTTGCTCTCAGTAGGGGTATTTATACTAATAACAATAATTACAACATTTGGATATAAGGTATCACTTAAGTTTATTGCAATATCTTCAATATTAAAATGAATAGTTTTAATTACTTCAGTAGGTGCAATAATCTATTTAGCAGCACAAGACAATGCTTTTCACTCTAATTGAGTTGGAAGTACTAAGGTTAATGCAATCACCTTTACAGGGGCTGTATTAGCATTCATATACGCATATGGTGGTATAGAAAGTATTGCCAGTTTAGCTGGTGAGGTAGAAGTAAGAAAATTTAGAAAGTTACTATTAAAAGTATTCTTTGTATTATTTTCAATTTATTTTGTATTCTATTTAATTTTTATGGGTGTTGATATGGCAATATTAAACTCAGGTAATGTTAAATTATTTCAAAAAATATTTACTATATCAATGGGTACAACTGGAGTTGTTATTTATACTATTGGTATTATTGGTAACAAGATGTCGGCAAGAGCATCAAATACCATTACAACATCAAGATCAATTGTTGTTTTAGCAGAAGATGATTATTTACCTAAATGAATAGCTAAAAGAAATAAAAAGGGTGAATATGGACTTTCGATTTATCTTAACTCCACAATATCAATTCTTATGATGTTACTAGGTCTTCTATGAGAAGTACTTATTGGAGGAGATACATTCAACTCAATTCTTGATATTGGTTTATTCTTATTCTTTTCACAATACATAGGAACATTTATTTCGTTGATGATCCTTTCGAAAAGAAAAGAGATTCCAAAAATTCCTATTTGAGAATACATTATGTATTTAATAGCAATAGCAATTATGGTTACTGTATTGATTATCGTTATGGTTCCACCAATTACTGGTCAAGCATGAGAACTTAAAAATACAATTCAAATAACTTCTTTACTTGGGTTCATCGCAATCGGATATGTTATTTGAGGTCTTCATGCGTTATTTTCTAAAAATAGAAAAGACAAAGAAATGAAACCTTATATTGAACAGGGTAAGAAGAATGTTAAAGATACGAGAATTAATAGAAAATAATATTATTATAAAACACTCAATTATTGAGTGTTTTAATTCATGAATTTTCTTTTATTGACTGTAGAAGAACTTCTTTAAAATGAATAATATTAAAATATTTGCTTATATGTGAAAGAATTATATTTTTTTATTTTAAATACTTAAAAATAAGAAAAATAGTCTTTTTGATGTAAATTACAAAAAAATATCAAAAGTATAAAACTCCCTATTTTAAAGGGTTTTATGTCTTTTCGGTCCTTTTTTTATGGTCTTTGAGATTTGCTTCAACTTGTATATAAGAGTATAATTTAAGAGAGAAGTGAAGGAGTGTTTATATGAAAATATTGACTAATAAGTGAGCATTATTAGGGGTTGGTGCATTAACAGGTGCCATTGTTGTGGGGACAGCAACTGGTGTTTGATATGCTGTAGATGGTAATAAAACTGAAACAGCTGTTAATGATGTTCATGCGCAAGATGAAATAGATAATTTGAATAAGAAAATTCAAGATTTAGAAGATTTCAAAACTAAATTAGAACAAGATGCGGCTGCAGATAAAGCGGAAATAGCAAAACTAACTCAAGATTTAGCAGATGCTATTAATAATAATCCAAATACTGTTGCTCTACAAAAGCAGATTGATGATTTAAAAGCTGAAAAAGCAACGTTAGAAGCAGACGCCGCTGCTAAAGATATACAAATAAGTGAATTGACTCAAGATTTAGCAGATGCAAATAAACAAGTTGCTACAATTGCAGGTTTACAAAAACAAATTGCAGACTTGACAGATGAAAATCAGCAACAAGATACTGATATAACTAACTTAAAACAACAAGTTGCAGATTTAACTCAAGATTTAGATGATAAAATTCAAGAAATTCAAGATAAGAATAAAATTATCGCTGATAAAGATACAACAATTGCAAACTTGAAAAAACAATACTATGAATTAAAAGATTTAAAACAAACAGCAGATCATGGAACATGAGAAAATTCAATAGTATTTAACTTTAAAGCTAATGTTGCTGGAAAACTAACTACTGATGTTAAACAATGAACTTCAGTTGTTGCAAATAAAAATGGTCTTTTCACAATGAAAAAATCTGACGGTACAATGAAACATCACACTGAATGAGATGTAGCAGGTGATTTCACAGGCGGATTCTTACACCAAAAAGTAGGATCAAATGACTTTTTTGTAGGAACTAAAAAAGGTCTTTATATAGAAGGAAATAAAGTAGTTAAAGAAATTGTTGCGGGTGATTTCACACATTCTGCAATAATGGAATACGAAAGTAATACAGGTAAAAAATGAGCTGTTTACCAAAATGATGGATTCTACCCAATAAATGTAGCTGGTAAAAAAATAGAGACAACACCGGTATTGACAGTTGATTTAAAAATTCAAGCGCAACTTGCGGTTCATGATCCAAATGGTAAGGAATACTTATTTGTTGGTACAGACCAAGGTGGGTATTGAATTAGCGATGATGGAAACGGTGCTCTAAAACAACAAAAAGTTATGGATGGAGATATTCAATTTATAACAGAAGTTCCTCAATGAGAACATGGAGCGCAAAATGGTAATTTTGATTTCTATATTGGAACAACAACAGGGTTATTCCAAACAGCATTACCACAACCAGGAGATGTACCTTCAATTGATAAAATTATTGATGGTATTGACCTAACTGGCGGATTTATAGGATTTGATAATGCAACAGCATCTAAAGAAGGAACAATTTATGTTGGAACACCAGACGATGGTTTAAAAAAATTACATGGTGATAAATTGATTGCTGCAGCTGTTCAACCACAACACGCTATAGATAAAGGATATGTAAAAGATGGATTCTTGCTATATGCTGAAAACCTTATATTAGTTGGTACTCCAACAGGTACATATACATTAGAAGATGCAGGTGTATATGGTAAGTTACCTGGACCAACAACTTGAACATTACCAGCTCAGCACATATATTAAAATGAAAGAATAAAGATACTGATTTATATCAGTATTTTTATTTATCCCTAATTAAAGAAAATAAAAATATGAGAATAAACTCATATTTATTTCATTTTTTCATTTAATGCATCTAACTCTTTTTGTCTTTCAATTAAAACTAATTTTTCTCTTTGTAAATTATTTGTTGATTTTCAAAGGGAATTATTGTTTTTTTTCAATACATCCATTTCTTCTCTCAACCTTTTTATTTCACGTTTGTTAATTACTATATTGGATATTATTCATATAAGAACAATCCATAAAACAACCGCTACTGCGATATATACTATTTCTAATGTACTCATCTCTACTCCTTTAAACCACTTAACAAGACAGGTGTTTATTGATATGAGTAAATAAATTTACCGGAGATAACAATATCATTATTCATTGTATCAACTTTATTCACCTTGTATTGTGTATTACATAAATTAAAAATTTTATTTTTTTGAGTTATTAAATGACGTTTTAAAAATACAAAAATTAAAGTTAGGTAAATAACAAATAAAGAAATAAAAATACGAGAGGAATCTCGTTTATTTTATATTCTCAGTTCTTGGTTTTTGTTCTTTTAGCTAACTCTATTTGTCTTTATGTAAATTACTAATTGATTCTTTATGTGATTTATTTCATTTCTTTGAACTTTTAATTTTATTCTTTTTTAAAATGTTGTTTTCTTTAAAATAGATTGTTATTTATTTTTTCATTCACGATGGAATTCGTTATATAAATCAGTGTTTTCTTTTAATGTATGTAATTTAATATTTTGTATTATTACATCCGCAACAAATAATTGAGATATTTTTGAAGAGATTTGAATTTCATTATCAAGCATTTCTAATGTTTTAATGTGCATGACATCTAAAGTACCTTCACTTTTATATTTTAAGTTTTCGGTTATTAATTTAACTTTAATTTTATATTTTAATAATAATGATAAAAGAAAGTTATTGTCTTTTCCTGACATACTTTTTGAAAAGATCACTACTACAAAATTTTTATGAATTCTTTTACGTAATCATAAAACAACATCATGTATTGTTGGTGCAAATACTGAATTAATACCTTGAATATTTAAATTATTAGCCATTTCACTAGCGGCAAGTGATGAAGAACCTAGGCCATAAGTAACAACTTTGGAACTTTTTTCAATATCTGCAATTGTACTTTCCAAAACTTTTGTATTCATTGCATCAACTGTTTTTTCAATAGTATGTCTGTTATATACCTTGATATCATGCATGATGTCTTGTGTTTTACTTGATTGGGTTAAGTTGTAATATGATTCATGTCTTATCTTTTCTTTAATGACAAAAGATTTTAAATCTCTAAAAGAAGCAAAACCAACTTTTTTCGAAAATCTACTTACACTACCTATACTAATAAATAATTTATTAGATAAATCTTGAATACCTAATTTTATAAACTCATCGGGGTGTTTTTCTATAAAATCTACAATTGCATTTTCATTATTGGAAAGTTTAATACCTTCGAACTCTGTAAAAATTTTCATATAAATAATCTCCTTTATTAAATTATATTGAAATTTTTTCAAACTTCTCCCAAAGTAAAAGAAACTTATTTCAACTTGTATATATAAGCATATAATGAAAATAATAGGAGGTAAAAAAATGAATTTTAAAAAGAATATGTTTATCGTATCTTGTCAAGCATTAGAAGATGAACCATTATATGGCGAAGGAATTATGCTTAAAATGGCTAAAGCTGCCTTAATTGGTGGAGCAGATGCAATAAGAACAAGTCAAATAAACAACATAAAAGATATTATGACACTCAATGTTCCTGTGATAGGTTTAATTAAACGCGTGTATAGAAATTCAAATGTTTATATAACACCCACTATTAAGGAAGTGCAAGAGCTTATCGATACAGATGTACATGTTATTGCAATAGATGCAACTTTAAGAGAGAGGCCAAGCGAAACTTTAGAGGAAGTTACAAAATATGCTAAAGAGAATAAAAAAACACATCAATTATTGATGGCTGACTGTTCAAATAAAGAAGATGTTGAAAATGCAATTCAATTAGGTTTTGATATTGTCGGAACAACGATGCGTGGATATACCGAAAAAACAAAAGGTAAATCAAATATTGAAAATGATTATGAATTTTTAACATGATGTGTAGAAAGAATGAAAGGAACTAAAGTTAAGGTTATCGCAGAAGGTGGAATAAATACGCCTCACGATGCCAAAAAAGCATTTGAAAAGAACGTTGATGCATTAGTTGTGGGTAGTGCAATTACTAGACCAAGAACTATTGTTCAAAGATTTATTCAAGAAATAGAATAGGAGATCAAATGAAAAAGATATATACTGCATTGCCATCTTCATTTTTTAAAGATGGAAGAATTAATGAAGAAGCAATCAAAGGTTTTATAAAATACAATGTAGAAGTTACTAAAGTTGATGGCTTATATGTTAATGGTTCAACAGGAGAATTTCCAATGTTGAGCTGTAATATGAAAAAACAATTATTGAAAACAGTAATTGAAAATAGCCCCAAGGATATTGACTTAATTGCTCAAGTAGGCTCAACTTCAATTTACGAAACAATAGCATTAGGTAAATTTGCTGAAGAATTGGGATATAAAACTCTTTCAATCATTTCACCATATTATTTCAAGGCGGAGTTTAATGAAATGTTTAATTATTATAAAGAAGTAATATCTCAATTAAAAGCAGATATTATTCCATATTACATTCCAGGATTAACAGGTGTTACATTTTCTAATGATCAATTACATCAAATATTAGGATTACCAAAAGTTATTGGTATTAAATTTTCATGTCCGAATGTTCAACAACTAACGGAAGTTAAGAACGAAAATCCTACAAAAAAAGTTTATTGAGGATGAGATGAAATGATGGTTGCAGGATTATTTGCTAATGTAGATGGATTCATTGGTTCTACATATGGACTAAATGGTATTAATTCTAGAAAATTAATTAATGCATTTGAAAATAATGATATTAAAAAAGTGCAAGAAATGACTCTTAATAATATTGATATCATAAATAGAATTGTTGGTAATGGACTTATGGAAACCATTAAATATGCTATTAATGATTATTATCAAGTGGAGCATGGTATAAACATACTACCAACTAAACCACTTACAGAAGAACAAAAACAAAATGCTATAAACATTAGAAAAGAGTTGAATGACTAGACATTTGGGGGTAGCCAATTGATCTGTTATAGTAATTTATTTATTGTTGATTGTTTCAATTGGAGTGGTTACTAAATTCAAACAAAAAGCCACCAAAGAACACTATTTAAAAGGTGATGGTAAAGTCCCACCAATTGTTTTGGGTATTTCCATTTGAGCTACAACACTTTCAGCTATTACATTTGTAGCTTTCACTGCAACAGTGTATCGTTTAGATTGAAGATATTGAATTGGTATTTTAACAGTTTTTGCATTTATGCCATTTGTCATCAAAATAATTGTTCCATTTTTTAGGAAAGTAAAAGCAACTACTGCTTATGAATATTTAGAACATAGATTTAGTAAACTTTTAAGAGTTTTATCATCTGCTATATTTGTCTTATTTCATATTGGTAGAATTGCTATTGTTATTTATATTCCTACAATGGCTTTATATGCTGTTACGGGAATTAATCCATATGTATTGGCATTGATAATTGGAGCATTAACAATTATATATACAGTATTTGGAGGATTGAAAGGCGTTATTTGAACAGACTTTGTTCAAGGGTGCGTTTTCTTGATTGGTATTATAGTATCTATAGCATTTGCTATACATGCTACCGTTGGTAATTTTGGAAGTATTATGACTGAAGCTAATCAAGCTGGTAAGATATTTTCAAAAGATTCATTAGTAACCAAAATATCTATTGCAGGAGTTCCGCTTATCTTCATGGGTCAACTATTTAATAACGTTTATCAATATGTCGGATCACAAGATGTTGTGCAAAGGTATAACGGTTCTAAAAAAGTTAGTGAAGTTAATAAGGCATTAATTATCAATGGTGTTTTAGCAATTATAGGTACAGCATTACTTGCCATTATTGGTACATTAATGTGATCATTTTACTCAGGACCACATGCAGTTCAAAATTTACACAACTATCACTTAACTAAAAATGATATTCCACAAGGTAAAGTATCTTATCCAACATTTGCTTTAGATGTATTACCTAAAGGAGTTTCAGGATTGGTTATAGCTTCAGTTATTGCAGCTTCTCAATCAACAATTTCAGCTTCTTTATCAGCAATTGTTTCATGTATTACTGTCGATATATTACCTTTATTTAAGGGGAAAATTAAATTTAAAAAAGAAATTAATTTTTCAAGATTGGTAACAGTTATTTGTGGGATTCTTGGATTACTATTTGGTATTGTTTTAATTGCTGCAAAACAGGATAAGTTGTTTGCTTATTGATTAGGAATACTAGGGCTATTTGGATCACCTGTTTCTGTTGTATTCCTTTTGGGAATATTTACAGTTCGAGTCAATAAAGTTGGGGCATTTGTTGGGTTCATTTCAACATTCTTAGTTTCATTTGTATGTTGGGTAATAAATATGGCAATACCAGGTTCAATAGCAACTCTATGGTTCCCAATATTCTCAATGCCAATTGGACTATTATTTGGTTATCTATCATCTTTTGTTCTTAAAAGGTTTGATTCTAAATATAATATTAAACCATTAACAATTTGAGGTATTAAACAAGAATATAATAGGGAGGTTAATTAATGATTATAACTACTCTAAAAGAATTGGAAAGATTTAAAAGTATCATTCCATCATACAAAGAAATACAAGCGTTTGATTTTGATAATGCGAAATTAGGTAAACACAATGTGACTGATAAAGATTTCTTATATATATTTGAAAAAGAATTAATGCAATCAAATTTATTTGAGTGTCATGAAAAATATATTGATATTCATGTTCCAATAACAAGAATGGAAACAATTGGTTATATTGATTTTAAAAACTATAAAATTACACAACCATTTTCAAAAGATGATGATGTTTCTTTAGGTAGAGAAACACAAAATAAAACAATTATTAAATTAGAACCAGGTCAAATTGCTATTTTCTTACCTGGTGAACCACATCAACCTTGATTAGCTGATGGTTCAAATGGATTACAAAGAAAATCTGTAATTAAAATATTGGATAGAAAATGGAAAGAATAAAATTAGGTATAGATGTTGGGGGTACGAATACAAAATTTGCATTAATTAATGATAGGAAAGAAATTATCAAAAAAGCAAAGATAAAATCTAAGTTGAGAAATATTGAAGAATATAAAAAAGATGTTAAAGAAACTATTTTGAATTTAACTGAAAAATACTGAATAGATGAAATTAATGTTTCTACAACTGGTGTAGTTAATCCTCAAGGTTTAATTATTGCAGGTAATATAGAAGAATACAATGGTTTTGATTGAAAAGACTTTATAGATAAAGGGTTTGGTCAAGGTGTATTTCGATTGGCATTGAATGACGCCAACGCCTTTGCCAAATACCAATTAGATTCTACAAAAGTGAAAGACTTTATATGTATTACCATAGGTACGGGTGTTGGTGTATCAATTGTTAATAATGGTGTTCTTCAATTAGGTAAGGATAATATTGCAGGAGAAATAGGATCATTAATATGGAAAGAAGAAGATACTATCGATAAATATCTCTCTGCTACAAATTTAAATAAACGAATATCAAAGATAACAAATAAAGATAAGTTTTCATTTTCTGAATTAAATAACTTTCACAATTGAAAAGAGGTGCAAGAAGTCATTGGTGCATATGCGCATGAATTAGCAAAAATGCTTTCATATATTATTGCATTGAATAATCCTTCTCATATTTTCCTTGCCGGTGGTATAAGTTATGCACCACAAAAATTTTTAGATCAAATAATTAAAGAGATAAAACATCATTTTCCAAAGCATCTTAAACACTCTACTGAAATTACATATGCCAAAGAAAAAAATGATTCTAATATTCTAGGTCTATTATAATATTAAAAAATAGGTTTAAAAGCCTATTTTTATTAATCTATTTTACGAATATCATTAACCTTTTGATTTCATCTTTCTTTAATCATCTCATGAGCATCTATAACAGTTGCGCAACCAATTGTTCTAAATAAGAAAAGCATTAATTTGTAGTGTTCATAACTTTTGACCATAACTTCTTTTCTATCATCACTAAATTCAAAGGAACAACCATGAATTCACAATTCGATTACTTCATACATAAGTTTATTATGAATTCTAAGTTTAACTCATTGTTCAGAACGAACTGCAATAGAGGTTTTCCCCTCATTTACATTTGAAGAATATTTAGACTCGTATTTTCTTAAGAACTTTTGATCTAATTTTTGTATTTTTTCGATATTTCTTATATTAATGTACATTGGTTCTTCACTCTCTGGTTTAGAACAAATTACAAATGATTCATCAAGATCATGTATTAATCTAATAACTTTTAGTTTCATTTGTTTTGCATCTATGGAATATCTTAGAAATTTAAAAGTAATTAATGCATATTGATTATTTAAGGCAACTTCTTTTAATCTCTTAACAATTTCACTTTCAATAATTTCTTTTGAATTACCTAAGTAATGTTCATGATCATGTTCATGAAAGTTCTTAGCTAAATAAAGGATCCCTTTAGCTTTCTTTAAATCTTTCTTATAATGGAATGTCTCAGAAACCATAGCTCTTTGAAATGAATCATTGATTGCATTTAATGTGTCTGATTTAAAACTATCAAAACTCCATACTTTCATTTCATTTCTACCACTTTCTGTAATTATTCACCCTCCACCAATACCACGTATTGATTTTATTATTGGTTCTTGTATTCCTCCATCGCTATAAGAAAGACTTGAAGAAAGTTCTCTAAGATATTCTTTAACACTTCTTTCTTTTAATTCTTTTTCTATATCGAATGATGTGTTTAAGTAATCCGTAATTTCTTTTATTGATGCTGGTTTATTTAATCCTGATAGATATTTTAATATTTCAATTCCGGTTTTCATTTTTTTCATACTTTAATTATAACAAAAGATACAAAATGTTGTCTATTTAGTTTGTAAGATTAAAAACATGAAAGGGGATTAAAAATGAAAAAATATCATTTCACATGTAAAGAATGTGGTCATGAATACTTACATAACAATGACCATATATGAAATTGTCCAGAATGTAACACAACCAATCAAACAGATGGAAAAATTTAAGGGTAAGCAAACGCTTATCTTTTTTAATATATTAGATATGTTATCATTGTGTAAATTATTTTAATTATTGTAAAAAAATCAATTATTACTCAATTTTTTATATGTAAGTAATTTGTTTTAAGTCTTAAAAACCTTATAATTGAATCATGAAAAAAATAAATTTAATAGAAACAATAATGTTAATACTTTTATCGCTACTGTTAATTGTGTTCTCATTATATTCCGTTTCATACAACTCTTGGATATGAGAATCAGGTGGGACTTGAAAAAGAGTTTTGGGAACATTATCTGGACTTGCTGCATTTACTGGTATATTGGCTACATTCTTATTTTGGAAAAGAAATCCGCATTCACTATTCGCATTTATTAATGCAATCTTATTTGGTTTATTTGCATTATCAGTAAATTTAACGGGTGATTTTCTAGTTAATTTCTTTTGAATAATTCCTGTATTAATTTTCACAAATATTAGATCCAAAAAATCAAAGATGACTATATACCGGCTAACCAAATATTCTATAACTTCTTTAGTTTGTATATTTGTAATTGGGTTTGTATTCTTTATTATGGTTAATCCACTCATGAATAATTTATGGATAAAAATTTTAAAGATTAACGATTTTACTTATGGTACCAACTTTAAATTTTATTGAGGTGGTAGGATTCTTGACTCATTAATGAATGCTTTAACGTTGGTTGGGATGATTATGATGGTGAAGGGTTATAAACAAACTTGATATTTATGAGTAATTAAAAATATTGTTGCAATTTTATTTTTTGGTGGCATTGCAGTGATTGATGTATCAATATTGATTATGAATATTTCTTTTTTAATTTTGATGTTTTTCATTATTCATGCAGAACTTAAAAAGAAAACATTAAGAGTTGCAATAATTGGCCCTGGAGCAATTGGGAAATCAACAGTTATTAAATATTTAAAACCATTTTTAGAGGAAAATAATATTCAACTTTTTGATGAAAGAGAAGGAATTATTACTGACCAATTTAGTGATTATATGAATAATATGAAAAAATATGCTTATGAAATGCAAGTTGGTTTCTTTGATAAAAGAATTTCACAACTAAAAAAATTATGCGCTTTGGATAAAGGTTTAATGGATAGGCATTCTACCGATGATTTTATATTTTCTAGGTTGCATATTGAACAAAAGAATTTTTCTCAAGAACAAATTAAAAAATGAAATAAAAAAGAGAAAAGGTATTGAAGAACACTTCAATCACTACCAAAACTTGATTTATTATTCATTTTAATGGGCTCTGATGAAGTTATTGAGTCAAGAAGAGATAATAGATCTGCTTCTGAAGAATTCCGGGAAACTGAGCTTAAAAATAAAGAATTCTTTAAAAAAGCTAATGCGATGTATCATGACCCTGAATCAATAATGTATAAAGCTTTTGAGTTTTCTAAAGAACAAATATTTATTGAAAATATCGATTCTAAACAAACAAGTAAAAAGATAATATCCAAAATAAAAAAATCCTCATTATAATGGGTGTTTTTTTATTATCTAAACTTTTAAACTTTATTATCTTCTTATGTGATGGTATTAAAGTACTATAATTAAAAAGAAATCTGGAGGTTATTGTGAACAGTAAATGAAGAATCAAAGGTTTGGTTGAAAAGATTGAGGGTAATAAAGTTACTATCATTAAAAACTATAATTTATTAAAACCTGATGAACATCAAAATAAAGTAATAATTAATATCGAGAATTGTAAAAATAAAGAATTATTTATTAAAAATAACTTTTTAAAAATTAAAGGTACGAATTTTAATGATCAAAAATATGCAACAACTACTAAACTAAAATATATTCTTGATAATTCATATTGAAGTGCACCAGGTGCAACTGTTGCAGGTGGTCCACATTCAACATCGGATTCTACAAGAAGACCTTCTTGAGGAGTTGTATTGAATTACTACAAGAATAAGTTTAAGAAATAATTACAAATTCAATATATATTTTGAATAAGAAAAACCCGAGATTATTCTTGGGTTTTATCATTTTTATTTTTTAATTGAGATCATGCCATATAAGCCTTTGTTGGTTATAAACAAAAACCAAGATCTCTCTTGGTTTCAATTGGTGTGTGGTAAATTAAAATTATTTTTTCTTTCTTTTCTTTTTAAGTTTAAACATTAATAAAGTTAGTAATGCTAATAAGTTAGCTCCAACAATAGAGAATGTTGTTATAAAGGCTCAATCCTTAGTTTTCTTATTTTTATTATCAACATCAGTATCTTTTAATGATGGTTTTTCTTTATTTTTAGTTTTTTTAGTATTCATTAATACAGTATCAAAGTTAGCTTTTGCTTGCTTTGCTTTAGCTTTAGCAGCAACAAGGTCAGCAGGTTTAGCATTTACAACTTCATCTGCAGCTATTTTTAATTTATTAGCGGCAGCGACTATAAGGTCAGCTTTTGATTTTGCGGTAGTAGCATCATTCACAGCTTTTTGTAATGCAGCAATAACATTTTTATTAGTTGAAGTATTTTTCTTTAACTTATATTCTGCAGCTGCTTTAACTTTTTCAGCATCTTGCGCTTTTTGTTTTGCGTCTTTAAGTAATGTATCTGCATTGGCGGCTACTATAACATCTTTAGCTTTTTCAATAGAAGCATCAGCTGCATCTTTTGCAGCTTTAGCAGTTGCAATGGCGGTATCAACATCAGTTTTTGCTTGTTTTGCTTTAGCTTTGGCTGAAACAAGGTCAGCAGGTTTAGCATTTACAACCTCATCGGCATCTGTTTTAAATTTATTAGCAGCAGCAACTGCAAGGTCCGCTTTTGTTTTTGCAGTAGTAGCATCATTCACAGCTTTTTGTAATGCGGCAATAACTTTTTTATCAGTTGAAGTATTATTTTTTAGTTTATTTTCAGCATCTTTTTTAACTTTATCAGCATCTTGCGCTTTTTGTTTTGCGTCTTTAAGTAATGCATCCGCATTAGCAGCCACTATAACATTTTTAGCTTTTTCAATAGAAGTATCAGCCGCATCTTTTGCAGAATCTGCATCATTAACGGTGTGATTAAAGTCGTTTGTTGCTTGTCTTAATTTAGCTTTGGCTGCAACAAGGTCGGCAGGTTTAGCATTTACAACTTCATCGGCAGCTGTTTTAAATTTATTAGCAGCAGTAACCATAAGATCCGCTTTTGTTTTTGCAGCAGTAGCATCATTCACGGCTTTTTGTAACGCAGCAATAACATTTTTATTAGTTGAAGTATTTTTCTTTAATAAATCTTCAGCAATTGTTTTAACTTTTTCAGCATCTTGTGCTTTTTGTTGAGCAATTTTAAGTGATGCTTCCGCTGCTTTGGCAACTATAACATTTTTAGCTTTTTCAATAGAAGCATCAGCTGTATCTTTTGCAGCTTTAGCAGTTGCAATAGCAGTATCAACATCAGTTTTTGCTTGTTTTGATTTTGCTTTAGCTGCAGCAAGACCAGCAGGTTTAGCGTTTACAACTTCATCCGCAGCTGTTTTAAATTTATTAGCAGCAGTAACCACAAGGTCTGCTTTTGCTTTTGCAGTAGCGGCATCGGTTACAGCTTTTTGCAATGCAGCAATAATTTTTTTATCAGTTGAAGTATTTTTATTTAACTTATCTTCTGCGGTTGCTTGAACATTACCAGCATCTTGCGCTTTTTGTTTTGCGTCTTTAAGTAATGCATCCGCATTAGCAGCCACTATAACATTTTTAGCTTTTTCAATAGAAGTATCAGCCGCATCTTTTGCAGAATCTGCATCATTAACGGTGTGATTAAAGTCGTTTGTTGCTTGTCTTAATTTAGCTTTGGCTGCAACAAGGTCGGCAGGTTTAGCATTTACAACTTCATCGGCAGCTGTTTTAAATTTATTAGCAGCAGTAACCATAAGATCCGCTTTTGTTTTTGCAGCAGTAGCATCATTCACGGCTTTTTGTAACGCAGCAATAACATTTTTATTAGTTGAAGTATTTTTCTTTAATAAATCTTCAGCAATTGTTTTAACTTTTTCAGCATCTTGTGCTTTTTGTTGAGCAATTTTAAGTGATGCTTCCGCTGCTTTGGCAACTATAACATTTTTAGCTTTTTCAATAGAAGCATCAGCTGTATCTTTTGCAGCTTTAGCAGTTGTGATAGCAGTATCAACATCAGTTTTTGCTTGTTTTGATTTTGCTTTGGCTGCAACAAGGTCGGCAGGTTTAGCATTTACAACTTCATCGGCAGCTGTTTTAAATTTATTAGCAGCAGTAACCACAAGGTCCGCTTTTGTTTTTGCAGTAGCAGCATCGGTTACAGCTTTTTGCAATGCGGCAATAATTTTTTTATCAGTTGAAGGATTATTTTTTAGTTTATTTTCAGCGATTGTTTTAACTTTATCAGCATCTTGCGCTTTTTGTTTTGCGTCTTTAAGTAATGTTTCTGCATTAATTATTGTGATTACATAATCAATTTCTTCAACAGATGAATTAGTTTTATTAAATGCTTTTTCCATAGTACTTATAGCAAGATTTGTATTATCTATGGCAGTTTTAACCTCTGCTTTTGCTTGAGGTGAATTTAATATTAAAGATAAGAAAATTTTTGGGTATAAATCATCCATCGCTTTAATTGCAAGATCTGCTTTTGCTTTTGCATCACTAGCATTATTTATAGCTTGTTTTAATACATCAATAAGTCTTTTATCGCTTGAAGAATTATTTTTTAATTGTTTTTCAAGACGTTGCTTTATTTCAATTATTTTCTTTTGAGTTTCTTTAACTTTCTTAAGTTTATCAAGATGAACGAATAATTCAGGGTATTTTTTCATCGTTTCTTCCATTTGAGAATCAACTCAATATTCAGCTCCTGGTCTCAGTACTTGTAATGGAACATTTTTTCCTAAAGCTCATATATTCCCTTGAGAATCTTTAAATAATTCTCCTCAATCACCATCTTTAATTGCATTATTTTTATTTGAAGCATTTTGCCATTCATTTCCATCATAAGAAATCACACCTTGTCTTCCCATGAATCATAAGGTTCCATCATTCCCTTCTACAAATTGAACACCTGCAGAATCTAACCCTTTATTAGAACTTTTCCCAAGTTGTTCTCATTTTCCGCCTGTTGAACCAAAGTGTTGAATATCAATATCCTGTTCAGAAGCCTTTAGTCTATAAACATTCATTTTATTAGTAAATAATAAATCACCAGATTTTGTTAAGAACATTTTTGAACTGCTACCTGCAAACCCTGGAATTTGAGTTCAAGTTGCAGAACCTGATTTTAGTACTTGTAAATGATTTCTTGAAAGAACAAAGATATTCCCTCTTTTATCTTGTAATATTGTTCCACTACTTCCATCAACAACTTTACTTTGTTGTTTGGAAGCATCCTCTCATTCTGACTGACCTTTTCTTAAAACTTGTAGTTCAGTTGTACCACCCATTGCTCAAAGATTCCCTTGAGAATCTTCAAACATAGACATTCACCCACCGGATGTTATCTTATTTCCATGTCCAGCATCTTCTCATGTTGAAGAACCGTTTCTTAAAACTTTTAATTTCCTTTGGTGTGAAGAAGCTCATATATTCCCTTGAGAATCTTCAAACATTCTTAGTCCTTCTTTAACATCGAATGAAGTTTTCATACCTCCATTTCCAGATATATATTTAACAGTATTAACTCATTCTTTTGCACCTGATTTTAATACTTGGAGAAAACCTTGATTACCTACTGCATAAATATCTCCGTTCTTTGCTTCGAAAAGATATCCATTTTTACCATCTTTTATTAAATTTTTATGTCCTGCATTTTGTCATGTATTCGAACCTTTTTTAAGTACTTGTAAAGGCGAACCACTACCCATGGCTCATATATTACCGTGTTGATCTTCTAACATATTGGTACCAGAAACATCACCATTTGTAATGGTGTTTCCTTTTAATAATGGCGTTTTTGTTTTTTTAGAATTATTACTTGTATATTTTGTAAGTGTCAAATTATAATTCTGATTCTGTATTGAAGTTGAATTTATGTCAACATTTTTATTCTCATTATTTTTAACAAGAATGACTGTGGGGATTGTAATAGCTGCAATTGCACCCATTGATAACATCCCTATTTTTTTAGTTTTTTTCATTTTCTCTCTTATTCCATTTGGCGATTAAATATTTATTTAAAATGAACTATTTATATTTTAACTTATTTTATTGAGTTTTTTACAATATTAAAATGAGCTATTCCACATAATTTCAAGGATTTAAACTGTAATTTAACGCAAAAAATTATGTTTAAATAATCATAATGCAAGTTTAATATTGATTTAAAAAGTGATTAAACAAAGAATATATTATAAGAATATATGCATAAACAAATAAGGTATTTTCTTATATAAATTAATAAAAAAACAACTCCTTTCGAAGTTGTTTTACTAGTATCATTATTACTTTAGTCTTAATTGGTATATAGTAAATTAAAATTATTTTTTCTTTCTTTTCTTTTTAAGTTTAAGCATTAATAGAGTTAGTAATGCTAATAAGTTAGCTCCAACAATAGAGAATGTTGTTATAAAGGCTCAATTAGCTGTTTTTTTAGAATTAGTTTTATCATCATTTTCTTTTAATGAAGTGTGTGCTTTTCTTTTTGGTTTTTTTGAATTCTTTAAAGCGGTCTCATAATCAGTTTTTGCTTGTTTGAATTTAGCTTTAGCTGCAGCAAGATCAGCAGGTTTAGCATTTACAACCTCATCCGCAGCAGTTTTAAGATTTTGAGCTGCTATAGCAACAAGATCAGCTTTTGCTTTTGCATCTGCAGCATCATTCGCAGTTTGTTTCAATGCCTTTACAACTTTTTTATTAGTTGAAGTATTTTTATTTAACTTATCTTCAGCATCTTTTTTAACTTTATCAGCATCTTGTGCTTTTTGTTGGGCATCTTTAAGTAATGCCTCCACATTAGCAGCAACTATAACATTTTTAGCTTTTTCAATAGAAGCATCAGCTGTATCTTTTGCTGTTTTTGCAACCAACATTGCACTATCTAGTTTAGCTTTTGCTTGTTTTGAATTAACTTTATTTGCATCTGTTTTAAATTTATTAGCAGCAGTAACTACAAGGTCCGCTTTTACTTTTGCAGCAGCAGCATCAGCCGCAGCTTTTTGTAATGCAGCAATAACATTTTTATCAGTTGAAGTGTTATTCTTTAACGCATCCGCAGCATCTTTTTTAACTTTGTCAGCATCTTGCGCTTTTTGTTTCGCATCTTTAAGTAATGCATCCGCATTAGCAGCTACTATAACATTTTTAGCTTTTTCAATAGAAGCATCAGCTGTATCTTTTGCAGTTTTAGCAGTTGCTACAGCAGTATCAACATCGGTTTTTGCTTGTTTTGCTTTAGCTTTAGCTGTAGCAAGATCAGCAGGTTTAGCATTTACAACTTTATCTGCATCTGTTTTAAATTTATTAGCAGCAGTAACTACAAGGTCCGCTTTTACTTTTGCAGCAGCAGCATCAGCCGCAG
>JABSQT010000003.1:0-78910 GCA_013215715.1 Mycoplasmatales bacterium | reverse complement strand
AATGCATCCGCATTAGCAGCTACTATAACATTTTTAGCTTTTTCAATAGAAGCATCAGCTGTATCTTTTGCAGTTTTTGCAATCAATATTGCACTATCCAGTTCAGCTTTCGCTTGTTTTGAATTAACTTTATTAGCCGCTTTAAATTTATTAGCAGCAGTAACCACAAGATCCGCTTTTGTTTTTGCAGTAGTAGCATCATTCACAGCTTTTTGCAATGCAGCAATAACTTTTTTATCAGTTGAAGTATTTTTCTTTAATAAATCTTCAGCATCTTTTTTAACTTTATCGGCATCTTGTGCTTTTTGTTGTACAACTTGAATCAAATTCAATGTTTTAATCTCTAGAATTGTTAATGATGTTGTTTGTGTTCCATCAACAGTATTTGTGATCATTCTGAAAGTTAATTTTCCATCAATAGCAATTAGTTTTCATTCTTTTATTTTTACGTGTTTTAGACCACTAAGATTAATACCTAAAATAGAATTAAGTTTAGATATGTTAGTTCCTATTTCCTGTTTTAATTGCTCAGCAGTTTTAACAGTTTTTTTAGCGTTATTTGAATAAGTTCCAGTGTTTGAAGAAAGTCTATTATTTAAATCTTTTTGTTCCTTATTTGCTGGTTCTACAAATTTTGTTCTTTCTTCTCTATGATTAGTTCATTCAGTTCTGCCTTTTTTTAATACATGTAATCATCCATCATAACCAATTGCATATAGGTTTCCATCCTTATCCTCAAACATATTACCACCAGAACCATTAATGATATTAACTCCATTTCCAACGTTTTCTCATTGAGTTTTACCATGTCTTAATACTTGTAATTGAGTACCGCTACCCATTGCATAAATATCACCATTTCTTGTTTGGTAAATTTTACCTGTACTTCCATCAATAATATTATTACCATTCCCAGCAGCAGCTCATTTAGTTGCACCTTTTTTAAGAACATGTAATTGTGTATTTTTTTTCAATAATCAAATATTTCCATCTTTATCTTTAAGCATTGAGCCTTCACTCATATCTTTAGATTTGTCAAATGGTTTCAGTTCTTTTATACCGCTAACTATTTTTCAAGAAGTGTGTCCTTTTTTAAGAGTGTAAACAATACCTGCATGGTCCACCATTCAAAGAGTACCATTGTCATCTTCTTCCATGCGTGCACCTCAACCTCCATATTGGAAAAATGGAGTATAATTTACTCATTTAGAATTTTCTCAAAGGTATATACCCTCTTGACTTAATACTCAAATTCTCCCTTGACTATCTGCGAAAATTTTTCCATTATCACCATTTTGTGGTCCATCTTTGACATTACCAACATCTTGTCAATTTGTGTTATTTAAATCAATGTGTCCATTTGCATCAGCTTTCAATACTTGTATATTATTGTATATACCCATTGTATAAATATCACCATTTTTATTTTGAACAATACTTGAATGTTGTCCTTTGCTTATCTTATTACCATGTCCAGCTTCTTCTCAATCCTTTGAAAAATCAATGTGTCCATTTGCATCAGCTTTCAATACTTGTAATGGAGTATTATAACCAGCAGATCAAATATTCCCATCCTTATCCTGTAAAATTTTTCCACCTCAACCATTGACAATATTATTCTTATGATTAGCTTCTTCTCATATAGTTGAACCGGATTTTAAAACTTGTAATGGAGTTCCATTACCCATAAATCAAATATTCCCATCCTTATCTTGGAAAATTTGAGAACGATTTCCACTTTTTAAACCTTGTAATAAAGGTCTACATTTATTAATAGTATCGATTTTTTGATTTGCAATACTTGATGCAGCGGGCAAATTCATTGATTTTAACCCAGCACTATAATTCCCTATTGTTGGGACTGAATGGTTATTTATATTTTTATTTGTCTTTTTATTTGTGTTTGTAATTGCGACTGCTGAAACTCCAGCAACAGCTACAACAACACCAGTAGATAGCATAGCTATTTTTTTATTTTTTGTCATTTTCTCTCTATTCCATTTGGCGATTAAATATTTATTTAAAAATGAACTATTTATATTTTAACTTATTTTATTATGTTTTTTACAACATTAAATCTTAAATATTTTAAGTAATAAAAGAAAAATATAGATGATATGACTTTTATATAGTTAATTCAAAATATCATTATTTGATATGTGATTAATACATAATGGATTTTAAGTCTAGCAACATTATTAAAGATTCACATAAATAATATTTAAATAAAATAAAATTATTATTAGTGAAATTTATTAAGAAACTAAGAACAAAATACTAATCAAAATAAATTATATAAAACACACCTTTAAGGCATGTTTTGATATTTTATTAGCTTATCTATTAGTGTTGATTTTTTATAGAATTTAGTTTATTCATGAAATCATCATTATCATCTTTATTTTTGTTTTTTCTTTTATTAGGTTTTCTTTTTATGATGAAAGGTATTGAAAGTATGAATAATAGTCCAAATATTGACCCAATTACAATCCCTGCAATGGCAATTCCACTAAGGGTAGTTTTGTTTTTCTTTTTTTGTTTAATCTTTAAATGAACTAAATTATTCGAAGTTGATTGAATATCACTTTGCGTCCCATCAGATCATCTTTCAGTTTTAATAGGAGTAACAACAATTTCAGCTTTTTCACCTGTGGCTAATCCACTCACAATCGCTTTATTTCCGATAACTTTCAACACTCCTTTTGAACCTGGTTTTAAAGAAACAACTTCTTTATTTGGATTAAAGTTAGCTAATACAAATTCCACTTCACCATCTTTCGAACTTGGTCTAGAAGGTTTTTTAGAAGTGATAGATTTAATAACTGGTTTTTTAAGACCTTTATAGTTTGAAATCAATGCTTTTGAAGATGCAATAATGCTATCTTGTGTCCCATCGCTTCATCTTTCAGTTTTAATTGGTGTAATAACAATTTCAGCTTTTTCACCTGTGGCTAATCCACTCACAATTGCTTTATTTCCGACAACTTTCAATGTTCCCTTTGAACCTGGTTTTAAAGAAACAACTTCTTTATTTGGATTAAAGTTAGCTAATACAAATTCCACCTTTCCATCTTTGGTAGTTATAGTTGTGGGTACTTTAGTAGTGGCAGGTGTTATTGTTGGTTTAGTTAATCCTCTATAGTTTGAAATCAATGCTTGTGAAGATGTAACAATAGCATCTTGTGTCCCATCAGTTCATCTTTCAGTTTTAATTGGTGTAATAACAATTTCAGCTTTTTCACCATTTCCTAATCCACTCACAATTGCTTTATTTCCAACAACTTTCAATGTTCCCTTTGAACCTGGTTTTAAAGAAACAACTTCTTTATTGGGGGTGAAATTAACTAATACAAATTCTACTTTCCCATCTTTAGTGGTTGTGGTTGTTGGTTTTTTGATAGAACCTGATGTAACAGTTGGCTTAGTTAAACCTTTGTAATTTGAAGATAGTGTTTGCGAAACAACATTAATAGCATCTTGTGTCCCATCAGTTCATCTTTCAGTTTTAATAGGAGTAACAACAATTTCAGCTTTTTCACCTATGGCTAATCCACTCACAATCGCTTTATTTCCAACAACTTTCAATGTTCCCTTTGAACCTGGTTTTAAAGAAACAACTTCTTTATTAGGAACAAAATTAACTAATACAAATTCTACTTTCCCATCTTTAGTAGTTATAGTTGTGGGTTTTTCTATAGAACTTGATGTAACAGTTGGCTTAGTTAAACCTTTGTAATTTGAAGATAGTGTTTGTGAAACAATATTAATAGCATCTTGCGTCCCATCAGATCATCTTTGACTTTTAATAGGAGTAACAACAATTTCAGCTTTTTCACCATTTCCTAATCCACTCACAATCGCTTTATTTCCAACAACTCTCAACGTCCCCTTTGCACCTGGTTTTAAAGAAACAATTTCTTGATGAGGATCAAAGTTAGCTAACACAAACTCCGCTTTACCATCTTTTGTTTTTGTGGTTGTTGGTTTTTTAATGGTACTTGGCGTAATAGTTGGCTTAGTTAAACCTTTGTAATTTTGTATAAGTATTCTCTTTTGACTTAATAATGGTTTTGCTGTATTATCTCTTCATACATCATTAGATGATAATAATTCTATTTTTATTTGTGCTCATTGATTATTTCTTAATCCAGAAACCTTAACTTTGTTATTGTAAACTTTACCAAGTGTACCAGAAGAACCTTGTACTAATGAAATCTTCATTTTCCTTGGATCATAGTGTTTTAATTCAAATTCAATATAACCATTAGTTGATGTTGAAGTTAAGAGTGATTGTTTGTGTAAACTAATGACTGGAATTTGAACTCCAAAATTTAATGCTCTATTTAAAGCTTTTAATGCAGCTTCATTTTTAGCATTTGCTATCCTCAAGGTAACTTCACGATCGGTATATCATTGAATAGTTTTTAAATTACCACCATATGTATTTCCTGTTAATGAATTACCTTCTCCAAATGCTTGAGCTTTAACTATTATTCTTCCATCTGAATAACCAGTAGCTTGAAATTTATATGAAAGTTTCCCATAGTTAGTATCGTGCACTAAGTTTAAGTGAATACCCAATAAATCTATAGAAGCTTCGGTATTTATTTTAGCAGCAATTTGTCTAGCTGTTAAAAGTTTTAAACTTTTATCAAAATTGTTTATATTTATTTGTGCAAATTTTTTTAACATTTCTTTATTATTATCCATTAAGGCAAAACCAAAATTCATCGCATAAGGTTGTACACTATTGAATTGACTATTTAATGGAGTAATATTTATATGGTTTTTATTTGTTGTATTTTGTTTGGCATTGTTTGTAAATTGTGTCATCACTGGAATTATTGCTAACGCTGTAGTTCCGATTAATAACGTTCCTAATTTTTTAGTTTTTTTCATTTTCTCTCTCATTCCATTTGGCGATTAAATGTGTTTAAAATGAACTGATAAAATTATAACATTTACCATTGGAAAAGTGTAATTCATACTATAGTAGCTAGAAATATATATATATATATACTATAATTGTTAGAAGTAACACTAGGAGAGAAAAAATGAATAAAAAGAGAAGAGTAGTAATGTCGATGGGACTTGTTGCGTCAACAGCAATTCCAACAACTATCGCATTAACATTGCCTTATCAAATGGGTAAGAATATCGCCACTTTTAATAGAAATATAAATTCTATTAAACAAAATTTAAGTATAAAAGGAAGTTCATCAAATAGAAATCAAGTTCAAGGATATGGTTTTTATCCAACAAACTATTTATTAAAAGGAAACAAAATCACAAATGGTGATGTAGCTGGTGCTAATATGTTAGAAGACCAACATGGTAATATATGAGCCATGGGTAATGGTACACCATTACAAGTGCTTAAAAAGGGTTCTGAAATATGACAAGATGCTGGGCATAAAAATCAAATAAGTGATGGTAAGAACGGATATCTTTTTCAATCTAAAAATGGAGATATTTATGCTGTTGGTAATACAGGAACACTCCAAGTTCTACCATTAGGAAACTTAAATTCTGATTGACAAGAATGTTTAACAGATGTATTAAACAACGCCAATAAAGAAACAACGCCTTTTGCGGTTAAAGAAGGCTTTAGAATGTTTGAAGATTCTGAAGGTAATCTTTGAGCTTCATCTCACGGTATGAAATTATATGTAATGAAACAAGGTAAATATATATGAGAAGTTGCGGGAAATGGAAATAGTATAAATTCAGGTGGATGAATGTCTATGTTTGAAGATAAAAATGGTAATATATGAGCCATGGGTGGTTCATCAAATTTACAAGTATTACCATCAGGAAGTAATATATGAAAAGATGCTGCAAATGGTTTTATACCTGATGCTGCAAAAAGTTCAATTCTTCAAGATAAAAGGGGTAATCTCTTTGTTCTTTCGGAACATTATTTTCAAGTTAAAAAAAGTGGCGAAACTAAATGAACTAAAATAGGAAATTTTAATGGAGCGACTTCAAGATTATTTATGACAAAGTCAGGTAATTTAATATTTACTACAGAAAATAATGTATATAAATTTGATCCTTCTGTAAAAAAACTTGATTTAGAAATCGGAATGCAAAATTCATCATGAAAACAAATAGGTAAAAGTGAAGATAGAGGTCTTGGATCTGCTGGAACAAAACTTGTTGAAGGTGTTTCCGGTGCACTATGATTTATAGGTAAAAAAGGTATTTATAATTTTGATGGAAAACATTGATGAAGAGGTTCAAGCCATGGCAATCTAATAAAAAATGGTGATTGAGGAGAATTATTTAAAGATTCTCAAGGTAATATGTGATCTTTAGGAAAAGGTGCGCCATTACAAGTAAGGAAAAATGGTGTTTCTGAATGAATGGATGCCAAAACAGAAATGCATTTTAATGAACAATTTGGTCTTAAAGATAAAATAGAAGGTATGGTTTTAAATGCTGCTTCTCAGAAAGCAAAAGCATTAAAGAAAACATCAAAAGAAATTGTTGCGGAAATTGGTAAAGATAAAACAAAACTGAAATCACTTCTAGGTATTGATATTGATGATTTTGTTAAAGGTACTACATCAACAGCTCCAGATTTTAAATTAAAATCAAATGATGGAGAAATTATATTAACAATTGATGTGTACAATAAAGGGGCTTTACAAAGATTAATGCCAATAACTGTTAAAAAACCAATTGGAACATTAACTGATAAGCAAGTAATGAATATTAGAAAAGATGCAGAGCAATTAATTGTTAAATCAAAAATAGAAAAATTATTTGCAAATGATCAAATTTCTAAAAAGGTCAAAGCATTAAAGAAAAAAACAACTGAAGAAATTATTTTAGAAATTGGTAAAGATAAAACAAAACTAAAATCACTTTTAGGAATTGATCTTGATGCAATTGTGAGAGGAACTTCTACAACTATTGAAGGTTTTAAATTATTAAATGATAATGGAGCACTTAGAATTTTAGTCATGACATTTACTAAAGATGCTACAAACGAAAAACTTTCTACCTATATTAATGGTTCAATAAAGGGTGGTTCAATAGATTTACCAGTTAATGAATCTTATAAAGAAAATAATAAAAAAAGTAATACTGGTGCAATTGTTGGGGGTGTAATAGGTGGACTGATTGGTTTAATTGGAATCATTCTATTAATAATTTATATTCTTAAGAAAAAGAAAGGTGGAGGTTCTAATAAAGATGAACAAGATTCTTTTAATAATAAGATAAATGGTATCCTTTAATAAAATAACTATCAACTATAATAAAACAAACCTTGCACGAGGTTTGTTTTCTTTTTTAATATTTTATGTATTTCCTTCTTTTATTTTTAAATTTAAATAATGTGTTTAGTATATCTATCCAATATTAGTTTTTCTCCTAAAAAATATGGAATAGCTTTATTTTTTTATTTTTATACATAATATCAAAACATACAAAATAATGGATATTTACCTTGTAATATCGTAATGAAGGAAAGAAAAAAATGCTTTCCTTCAACTCTTGTTGTATGCTCACCTCAAGAGGTAAAAACCGAGCAAATAAGGAGGTATCACTATGTCTGGAAATAGATATGGAGATCATAATATTAAAGAGAGAGTATGGAGTGACTATATAGGAGATTACGAAAAAGGTGAAGATGCTTTTGGGCATGAAATCCACCGAAGCGATTATAGAAAAAATAATTACTACGGTTGAACTATAGATCACATTTGACCAAAGAACCCTAGAAAAGCCAAAAGAAGAGGTTCTGATAATTATAAAAATTTACAACCACTATGTGTGGATTGTAATAAAACAAAAGGCAATGATATGTCTGGAGAATGTTATGAACAATCATTTTCAGTACAGTCCGCAGGAACAAGAGTTTCTGATGATGGCGAGGAACGAATGATTGGGAGAATGTTCGTTGATGGAGAACTCAAGACCTTATATTAAAGGAGAAAAATGTATAAAAATTTATTAAAGAAAATTGATCCTAGTTCCGAGGATATTAAAAAAGCGGATAATGAATATTGAAAAATTGTTGATATTCTAGTTGAAAACAAAATTGTTACAGATAGAGGTGATATTATAAAGCAAGGCTCATACAAAACCCAAACATTAACCTTGAATGAAGATAGAAAAATTGATTTAGATATTTTAGTCAATCGACATGAATCGAGTAAAGCTTTTGATGTCAAGTCATCAATATCAAAAATACTTGGAAATAGAGGTTATAAGGTTGAATCAAAAACTAGAGCAATACGTGCTGTAAAAAATGGTTTTCAAATAGATATTCTTCCAGTAACCACTTCACCAATTACCAATCATAAAAATAAATTATTTTTAATGGCAGAAAGAGGGCTTAAAAAACAAAAGACTATAGACCCTATTGGTTATTTAAATTGGTTAAAAACAAGCAAATCAAATACGCTATATGGGATTAATACAACTGAAATTAAAAGAGATATCGACCGAGAAACATATAAAAAGCAATTGGCAAATTCTAATATTAATCAAGCAATAAGAATAATTAAATTTCTTGGTTATGGATTTGATTATAAATCAGAGGGTGTTGAAAAAATATCTTCATTTGAAATTGAATGCATTATTTCTAAAAGCTCTATATTTGCATATTCTTTAGAAGAAATGGTTAGTCAAGCATTAAAAAATATAGAAATATTTGCAAATGAAGGGCAAGATTTTAACAATCCTGCATATCCATCTGAAAAGATCATTCATTTTAAAGGAAAGAAAAAATACATAAAATTTGTTGAATATGCAAGAAATGAACTTAAAAAATTAGTACCAAAAACTGGTTCACAAAAATATATAAAATTTGGCGGAATAGTATTATTGTCTTCCGCAGCTACTCTGACAACATCTAGTATGGGAGTTGTCAAGAAAACAGCTATAGCAGCTTCTGCCACAGCTAGTGCTGCAGGTCATTATGGTGGAAATGCAAAACCAACAATCTATTTAAATGGATGGAGAAAACGTAAGAATATAGTTAAATTTATGAAGAAGCTATCAATTAAAGAGGTTGAAGGCGTTCCATTTGTTGAATTAAAGGGTCAATTGACTGGTCGAGAATATAAATTCGAGCAAATAGCTGATAAAGATTTAGTCAAATTTTTACCCAAATTTACTGTAAAAGATGACAAACATCTTTTCCCTGAAGATAAAAGTATATGTTTAAGTAAGAAATATATTATGAGCCCTAAAAAGAGGATTGCACAGTTGATGTCTTGGGTTTATGCTTATGAATATTATTTATTATTCAATGAGTGAGGATGAAGTGAGGTTAAACATGGGTAGTACTGCATTAACAATATTTTTTGGTTGTACATCATTTGTGTTGACCATTGCTATACCATTAATGCAAAAATACCAATTATGAGACTTGATAAGAGGACGGAAACCTATATTTAGGGTAAATAAGAAAATGGGAACAGTTGATCAATTTTATTTCAGTAAAAAGAAAAAAGTAAGGTTTACATATGGAGTTTTGGCAAATATTCAAACCAAAAATGACGGGATATTATTGAATCAATCTAAACGTGATAAAAGATGAAAACCAATTGGTGGAGCTCTTCAATTTAATGATGAAATTAAAAATTATTTAGCTTCCAAAAAAATAAAAATAAGCACAGATACTGAAACTAAAATATATAAAGCTAATGAGCAAAAAGATATGAGGTTTTTTGCAGAGGTAAAAGAAACTCATCAAATTGATAAAATTATAAGCAAACAAGGTATGAACTTCTTAGTAAATAATCTTAAGCGCGAAATTTTAGAAGAAATGCCTTTTATAAAAGAGCAAGATATAAAAGTTGTACGAATTAAAAGTGTAATTTCACAATATAAAGAAGCAGCAATTTCACCTATTAAAGTTAATGATTTCAATCAACAATTTGTTTTCGATGTAGAGATAAATGTTGATAATTTAAAAAGTAAAATTAATAAGGAAGATATTAAGTTTTTTACCCTTGATGAAATAAATAGCGATGAAAATTTTGCTGATACTATCAAATACTTAAGTCAAGAAAATATAACACCAAAATATAGAAAGAGATTAGAAAAAAAATAAAAACAAAAGAGTAACCAATGGTTATTCTTTTGTTTTCTCTGTTGGCTATAATTTATCTGCAAAAATCTCCTTACATAAATATATATAAGATTATTTATCAAAAGCATTTTCTCTCTTTTATTATCTTGAAACTTATTAGAAATCAATGCATACCTTTTCATAGTAAGTTCTTTTTATTATCTAAACATTCTACATTATAAGTATTGTCATTATATTCTTTTGAGAAAAAGTGTTAAATTCATATTTATATATTCCTTATTGTAACTAACTTTAGCGAATATAAAATTTATGTTATTTCATAAAAGAATGTAAGATTATTCTTTGGTTTTTGAGTTTTGTAATTTTGTAGTGATTGTGGGACAACTTAATATTTTTTTATTGAAGGTCCTTACTTTTCTTTAAATATTTCGAAAAATTTAACATGTTCATCTAACTTCTTATCTAAATTGTTCGTAAATACAACAAATAATTAGGGGGCACCCTCTAATTCAAGGGATTAATTCTTTTTTACTTATAAAACCTTTTTGCATTAATATATGTATAAGGAATATTATTATTTAAAATATTTTTTATTTTAATTGGTTTTGCCAATGTATATCAGCTTGCATTTCGCACAAGAAAACCCAAGAATAATCTTAGGTTTTCTGAGAGATATTTATTATATATTATATTTATTCTTTAGTTAATGATCTTTATATTTTGAATGTGTTTATTAGTGATGTTATTATATTTATTTTAGGCTTTTAAATCATTCGCAATTTTAGCCATTCCTGTATCAATACGATGTTTAAGCATTAGTCCTTCAAATATTAAATTTATTATAGGGGTAAAAGTTCATCATTTAATTTCAGCAACTTTTATCCATTGTTTAATGTTATTTGGGCTTTTTATTGGGAATTCTAATCTATCCACTACTGATTTAAGAGTTCTTTTGTTGCTTAAAATATCATATTATATTTTTTTAATAAACTTAATGGGGAGTATCAACGGTAACAAATTCAGGCAATTGTACAAAATACAAAAGAACCACAACCAATTGAAAATATCAACATCAAGATTTTATGAAGTGAATCATTTATTGGGATATATAAGTCTATTAAAAATATAGCTGTCCCATATAAAATAATGTGAATTATTAATATTGTAGTATGCATCAAAGAGGCCTTGTATATGGTTTTTCGTATTCTTTTTAAATCTTCTTCATGTTTTTGCATAAAACCTCAATTTCTATTTGTTCTTTATCTACAATATTTTTTATATATTACTACCATCATATTCTTTTAGGATTGAGGGGGTTGTGTTAAACATTATGGAATATACCATGCATCTATTAATTGGGTTCTTTTTATATTTAAAAATTAATTGATCAAGATTAAGTAGAAATGATAGTGTAGGAAATTAAAGTATAATAGTATTACATAAAATAAAAAAAGGAGGGTGTATGAAAAAAATAGGTTCTATCTTCGCCATGATATTAGCTCTTGGTATTATTGGTTTTGCTGCTGCTGATTTAATTCATTATCATAAAGGTGATATGTCTAAAATTGGTTCTAGTGAAGTTGCGGCTTGAATTCAACCAACAATACAATTAGTATTAGCAACATTTGTATTATTTATTGCTATTGGGTTGTTCACTAAAAATAAAGGTGTATTATCCATTGGAGGTATTATAGTGTTAGGTTTCTCAATCTTAATGCTTATCAACACCTCAATTGAAGTGCATCATGCACACACGACACAAAATATTGTAAAACTTATCATACCGGTAATTGCTGTTGGTGGTCTTGTTGGTTCAATATTTATTGGTAAAAAATAATTATTTTAAACTAGGGATTATCCCTAGTTTTTTGTTATGGTTTCCTCTAATTCCAACAAGAAAGAATTAATGGATTGTGTTAACCATTTAAAGTACCTCTTTTAATTTTTTGATGCCTTACCTTAATTATTTCATTGGAATTACCTAAGTAATACCTGGGATTGTATTTATAGAAATTCTTAGCTAAATATAGAATTCCTCTAGTTTTTTAATGTTCTTTTCTTTTATTTTTTTATTAAATTTAAGCGATGCATTTAAATGCTTAACAATAGTGTCAATTGATGTTAGTTTATTATATTTCAATATTTCAATTCCCATTCTTAGTTCTATATAAAAATATAACTAAACATACAAAATAGCGTTTATTTATTTTATAAGATTCAATTGCTTAAAAAGTAGAAAGGAGAATTATGGTAATAAAGATAACAAAGAATTAGAACAAGTGGGCCAAACCCAACGCACATTACACATTTTCTAACCGAATATGGTACAGTACTTACTCAAGAAGAAATGTATTCAGTTGTTGAAATGGGTCATGACTATGCAACAAATATCTACCCATATCCAAGATTAGAAACTGCGTTTTCTATTTATGGTAGAAAGTTTGTTCGTTCAAAGGGTGATAAATTATCATTTGATAATTTAATGGAATTACCAAGATTCTAAATTAGGGAGAACTCTTGTTGTATGCTCACCTCAAGAGAAAATAAATTGAGCAAATAAGGAGGTATCACTATGTCTGGAAATAGATATGGAGATCATAATATTGAAGAAAAAGTATGAGATGACTATTTTGGTCAAGTAAATAATGAAGAAGATGCTTTCGGACACAGAATCATTCGAACACATTACAATAGATCAACTGAATTTGGTTGAACTATAGATCACATTTGACCAAAGAACCCAAGAAAAGCTAAAAGAAAGGGTTCTGATAATTACAAGAACTTACAACCGCTTTGTATAAGGTGCAACAAAGAGAAAGCAAATGAAATGTCTGGATATGTAGATGGACAATTCTTCTCAATCACGCCAACTAGTCAAAAAACATCCAATAATGGAGAAATAAAAATGATTGGGCGTATGGAGGTGGAAGATGAAATACAAACAATATATTAGGAGTAAATATGAAACTAACAAAATTAGGTAAAGAGTTAAATACTCAATTTGAAAAATATAAAAAAGATAATAAAAGAGCTGTACCTGTGATGGCAATGGCTTTTAATGAAAAGAAGGGTTTATTTTTTGGGCATTGTTGAAATGAATCTCAGAAAAATAATCCGAAAGCAAAACATGCTGAAATATTACTTTTAGAAGAAATTAACAAAAGAAAGAGGGATATTCCTTTTGATATTATAGTAACTTTAACACCGTGCTTTAAATGCTTTGTAGAGTTATATAAAAATGACAAAATTAAAAATATATATTTTATTTTTGAAAAAACCTGAGTTTTAAATAAAGAAGAAAAGATGGTTAAAAAAATAATTGAGGATAGCCGAGGTAAAATTTCAATTATCAAATTTCCAAAAAGCATCAGTAAGAAATCCATAAGTGGAGTTGATGCTTGAGGGAAAGCATTGGCGCTTCATCTGAACAATACTTCCAATATCCAAAAAAGAGGAAAAGTCAAATATATTCAAGAAAATAAGAAAATAATTTTAAAGGAGAAAAAGTGTACGAAAAATTAGATAAATATATAGATGAAAATGGGGTGATAGCAATAAATGGTCCGTTTGGAGTTGGAAAAACAACTTTCTTAGAACAATATAAAAAGAGGAGTATAAACACTAAATTCATTACATTTAATGCTTGAGAGTTCGATTTTTCTGAAAATCCAAAAACAGCATTCCTTTTAGGTGTATATAAAGGCATTTATGAGAATTTGCCAAAAGAAGAAAAATTAGATATATTATGAGAAAAGGGTTGAAAGAATATTTGGGCATTGGTAAAAAATGGCTTAAAAAGCAAAGGAGTTAGCAATGAAGGTGCATTAATTAATGAGGAGGTAGAATTTAAAAAGTATGTAAGTACAAAAAAATTAATAGATTCTATAAAAGAAAATATACAAACAATTTGCGAAAAATATAAAACAAATGCAGTTTTAATTATTGATGACTTAGACAGGGCTAGGCCAGATTTTTCCCTTGAAATATTCGAAATAGCAAAACATATATTTGATGTTGAGAATTTAAGTATTATTTTAGTTTACAATAAACACACCATGAATGAAATAGTTAAATTAAAATTTGGAGTAATAAAAGGTGAGGGATACTTGGATAAATATATAAATCGTAGAATAGATTTTGAAGAAGAAGGTATTCAAAAAGTGTTTTTAAAGCCAGTTAGCTCAAAAGGTGAAACCATTTTAGCAACATTTATAAAACAACTTGCACTTTTCTTTCCTGTTTCTAGAAGAGTTGTAGAAACAGTTTTAAAACAGAATCATTGTATACGAATCGTTCAAGGTGTTGAACATGTGGGGATAATGGGTATAGGTGAAGCTGAAGCTATATTTAGATCAATAACGATATTTTTCCGTTGATTTATAAAAGATGATCCATTTGAAAGAAGAGTTAAATATGATGGAACAAAAACCATAAGAATAAAAAAAGAGTATAGGGGAGCTATTCAAGAAGTTTGAGAAAATTCTTGAATCAAAAGAATCGAATCATTTGAGGGATACTCTAAAATCCATCAATTAATACATGGTGAAGACTTTATTAAACATCATTTTAATATTGAGGATGAAAGAATTCAAGTTATATTGGAGGATAATACAATATAAGCTTAATTCGCATAAAATTAATTCCTTTAAATTATTTTCTTTATCATAATTAACTTTTACAAAATAAAATCCAAAATTATTCTTGGGTTTTTTATATTTTTATTTTAGTATTGATTGTAGGGTATTTTAGAAGTTCTGATTAAAAGTATCGAAATCCTTAATAATCAATGGTGTATAAGTTAATCGTCTTCTTGATCGTCTTCTAAAAGTTTATCAAATAAATTGATTGGTCAAAATGTTAAGTTTAATATTGAGTCTAATGCCAATGCAGCAAATAAAATGATAACTGCCATAGGAGCAAAGGGATAAGAACTTAATAACTTCCCCTTCCTTAAGAAAATATAAACAACAAGCATTTCTCAAAGTTCATTTATAATTGCTCAAATAACAACTCACCCTCCACCAATCATTAAAACATTATTTTTTAATAAAGCACCAATGATTAAAGGAATAATACCCATTAATATTATTATTGCTCATCTAAGTATGAAAGCATATTTATTTTTATTTACGAATAATGTAATCAATAAAACTGATAAACTAGCAATTACAGGAAATGTAAAAACCCAAAATCAAGTATTTGTAAAAAAAAGTTGGCGGAATGCTAAGCGAACCAATTAATAATAGACATATAAAGTTTAAAGCTATAACGAGACATTGTAAAACTTTGGATATTTTATTTCACCTTAAAGTTTTCATTCAAGTGAATAAGGTTGCAGTTATCAAAAGAATTGAAACGCTACCAATGACTAGAAATAAAAATATAAAATGATGATATTCTTTTAAGTTAATTATTTGGTTTTTGAAGAAAAAAGAAACACATGAAAAAACTACTGATAATAAATACACCACTGACAAAACTAAACTATTTTTCTTATTTGATTTATTTAAATAAAACTCCCACATTTTTAATGCCCCCATTTTAACTAATTTGTAACACTTTATTATAAATTATGTACTTTTTTAAAAAGAGAATTGTTAGGAACAATATTGAGTTAAATAAATAATAAAACATCTTTGTGAAGTATTTGCGTTTTCTTATCTAAATTTATGTTTTGATTTTGCAATATGTTTAAGTATTATTAAGTTCTAATAAGAAAGAATAATTAATATTAAGTATGTTTTAAAAGATTTGTTATACTTTCAAATTTTATTGCCTTTTTGTATTTGTAAATGACATTTTTTAAAATACAAAATGATATAAAATTAATAGTTCATTTTTAAATAAATATTTAATCGCCAAATGGAATAGAGAGAAAATGAAAAAAACTAAAAAAATAGCAATGATTTCATTCAGTGCTGCAACAATGGTTATTATGCCAACAACAATTGCATTAATGACTCCTCAAAATGTGATAAGTAAAAATTCTATAAAACATAAAATAAATTTGATGGAGACACCAGAACAATATAATAAGGTTGTTAGTTCTACAACTTACAAGAAAAGTTATTTATTGCAAGGTAATAAAATAAAACAAGGTCTCTCAGATGCTACAAATAACATGTTAGAAGATAAACAAGGAAATATTTGGGCTATGGGTAACAAGTCACCATTACAAGTTCTGCGTAAAGGTGCAACTAAGTGAGAAGCAGCAAAACACAGAAGCTTAATAATTGATGGTAAAGGTGGGCACATTTTCCAAACAAGTAAAGGTGATATTTATGCAATTGGTTGATGAGGTCAATTCCAAGTCCTGCGAAATGGAGAAGATGAATGAGAACGTGTATACATCAAAACAAAAACTGGTATTAAAGCATTGGTTTTACCTGGTGATCCAGGTTTAAGAATATTTGAAGATTCACACGGAAATCTTTGAATGGGTTCTCAAGGTACCACTTTAAAGGTTTTACGTGTAGGTGAAAATAATTGAGAAGAGGCTAAACATAATAACAATATAGTTGATGGTGGTTGATTCACCATGTTTGAAGACTCTAAAAATAGATTGTGAGCAATGGGTTTAAAAAAGGGATTGCAACAATTAAATTCGAATACAAATAATTGAGAAGACGCTAATAATGGTAGTTTAATTACAGATGGAAGTAGTGGAACAATTGTAGAAGCTAATGGAAATGTTTTTATATTGTCTCGTAATCATTTCCAAGTATTGAAGGATGGTAAAACAACTTGAGAAGAAATACCAAATATTTCAGGAGCTGGTTCGAAATTATTTAAAACTAAAAATGGTGACTTGCTACTTACAACAAGCACCACCGTCTACAAATTGGATGGTTCACTTCGAAATCCTAGTGTTAAAACATTTGATTCCTTTTCTGACTGAAAGAAAGTTGGGGGGGACATCGCCCACGGTAGTGGACTAGACACTCCCGGGGCTAAATTTGTTGAAGGCGACGATGGAACTCTTTGATTCCTAGGTAAAAAAGGAGTACTTTCTTATGATGGGAATAAATGAGAATTCGCTTCAAAAAATGGAAATAAAATCAAGGATGGAGATTGAGGAGAATTATTTAAAGATTCTAGAGGAAATATTTGAGCTATGGGTAAAGATGTTCCATTACAAGTTCTTCAAAAAGGTGCAACTCAATGACTCGAAGAATCAAAAGAGAAAATACAAAACGAACAATTAACAATTAAAGAAAAAATAGAAAAGATGTCTTTTGTTGATGCCTCAAAAAAAGCTAAATCACTAAAGAAAACTTCAAAGAATATTGTTGCAGAAATCGGACACGATAAAGAAAAACTTAAAACAATTTTAGGGATTGATTTTGATGCCATTGTACAAGGAACTTCTACAAAAATTGAAAACTTTAGTTTATCAGCTACAGATGGAAAAATTAAAGTATCAGTAACAATAATTACTAAAAATGCTCCACAAGAAAAACTTTATATAAATAGTTATGAATCAATAGAAACGTTAACCGATAAACAAATGACTCATACTAAAAGTAATAAAGAAACAAATCATGCTAAAAGTAACTTAGGTTTAATCATTGGTGCTTCTGTAGGTGGAGTTGTTGGTTTAATTGGAATTATTTTATTAACAATCTTCATAATTAAGAAAAAAGGTAAAAAATCAAAAAAAGATAATGATCAAGACTTTGGAAGCAAACTTAAAGGACTGATTTAATATACTGTTTAAAATAAATAAAAAATCACTCTATACAAGAGTGGTTTTTTTATAATATTTAATTTATTTTATTTGAATGAATAATTTCATTATCATTTTTATTTTTGTCTTTTTTTGAGATTTCTCTTAAGCATTAAGGGTAATGCAATAATTAATAATAGACCGGATATAGAACCAACAACAATCCCTGCAATAGCAGCTCTACTAAGTCCGTCTTTATTTTTATTAACTTTTCTGTGTTCTGTATTAACTAGGTTATTAGATGCAGATTGAATAGATTTTCTTGTACCATTTGTTCAATATTCTCCTTTAATAGGAGCAATAATAATCTCAGCATGTTCACCATTTCCTAATCCACTAACGATTGCCTTATTGCCAACAACCTTTAATATTCCTTTTGATCCTGGGTTTAGTGTGACAGACATTTTTGTAGGAATAAATTTAGTCAAGATAAATTCCACTTTTCCATCTTTAGAAGTTGTGGTTGTGGGGTTTGATTTGACGATAGATTTAATTGTTGGTTTTGATAAACCTATATAATTCGATACTAAAGTTTTTGTTCCTGTAGACATCGGAACTCTTGTACCATTTACTCAATGTTCTCCCTTAATAGGAGCAATAATAATCTCAGCATGTTCACCATTTCTTAATCCACTTACTATTACTTTGTTATTAATAATCTTTAAAATACCTTTTGAACCTGGTCTTAATATAACAGTTTCTTTCTCAGGAATAAAGTCTTTCAATATAAATTCAACTTTCCCATCTTTAGAAGTTGTAGTTGTAGGGTTAGTGAAATGGATTGATTTAAATGTTGGGTTAATTAAACCTTTATAGTTTAAAAACAATTCTTTTGATTTTATATCTATGCTATTTAGTTGGGTGATGTTTATGTGTGATTTGGTTGTTATATTTTTATTAGATGTTACATTAAACTGCATCGCTATTGGTATCGCAACAACTGTTGCAGCACCCATTGATAACATCCCTATTTTTTTAGTTTTTTTCATTTTCTCTCATTCTATTTGGCGATTAAAATTTAAAATGAACTTAATAAAATTATATCATTAAATTTTTTTATAATTGTTATTTACGATTGTAAAAGGAATACAGAGAAAACTAGGATGAAAAAATGTTATTCTTAGTTAGAGTTTAAAGTTATTAATTTTTTATTGGTATAGTCATTAATTCCCTAGTTTTATTGATTAAATTTCAACTTTTAATATTGTTACCCTATTTTCTTTATATAATAATTTTTTATTATCTAAATGTTTTATGATGAGTATTATGGATATTATCATCTAGTTCTAATAACAAATAATAATTAAATTTATGTCTATTATTTCCTTTGTTGTAACTGACTTTTGCAAATGTGAAATCAGCGTGCATTTTATTATAAGAAATCTCAAGAATATTCTTAAGATTTATTTTTTAAATTCTGCGGCAATTGTAGGACATTCTAGAAGCTTTTGATTAAAAGCTTCTTGTTTTGTTTTGAAAATATCGAAATCTCTAATGTGATCATCCAATTTCTTCTCGATGTTCTCAAACTTTTTTTCAATATTATCGAATTTATTCTCGATGTTGTCAAATTTCTTGTCAATGTTCTCAAACTTCTTATCGATATCATCAAACTTCTTATGAATATCATCAAATTTCTTGTCAATATCCTTGAATTTATTGTGAATATCATCAAACTTCTTATTAATGTTTTTAAATTCTTTATCTAAATTATTACTAAAAGCAGTAAATCATTCAGGAGCAATTGTAAAATGTTCCGGATTATTGCCAGGCTTATTGGTATCTTTTTTCACACTACCCTCTTTCCCTATTCTTATAGTTGTATCACCGTTCTTATGATTTGTTATTTTCTTAATTATAAACTCTGAACGAGAGATCTTTTGAATTAATTCTTTTTTATCTAATGATTTATCCATAAAATCTCCTTCATTAATATATGTGTAAGAATCAGTATTATTTAAAATATTTTTTATTTTTAATTAAAGACTTATTGGAACTTCATCCATTATCTTTACATAATAAGTTTTTTTATTATCTAAATGTTTTTATAGTATGTATTATGAGTATTGTCATCAAGTTCTAATAAGGAAGAGTAATTAAATTTATATCTATCTTGTTCTTTGTTGTAACTGACTTTCATGAATATGAAATCAGTGTGCATTTCGCATAAGAAAACCCAAGATTATTCTCGGGGTTTTAAATAAGTTTTTCCTCAATTATTTCTGAATATATTTTTAATTTATATAAGGGCATCTTTATGATTGGTGTTCACCTTAAATTATTCAAATGATTATGCATAAACATTTTTTCGAATATGTCAATTTTATTTTTGTTGATATTTTTATGAACTTCTTTACTAGAAAGCATTCCAAATATTTTATTCTTATTTCACTTATCTTTGAAACTTTCATCTAAAGCATCATAGCAATTTTTCTCAAAAATAAATCTAACACGTAAAGCATATAAGTATTTTTGAGAAAAATTGCTATGATGCTAAAATTTAATTATGAAAATAAATAAAAGAGCAGCAGCAATTATTGAAGAGCAAAACAAAATATTTTTAATTAAAAATCAACAATATGAGTTCCCATCTATCATAAAAACAACCACAACAGCACCATCAAGAAAAGAATTGGTAGAAGTTATTGAAAAAGAGTGTGGATTAATCGTGGAGTGCGGCAGATCTATAAAAAAAATAGTTGATAAAGTAAGTGGGGATGAAACTAAATATCATTCTTGTCATATCATCCAAAAAATAGCGCCTTCTCAAGAAGGGAAGATAACTGAAGAAGTCAATATAAAAGATATGCAAAAAATAGAGTGAGATGCCAAGGACCGTAAAATGGCTAATATCTTGAGTGAAAGGAAATGTTTTAAAGAGATTGTAAGGATGAATTCCCATGTTGCTAAATTAAATGATAACTTTTTAGAGGGGGTATTCGCAAAACAAACAACAGAAATAAAATTAGAGGCGATTACTGAAGAATTAAAAAAAATAATTGAAGATGCTTACTGAGAGAATAAATACGATGAAAACGGAAAAGCCTTTCAACAAATCCCGGATATTTCCATAACTAATGATCCAATCAATAAAAAAGTAAGTTATTTACATTTTTGATTTAAAAACAATAAAACCGTTCAATCATGAGATTCATCGATACCAGTAGAAGTGAAAAACAATTTCATAAATCAAAGAAAGAAAGAAGGTAAGGATGATTCTCAACAAATGTTTTCAAGGATTTCAGGTGATCAGAAGAAGCTTTTAATTATTGTTGAGGGTAATAAGGGGTATTTCATTATGCCGTTTGGAGACTGAAGAACATTATTTTTAAAAAATGATATTTTGGTTCCTGATTTTGGTTTAAAAACATTGGCCTTATTATCAATTAAGCATTCTAAAATTGCATTTAAGGAATTGAATAATAAAGATTTAGAAAGTAGAGATATAAAGAAACACTTAAAAAATAAAGCCATAGAAAATATACAAGACTTTTCAAATTTTGGATTTGCAAAACCAATAAATATAAATATTGTTGATCCGGAAAAGAAAGCGTTTCCCAATACCTATGCGATATGATGCAATTCAGAGGTTGTCTCTTTTAGCAATAAGAGTAATATAAGAACTTGAATAAATCCTATTATTAATGAAATTGAATCTTGCTTATATGATTATGATCAATGAAAAAGTGAAATTAAAGAACTGAGAAATAGCAGCGAAGAAATTAATTTTGAAACTGAAACTGCTATAAAAAAAATGAAATTATATAAAATAATTTTAGGTAAATCATGGTTAGAAGATGTGAAATATGATGAAGGTGAAATATTTGATAGGAGTGTTTTTAAATCTTTTGATTACTTAATTGCATGAGAGGATTCCAAAGAGAAATCCATGAGAATATCTGATATTGATTTTTTAGAAATTAAATTCAAGGAAGAAAAAAAAGAAATAAATTTTGCAGATTTAAAACTAAATGAGGTCGACTTTGATAAAGAAATATTAATAAACATTAATGAGATGATTTTTTCTTGATTGAAGAAAGAATGCGTTGAAGAACATGAACATCGAAATATTGATAGTTGAGATTGTGAGTTGTGAAAAAATACCAATATTAAAAATGGAATAAAGATTAAATTTAATGATTTAGATGAATATGAAAATTTAGAAGAATACATTTCAATACAAGGCGACTATGCTGATGATGGTAAAGAAGATCTTAAAGAAAGAAGTATTATTTGAAATGAAAAATCATGAAAATTAGTAGCAAAAAAACGTGTAGAATTCATTAAAGAAAAATATAATTCAATTGTCCAAAAATATGTTCATAAATTACCTTTAACAGAAGAAAAAATGGAATGAAATAAAACGTTTTTAACCGAGTACCAATTTAATAAACGCATAGTTTCGGAAATGAATGACAAGAAAGATGGCTCAAGTGAATTCGAAGCACATTTAGGAGATAGGGTTTTTTGGAGTTGGTCTGATAAAAGTGGAGAAATATTTGGAGATACTGAAATTGCGGACATTTTTATACAAGAAGCAATTAAAAGTGAATTCAATAATAAACATAAAGCATATAAGGGTATTATGGCTCACGTTAAAAATACAACCACTTCAACAAATTTTGAACATCTAAAAGCACAAGTTATAAAATCTTTAAGTTTAATAACAGAAAAGAAAAATATGCAAAAGTTTTCTTCATTTTTAATGGCTCAAAACCCGAATGATGAAAATTACAATAAAGAAGAATGAAAAGAACAAAAAGGAATAACAAGAAAAAGTAATAACGATTACTTATGCAAATGTATTGACGGAGAATTTGAGTGGGGTATTGGAGTTAAAAATAAATACGGTAAAAAGAATGTGAGAACGTTATTTAATACAATTGCAATTATTATTGCTCAAAAGTCTTTCAAGGATTGAAAGCTTCCAAATAAAATGTCTTATTTTAAAATGACTTCAATCATTGAGATTAAAAATGAGGTTGAAAAAAATGGATATAATTTTGAAATATATCCCATTGAATTAAAGGATGAAGCACAAACTCAAAATAAGGATTTGCATTCTTTAAAAAAACTTATCAAAAATAAGAAGATAAAAAGGAATACTACAAAGTTGACTTTTTCAAATATAAATGATTTATTTGAACATTTGGGAATTGAGGAGTCACCAAACAAAACCTCTGAATATAAAATTTACATCGAAAAACAAACAGAAAATGATATAGAAATTATATTTACGGTAAAAACTCCTCACGTTGAAAAAGACATTAAATATAAACATATATTTTTAATTCAAAAATAATACTTTTATTTTGTTATACTAAAAACCTCGTGATAATTCTAGATATCTAATGGTATTATTAATTTCTCCATATAATGATTTTATATTATTAACATCTTCTATTAATATGTATTATCATCAAATTCTAGTAAGAAAGAATAATTGAAATTATATCTATCTTATTCTTTGTTGTAACTGGTTTTTGTGAATGTAAAATTGGTATACATTTTACACAAGAAAACCCAAGATTATTCTTAGGGTTTTAAAAAATTTAATCTAGTTTTTAAGTGCAAAATTTCTTCGTTGCTTAAATTATTAAACAGGATAAAATTATTTAAACTTCTACTTAAAGATGAAAACGTTTTTTTATAAAAATCATCTTTTATAATTTCAGTATTGCTGATTTTATAAATGAGTTCAAGGGCATGGAACTGATTTTTCAAACTTTTTTTGTGTAGAGGATTTAAAGTCAACTCTTTTTCGAAACATAGAATTGATTTTTTAACATTTTCAATAATTTCTTTGTTTCTTTTAAGGGTATTTGCTAAATTTAATAAAACGAGACCTTTATTAAAATGAGCGCCAAGCGTTTGGTTGTTCAAAGAAATTGCCTTATCAAAGCATTCAATGGCTTGAAGAGCTAGGTTTTTTTTATTGCTTTTTCTATGGAGCATTAACGATCCCAAGGCACTACCTTTATTTTTTAGGGTTGTTGAAGTTTCTTTTAAGTTCAACGATTTATCGAAATATTTTATCGCTTTTTTACATCAGTAACTTTTTCTTTCTGGTTTCTTTTCATCTTTTCTTTTTTGAAAATATGTTGTTCCGATATTGTTGTATGGATTAGACCAATCCGGTCTTAGTGATGAAGCTTTCATATAATTTTTTAATTTATCTTTAGTGGAAGTAGAGAGTCGACCCTTTAAAAGATAATTAACAGCAGAGCCAGAAACTGCATTTAAATATTCCCCCATCAAATCGGGATAAACTGATTTATGACTTTTATTCTTTTGCGATAAATAAACAAGGATATTTTCTATAACAGCTTTTTTAATTCTAATTTTTTGAACATTCTTATCTTCCTCCCAATTTTTAGAGTCTATAATAAAATAAGATCTTTGGGATAAAACTCTAGTTGATACAAAGGGAGATTCAAAAATTGAATTTTGTGTAGTTTTGTTTATTTCTACAAGTTCTTTCTGTATTCTATTGGAATTTTTGACTTTTAAAATAAAAAGTGCTGCATCATGTTTTAAATTATGGTTTGAAAGTGCAAATCAAAAGGCCGCTAAAACATCTTCAGTAAAATCTATTAAGGGTGTTGGAACATCTTTTGCATGTTGCAATTCCGCTAGTATATCAAGCGCCCCTCTATTTGAATATTGTTTGTTCTTTGTTATTGTGGTTATGTATTCATTAAAAATAGTGATATTATTTCTTAAAATCAATCTTTTTTTTGGAAGCTTTTCACTATTATTGGATCTTAATCAAGAAGATTCTAATTCTCATTTAAAGTCATCTTGGCCCCGAAAAAGCATCAACCCTTTATATTTTTGAAATGAATTTAATAGTGAATGAAATTCATTCATGGTGCTAATTGTTTCTATTCGCTTATTGTCCATATTGCCTCTTTTCTTATGAATTATACTGCTTGTATTTACAACTAAAAAAATAATTTATATTTTCTTTTATTTTTTGAATAACTTTATTTATCAAATTTGCTTGCTAAAAAGAGTTTAATCACATCAATATTTTTATTCATCTCCCTATTCTCTACAAGATTATCAATAGTGTATGAAAAACAACGGCTTCAATTAATAATTTAATCGATTTGTAGTTAAAAAAGATTTTTTAATCTCTAAAATAAAAACAAAGGTAATATAGCTATACCAGTGAAAATGGACAACTTTAAACTCTAGCTAAAACTAGAGTTTTTCATCCTAGTTTTTTTATATTCTTTTATGATTATAAGTAAAAAAATCAGTTAATAATATTTTTGCTCCTTCCATATTCATTGACTTAGTTCCTTTTTAAGGAATTTAATAATGCTTGTTTATTATTGAATAGCTTAACAACCCTTAAACTCTGTAAAAATTTTCATATAAACATCCTTTTTTAAATATTATTTTGAAATTTTTTCAAACTTTTCCCAAAATTAAAGAAAGTTATTTCAACTTATATATATATCCATATAATAAACATATTGGGAGGTGAAAAATGAAATTTAAAAATAAGATGTTTATTGTATCTTGTCAAGCATTAGAAGATGAACCTTTATATGGTGAAGGAATAATGCTTAAGATGGCTAAAGCAGCTTTAATAGGTGGAGCGGATGCAATTAGAACAAGTCAAATAAATAATATAAAAGATATTATGACACTTGGCGTTCCTGTAATAGGTTTAATTAAACGTGTATATGAAAATTCAAATGTTTATATAACTCCAACTATTAAAGAAGTGCAAGAGCTTATTGATACAGGTGTACACATTATTGCAATAGATGCAACTTTAAGAGAGAGACCAAAAGAATCATTGGAAAAAGTTGCTACCTATGCCAAAAAATATAAAAAAGATCATCAATTATTGATGGCTGATTGTTCAAATAAAGAAGATGTAGAAAACGCAATTCAATTAGGTTTTGATATTGTTGGAACAACAATGCGTGGATACACTGAAGAAACAAAAGGCAGATCAAATATTGAAAATGATTATGAATTTTTAGCATGGTGTGTAGAAAGAACCAAAGCAACTAATGTCAAAGTTATTGCTGAAGGTGGATTGAATACACCACATGATGCTAAAAAAGTATTTGAAAAAAATGTTGATGCATTAGTTGTAGGTAGTGCAATAACTAGACCTAGAACTATAGTAGAGAGATTTATTAAAGAATTTAAATAAAAGGAGGTACTATGAAAGTAGCCAAAACAAACTCTGGCGAAACAGGTTTTAAACGTTTTAAAACTTCGACCAGAGAATTATTAACAAAATTATCACGTGCCTTCATGTTGCCAATCGCCATACTACCCGCAGCAGGTTTGCTACTAGGTATAGGTGGAGCAATAGGTGCGAATGTGCATACTGATGCTGCAAAGCAAACTGCTGACTTCTTCAAAGCTATGTCTGGTGTTATCTTTGGTAACTTACCAATTTTATTTGGTGGTGCTGTTGCGATGACATTCACGGAGAAAAATAAAGTGTCAGCTGTATTTATGCTTATCATTGGATTCTTAGTATTTAATTCAGTACAATCAGCATTTATACATTATGGTGATAATGGAAAAGTATTTAAAGATATATTCTTTTTCCATAAAAATGATTCATTAAAAAATATGGTTGTATCTAACTTAGGTATTAAATCATTGAGTACATCAATATTTGGTGGAGTAATTGTCGGTGCTGTTGTAGCATTTATTATGAATCGTTGATCAGAGGTTGAACTACCTACTGCATTATCATTCTTTTCAGGAATTAGATTAGTTCCTATGATTGTTATTCCAGCAGCCACTGTAATGGCTCTAGGATTCTTAATCTTCTGACCATGAGTTGGTGTTGCAATTGGTGCTATTGGGCATGCAACAGCAAAAACACCAGCAGGGATTGATGGATTAATGTTTGGTATGTTAGGTAGAGCACTTATGCCATTTGGATTACACCATATTGTTATTGTTATGGCTTGACAAACAGAGTTGGGTGGAACAATTTCGCATGCTGATGTTTTAGATGCTGCAACAAAACTTGGCGTAGAAAATACAGACGGTGTTAAAACAGTATTGGCAGCAATGACTAAAGACAATGCTGTTATTAATGGAGATCAAAATATTTGAAACTTTATTAATGGTCTTCCAGTAAACAGATTAGCAACTAATACACATGGTGGTTCAATGCCAATATTTGAGTGATTTACTAAAAATGTTGGTGTTCATGCTGGGAGATTTATGCAAGATTATCCAATTTATTTAGGTGCATGTATGGGTATTGGTGCAGCTATTATATGTGCTGCTGACAAAGATAAACGTAAGAAGACAGCTGCAATTACTGGCTCAGCAATGATTGTTGCATTCTTAACAGGTATTACAGAACCATTAGAGTTCTCATTCTTATTTGCAGCACCATTATTCTATTATGCAATTTATGTACCACTATCAGGGTTAGCATATATGCTTATGAAAGTTTCAGGAGCACACGTTGGTGTTGGTTTTGCTAGAGGATTCTTAGACTATATTATTTATGGTGCAGTTCCAATTGCGAAAGGAACTAGATTCTATTGAGCAATTCCTATTGCTGCTGGATTTGGCATATTCAGTTTCTTATCATTCTACTTTATGATCAAGAAATTTAATTGATCAACACCAGGTAGAAATGATAATGATGTTAAGTTGATGACTAAAAAAGATTTTAAGAAAGCTAAGTCAGGTGAAAAAGGTAATGCGGATGAAGCTGAAATTAATGCCATCGTTGAAGCATACGGTACAATTAAAAACATTGAACATGTTACTGCTTGTGCAACAAGACTTAGAATTACCGTAGTTGATGAAGGGGTTGTGGATGAAGCTAAGCTTAAATCCCTTGGTGCTATGGGTGTTATTAAGAAAGGTAAATCTACACAATCAATCTTTGGTGGTAGAGCTTCAATCTTAGCTGAAAGAATAAGTCGTAAATACGGATCAGAAATCAAGAAGAAATAGATTAAAGGAGAGGTAATATGGTTTCTAAAATCATAATTGGAACAATTGGCATCTTATTGGCTATAGGTTTCTTTGGGTTGTCAGTATGACAATTTAAAAAACTACAGAAAATTGATCGAGATGTTGATAGTTCTATTTTCCCTAAATTTAGAAATTATCTAGATTTATATTTATTATTAATATCAATCATGTTTATTGCAGGTTCAATTACAATATTTATTATTTAATATCTCCGAATGATATCTTTAAATAAACTTTTTCTTATTTCAAAAGAAACTTGCAATAAAAATAAAAGGTTAAAATAATAAGAATTTTGCAAAATATCAATATATATGAAACATTAACTAATAAAATGCAATAATCAATATATAAAAATAAATCATTCTTATTTGAATGGATTAATTAAACAAATGTATGAACTTCATGATTTCCAATAGATGTAGACATTGAGTCTATATCTATTTTTTGATGGTGCGGATATTGAGTTTATATTTATTTTGGATTTTGTTGTAACCAACTTTTGTGGATGTAAAATCAGTAAGCACTTTACATAAATAAACTAAAGGATAATCTTGGGTTTCTTTATGTTAGTGTTGTGTGATAATTATTTAGAAAGTAAAGAGGTGTTATGGTAGCGATTAAAAAATTAATCTTTGTGAAGCAATACAAATACAATAAAAATATATTTTTAAAGTTTGACTTACCAGCTAATGAAACGTTAAAAACATTCAAGAATGATTTTCCGAATTCAGATAAATTTAAACATCTAGATTTATCGAAAATGTATTCTGGTTTTATTAGAGCAAAATTAAATTCATCTAAATGCAAAGATGAATCAAAATGTAAAATTTATAAATTACTAACAAATATCATTAAGCAAAATAGTGAATTTACTATTCAGGAAGGGCATAGAATTAAAAATGTTGGTTCTGAGTGAAAATTACAGGAATGAAGCGAAACAATTGAAGAGGCAAAAGAAGAAAATAGTCGTTTTTCATTTCCAAGTAAATTACTTGGAAAACTATTCAAAATAAAAAAAGTTATCAATTGAAAAATGATAAAAGTTGGTCATGGTCTATCTATTATTAGCAACAGAAAAATAATCTTTGATGCAGGAGGTAATTCAAAATACTATAAAGAATGGGTTACATACATAAAATCAATGGGCAATAATTTAATTTTTATTATTAGTCATGCACATCGTGATCATTATAATTTTCTTGAACGTTTCATTAAAGAAGGTAATGGAAGCAAAATTAAAATGATTTGTATCAATAATAAATCATCATTTAATAGGGCTAGTTCACAATGTATTTTTGACCTCTTAAAAACTAAGGGCGCACCACTCAAAACAAATGTTGTATTTGAAAATATAGAGATAATATCTGAATTCAAAAAGACATCTACAGAAAATGAAAATTCATTAATTTTAATTGAAAACAATAAAATCTTTTTCGGTGATCAAACTTATGAAAATATAAAAGAAATTAATAAAAGGAAAGCGTTTATAAAACCAAAAAAAATTGTTCAAGTAACTCATCATGGTTCTTTAAAAAATGTTGTTCTAAGTGATATTCCAAAGGAGTTCAAAAAGAAGGAAGGATATATTTCATCAAGTGCAAGATATGGCCTACCTACATCTGGAATTGGAAAATATTATAAAACAACAATAAAGACTAAAGGCTCCAAAACAAAATATATAACAATAAAATAACCTTTCGGTTATTTTTTGGTTGAAATATTAAGATTGCCTCTCAATCCGGTGACACTTATACCTTCAACATTTTTTAATGCTTTTTTAAGTACTTTTGTTAAAGAATTGGAAGCAAAAATATATTCAAATTTAGTTCCTTTATTATTTTTAATTAAAGTCTTTTGAATTCTGCTGTAAGAAATAAGGTCAACTGAAAATTCTTCTAATGTTTCTAGGATAAGTTCTCTAATTTTTGGATAAAGTGATGAATCAAAATAAAGGTATTTTTGATTGTTGTAATTATATAAATTATTGTTATTAATAATTATGGTATCTGTAAATTTAAAGTGTTTCTTACCATAACTTATATCAATTAATGAAGGTCCTAGACCAAAATGATTTTTTAATATGGCACCTATTGTTTCAACTTTATCAATTTTACTAATAACCATTCTATTACCTGTAGAAAAAGAGAGGTAATTAGAATAGTATCTTTTTAAAATATAGTAAGCTTCATGCTTGATGAAATTGTATTTTTCATTTATGTCTTGCATTAAATATAAGAACTCTTGTTTTCCAAATATTTTTAAATGTGAAGCTTCTATAGTTCTAAAAATCTCTTGAGAAATATCAAAGATATTCTTTGGGCAAGCGGTGAATTCATTTAAAGAAATTTTCAAAAGTGATTCTTTCCTCTCACATAATACACCTAACGATCTTACTGAGTTGCCTGGAAAAATTTGATTAACATCATTTATTATATTTTCAATTTTAATACTTTTAACATTGGTGGTTAAAAGTTTGTGATTGATTATTCCTAAAGGTTTTGCAAAAATAATACCTTTATAAATAGTTTCTTTTTCTATACCGTAAAAGGGAAAGGCATCAGCAAAAGCTAATGTATGCAATTGCTTTTTGATTATTTTGTTTTTATAATTAACTCAATTTTTATCAACAATACAATTATTAATTATTGTAAACTCTGATTTATTGTTTTTTGCAAACATTAATTTTAAAGTATTAACATAATAATCGTTGATTTTTGTATATCTCTCATTAAAAGAAAATTCTTCTATAAAAGGTTGAAGAAGTTCGTGAAGTCTTTCAGGTAAATATTTATTCCTTCTAATCCATGCTGATTTTATTTGTCTTACACGTTCCCTTGTGAGTTTGCTTTTCTCTCCTACGGATTGAAGAGTCTCCTTATCTATGATTAATTGCATGATAATTTCTTTTTCTCTTTCGTTATAAAAAGATTTATTTATATATTTTTCAAATTCTTTATATGCAGTGTTTTTTGTAATCATTATAAATCACCTATAATTTCTATTTTATTATTGTATCGCTTAATAAAATTATAGTAAATTATTTAATTTGTATAATAATTATATGGAAGTATTATTAAAGAATTTTAAAAAGTTTTATACAAAATATATGCGTATGACCAAAAAAGGGGAAACCCAAAGATGCTTTTTTTGTTTGGAAAAAGTTGAGAAATCTACAAAAGAACACATTATTCCTCAATGGATATTGAGAGAAGCTAAATGAAAAAATAAACACATACGAGGTTTTGCGGATACTTTTATTGAAATGTCTAGAATTAAAATCAAATGTTGTGGTCAATGCAATAATGTATTTCTAGGAGCAATCGAAGAAAAAATGAAGAACTATTTTTTAAATGGTGATGAGGTAGGTAAGAAAGATGCCTTTTTGTGAGTAACAAAAATATTGATTGGATATTTACAATACATGAAAATGAGACAACCTAATATGCCAAATTCAAGAATGGTTTTACTTTTGAGATTTTTAGCATATTCAGCCACTAGAGGGGAAGAATTAGATTTAGACTGGGCAAATTTAAGTTTCCAAGAAACTAAAGAAGAAATGAAAAATCATTATTTTTTTAGTTTATCTAATTATCATATGGTATTTTACTTTGTTGTAAATAATAGGGTTTTATTATTTGTTCCTTTTATTAATAAAAATAAAAAAGTGTATAAGAAGATACAGAATGCCACATCTTTCTCTGAAGTTGCCCCATGATTATTTCATTATTTCTTAGAGATAAAAAAAGCAGAATTTAGACCATTAATTATAAAAACAGAAAATGGATTAGGCATTATAGGTATTGCGGAAAAAGAAGTAAAAAAACATGAATTAAGAAACGATGTCTTGAAATTCTCAAAATATTACTTTAATAAAGTATTTCCAAATATTAAAAAATATGAAATCTATATTAGACATGGCGAATATATACAAAATATCTATCTTATTTCATCGTTACAAGTAACTAAATGCCATAAGGAATAAAATAAAAAAACTAAGGATAATTCCTTAATTTTGATTAACTATATTTTAATTCTTAATAGTGTTATTCCATTATCTTTACATAATAAGTTCTTTTTATTATCTAAACGTTTTTTGTAATGAGTATTATGAGTATTATCATCTAGTTCTAATAAGAAAGAATAGTTGAAATCATATTTATCATTTTCTTTGTTGTAACTTACTTTAGCAAAAGTAAAATCAGCATGCATTCTATTATGTTCTTTGGTATTTTTATATTCCTTTTTAAGCAGTTTTGAAAAGCTTATTGCAGATAGGACTATTAACGAATCTTTAGTATGATTAATTGATGCTTCTTGTTTGATCTTTTTAAATCAAAATGATTCACGTGCAGTCATTATATTTTTAACTTTATTTAATTCAATATTGTCTTTGTATTTGTTATTTAGATTGAAATGTCTTGTTTTCTTAAATACTATTTGATTATCATTGATTATTAGTAGTATTTCACCTTCATTGTTATAGATAACAAGATCATATATTTTCTCTGAATTATGTATATCTTTAATTTGTGGATTAATATCTATATCTCTACAACCAAATGAGATGTTGAGTTCACTTTCTTGGATTCAATCATAAAACTCTCTATCTATTGAATCTATATAAGAATATGTATGTTCACCTGTAGTTAGGTTTATATTATCTTGTGCTTTATTATCTATCTTATTGATTATTGAATTAGGGTTATTAACTTTTTTGATGTAGTTGATCAATCTAACTAATTCATGTTTTTCTTTAAAGGGTCTTTTTTGAAGGTCATTTCAAACTTTATCACCAATATATAAATAGAATTTAGATTTAGCTCTTGATAAAGCTACATTCATAAGTCTTTTATCATTGATGAAATGATCAAGATCTCCAGTTTTTAAATGTTTATTTTTAACATAGAAAATAATTACTTGATTTTCATATCCTTGGAATTGATGTATAGTTCCATATTTTTTAATATTAGTTTTTAAAGTATATACATCTCTATGAGGACTTATAATTGCAGCTTGTGAAAGATCTATACCTTCATTTATTAATCTTTGTTCAATTTCAGGTATTAGTTCTTGGAATGAAGATTCTTTATATATTTTAAAATCAAGTTGACTTTGATCGTGATTATTTAATTTAACGTTTAATTGATTATTGTAATAACACTCATTAAAGAAGTTTGCTATTTTAGGTACACATCTTCAATGATCCTTTAACATTATTGAATAATCAGGTGAAAGAGTTCTTTCAATGATTAAAGGTAAAGAGTTATTCTTATTTCTATAAACAGAAGGTAAATTAATATCTTTATACACTTTTGATTCAATACTGTCATCTAAGTTAACTACAGCACTTAATTGAGCCGTGTCTCCTAAGAAAATAATATTTTTAAAGTATTTCATTACACCCAATACAGAATGTATGGTTGTTTGTGCTGCTTCATCAACAATAAGGTAGTCCATTTGGTTATTTTGTAGAAATTGGGGTAAAGCTAAGGTTGTGGAGAAAACAATCGGGAAATAGTCTTTAAATGATTTACCCTCTCAAAGAACACCTCCTTGAATAAGTTTGTTAAATGCATCATCTTCTTTTAGAACAAACTTTCTATTTTTATTTAATTTAACTATTAGCTTTTTCATTCTAGGGATAAAGTCTTCTTCTATATTCTTTCAATAAAAGTTATTCTTATTAGAAACTGATATTTGAGTAGAATAAGTGGTCTCTATTATTTCTTTTTGAATAGATCCTATTCTTTCATCAATCTCCTTTAATGACATTTTATTTTTAATGACATTCATAGAAGAACTTAGAGAAATGATTTTATTAAAGAACTTTTCAACATTCCCATCAAATTGCAATAAAGAATTATCTATTCTTTTTATATCTTTAGATAATACTTTTCGTATTTTTAATTTTCAAAAATAGAAATATAGTTTCTTAAATAGGTTTCTTGAATTCTTAAATTCATAAAAACTTTTAGAATAATTTATTCATTTTTTAAAAGAAAGGCTCTTTGTTAATTGTTCATTTTTAGTATTTGTTTCATTTGTTGTATTGTTATTAAATAGGTTATCAAAGAATTCAGTTTCTTTATTAATGCAATTCCTTGTATAGATTAAGTTATTTAATTCATTTAATAAGCTAGTTGCTTCTTTTTGTTTGTTGTTTGAAATAAATGGAATGTCCTTTGTATTATGTTTTAACATTAAGTTCGTATAAGTATTTAAGACTTCTTCTCTTTTCCCTAATCTAATTGAAGGAAGATCTTTTAATATTTCATTCTCTTGCATAACTTTTTGAACGTTATTAACAGCTTCATTATTAGAACTAGCAATAACTATAGATTTATTATTTAAATATAATGATGCAATAAGATCTTTCAATAATGTTGTTTTACCAGTTCCGGGTGGACCTTGTATATTCAATAAATTTTTTCTATGAGAAGAAAATAGTGCGATTAATTGCTCTTTATTTAGAGGGTTACCATTTTCAGAATTTGAGAATGTATAAATAGGTAAGTATCTATTAACCTTTTTATATGGATTAAGAATATTATCTATTAAAGGATTGTTGTTATAAGAACCTACAACTTGTTTTTCAATGAAGTTTTCAATGAATCGACCTAATTTAATTGCATTTTCATTATTATTTGATACTTGTTCATTGAAGTCTTTTTCGTTCATTATTGTATGTTTACTTGAATAGTATTTATAGAATCTATTTTTAATAGTGTGTGAATCTAAATTTTCTATTTCTTGTTTCATTAAAAATAATTGCATTTCAGAAGTTCTAGTTCAAAAATCAGGATCTTCTTCATCAATACCTTTTTTAAATGATTTAAAAGGAAGTTTAAGAAAATTTTCTTTATGACCCAATGATTTAAAATCTTTCTTTAAGTAAATCTTTTTTACTCAATCTTCAAAAAGAAAAATAAAGACTTCATCAGCTAAAAGGAAAAGTGGTTCCTTTTGTTTTAGAACCCAATTACATAATGATTCTTTTGTTTTTGATATATCTTCTTTAAAAAGTTCTTTTATTAAGGGGTTTTGTGAAAGTGATTCGATATTTAGCATATACTAATTCTAATTTATTAGAATGGGTTTTCAGTAATTAGTTCTCATAAGAAGAAATAATTAAATTTAATATTTAACTTTATTCCTTGTTTTTGTTTATAACGCACTTTAGCAATTGCAAAAGTAGTGTGCATTTTACGCAAAAAACTCAAGATTATTCTTGAGTTCTATAGATTATTCTTTTAGGTCAACTTCAATGGTTTTTTTCATTCAATCCGCATTTGAATTCTCTTTAATTATATCAAGATCAGCTTGTCTCTCTTCTTCACTTGATTCATCTAAAATACTATTTGTTCAAATTACCATATTAGCTTTTAAATTTTTTTGAGTTTTAATTAATTCTTGTATGGCATCTCCATCAATGGCTTTTTCACCATTTCTAGCAGCTAAAAATAATTGGTATTCTATTTTTTGAATTATTAATAGCTCTTGCTCTTTTAAATTATCAACAATTATTCTCTTTGATGCTTCTCATTTTCAATTTTCCTTTTCATTTCATTCAAGTTGAGAACGAATGTTATACATTAATAATAAAATAGAATTATCTTTGTTAGCATTTACACATGAAGGGTGAATAAAGTTCATGTTACTTCATTTTCCATCAACTGTTTTGAAAATATTGCCATGAGTATCTAAAGAACTCATAACATCTTTGTTGCTTTTTTTCAAAGGTTCAACATTAAGCATCTCTTTATCAATTGTAAAACGTCTTAAAACTTCAATCATTAACTCAAAATTTTGAGTAGCTCTAAAGAAATTTATATAATTATTAAATTTATTTATATGTATAACACTTTTATCCTTAACTACTTTTTGGCAATAATATTCTAAAAGAAATTTTGAAGTAGTTCTAAGTGGATATTTATTAAATAAGCAATATCTTGTAAGAGTTCCTAGAAAAGTTCAAAAAGTAATTGTCAAAAATATTATGGATTGAAATCATAAATAAGAATTATGACGATCAATAAAAAGATATGACATTACTGTTACAAACGTTGTAGATATACTTATTATGATAGAACAATGTGGTCTAATAAAGCCACCCGTAATATTTCAAGCAACTCTATCAATCCATCGTGACTTTTTCGTTAGTTTCTTAGCCTTCCAATAAATATTTTTATAAATTGAAGCGGAGCCAGATGACATAGCGGAAATATTTGTAAATGTAATTAATGTTATTGTTGCACCTGTAACTAGAGCATCAACGGTTAAAAAAGCTCCACTTATTTTTTTGTTATAAGTAATACCTTTTGAGTGTAAAATTCCGCCATACATTAAAAATCCTATAACCAGAACAAAAGAAAAAAATATTATTCAAAATTGTGAACGAGTAATTAAAAAAAAGTTTAGAAAAAAACTTCTAACTTTCTTCATCGAAATTAACGTCCTCTGGAATTTCTAAATTATAGAAATTAAAAATAGTTGATGCAAATTTGTCAGCTTGTTCAAAAAATTTATTCTTAGATTCTTTTGTTCTTAATGGTGCATATGTGCTCTCTAAAATATGAAAATATTCATGCAATAATAAATATTTTGAAAGATTACTTTCAATCTCTTGCTCCCCCATAATATCATGGTTAACAACTATCATTTTGTTATTAGGGACTGTAAAAGCAATGATATCTTTTTCTAATCCCTTTTTAACCATTACTAAGAAATCTTTTTTATTGATCAATTCAATTACTTGAGAAGCAGAAAAAAAGCTATTTTTATTTCCGCCAAATGATTCAATAGTATTTTTCAAATGTTTTTTAAAATTATCAAAGTTCATAAAAATATTATACACACTTTAAAATTTAAAGTTACCCAATTTTCTTTTTTTAAAAATTATCTTATATGTATAAAAAACTTTACATATTTATATTTTTTTTATGCGAAAATATATTTGAATAAGTTTAAAGGAGAAAAAAATGTTTTTTGTAAATAGTGATTTTAAAAAATCTAGCAATCAAAGGAATTTAAGAGAGGTTATAGAAGATAAAACTGTGAAGGTTGCTTATGGTGTATTATCTTTAAAAAATTATTACAAGATGGTAAAAAGGATTGGAGGGAGTGAAAAGATATTTATTCCCAAAGTGCAAAGAGGGTTAGTTTGAAAACAAAAGAATAAAGATGAATTTATCAAGAATTGTATTATTGGTGACAAAGATAATGTGACTGAACCAATGCCAAATATTTTTTTATTTTGTGATAAAACAACAAATGAGATTCAATTATTTGATGGATTACAAAGAACATCTTCAATTCTTAATTTCTTTAAAAATGAGGATGAGATATTGGAAAGATATGATGTTATGATACCTGCAGCTTTATTTAAGGGTACACGTTCTGAAGCAGAAACGCTGTTTAGAAATATTAATAATAAAGGAGTAAAATTAAATAACTTTGAAAAACTAGCGTCTTTTGGAGGTGAATATGAAATAAATGCCAAAAATCTTTCGAAAGATTTTTTAGAAAAATTCGAAGATTTTGTTGAAAATACAACTAGGCAATATAAAAGTATTGGTTTGGAAACCTCCAATCAAGAAAAAACTACGATTTATGAAATACTCACTTATGCAATATATACCTTCTCCAAAAGTGATTCAGCACAAAAGATTTTCCCATCTTCCAAAAAAGATTCTCCAAATAGTTTTGTGAAAGAGTGAGGATATCAAGTTGCCTATTCAACTACTGCATCCACTCTCAAGATAGAATATAAAAAAGATTTGATGTTAAAGAATCTATTAAATAATTTTTCAAAAACAATAGAATATAATTCAATAACAAAAATTTTTAATGAAGAATTATTAGAAAAATACATAAACAAAATAATAAAAGCATTAAATAAAACTGAATCTTCTATCCGTGAGATTTATCAAAGAAATATAAATTCAAATAATGCAAAAGATATCAATGCAAGTGCATTGCAATCTAGTGCACTTATTGGATCAATAGTTGTAGCAAATTATTTAAATCCTAAACAACTAACAAATGAGTGAACAATGAAATGATTTTTATTTCAACTTATATCCAATAGAGCTTCTTCAACCACCAATAAAATTGTTGATGAACTTATGGATGATATAAAAGCTGGAACGACCACGCAAGATTTAGATACAATAATTTCACGAGAAATTATTGGTAATATAGAAAAAAATCCAGGAAAAGATAAGCATAAAAAATGGTTATGATCATTATTTTATATACATTATGAACAAATTCAAAAAAAACACATAACAACAAAATTCGAAATTGATCATATTGTTCCACAATCAACGCTAAAAAAATTGGGTGTGGATATATTTCTAAGGAATGATATAGGTAATCTTTGTTTAATTCAAAAAGAATTAAATAGAAGTAAAAAAGATGAGATGCTTCATTCATTCATTAAAAAAGATGATAAGAGATTAAAAATTAAAGAAATTGCTAAGACTATATCTATGCAAAAAGAAGAAGAGGGCAAATATGACATGGAGCAATTTAAACAATTATTAATTCTTAATGAAAGAATAGAAAAACACATAGAAAAAAAGAATATGGATTCATTTTTATCAGCGTATAAATATTTTACAACTGAGCGGAGAAGAGTTATTAAGGAATATATAGAAGATTTATTAAAATAAACGGACATAACCTTGGTTTTGTCCATTTTTTTAACCTCTTTTTCCATGAAATTATACAATAATAGGTTTTTATATTCTATTTTTTAGGTTAAAAAAATTACCCTAACCAAGGTTAACGGAACGAAATTAAAAGTATTTGAAGCATTTGCGGGTATTGGTGCCCAAAGAAAAGCATTAAGAGATGAAAAAATTCCATATGAAATATCGGGTATGGCAGAATGATATATTCCTGCCATAGTTTCATATCAAGCAATCCACAATGGGTTCACACTAAACAAGATAAATCATAAAATTGAATTACAAACAATGATTGATTATCTTGAATCAAAAACACTATCTATGAATTCAAAAGAACCAGTGAAGAGAGGTTTTTGATACAAGAAACACTTAGATGAAATAAGAATAGTTTATACAGCTGTAAAGATGTCCGAACAAGAAGGGAATATCTTTGATGTAAGAACTCTATTCGAAAGAGGTCTCTCGGATATAGATCTATTAACTTATTCTTTCCCTTGTCAAGATTTATCTCAGCAAGGTAAACAAAAAGGAATGGGTAGAGATTCTCAAACTCGTTCAGGATTACTATGAGAAATAGAAAAAGCATTAGACACTTCTAAAAAAGAAGATTTACCAAAATATCTTCTTATGGAGAATGTTGTTGCTTTAACTCATAAAGTAAATGCTGAAGAGTTAGATGAATGAATGATGAAACTTGAATCATTGGGTTATAAAAATGATTTAAGAATCTTGAACGCTGGAGACTTTGGTTCTTCACAAGCAAGAAGAAGAACATTCATGATTTCAACGTTGAATGAGAAAGTTGAACTACCAGTTGGGAATAAAAAACCGAAATCAATGAATAAGATTTTGAATGATGAACCAACTAGAAAAGATTTTTTACCAGCATTGGATAAATTTGATTTAACTGAATATAAGTGAACTAAATCAAATATTAATAAAGCTAAATTAATTAACTACTCAACATTCAATTCAGAAGCATATGTTTATGATTCTAATTTTACAGGACCAACATTAACGGCTTCAGGAGCTAATTCAAGGATTAAATTTGAATACAATGGAAAAATTAGGAAAATTGGTGCAGAAGAGGCTTATGCATATATGGGATTTAAAAAATCTGATTATATAAAAGTAAACAAACTAAATTACTTGAATGAAACTAAAATGATTTATACATGTGGTAACTCAATTTCTGTTGAAGTTCTTAGAAGTATTATGACTAATATAAATAATAATTTTAAGGAAAATAAATAATGTTAAAAATGAAAAAAGTTTCAATTCCCATTATTAGAAGGAATTTCAATACAACAAAAGCCGCTAGATTCAAAGGTGTTCTAGATATAGTTTCGAACGATAAGGGGATTGTATTTGATTGAAGAGTTAATTTTACTCATGTTGATTTTGATGCAATGACTACTGAAAGATGATTTGATGAAAAAGAAAAAATGTACCTAGATAGAAAATCTTTTTTAAATGAAATAGATAATTCTTTTAGTCAGATAAAGCGCCCATTCAGAACACGAAAAACAGAACTTCACGAACTGAACGAAAAAGAATTGAAAACTTTAAATAAATTTCTTAATGATAGAACTAAATATTCGGGTTCTATTAAAAATCTAGTTACATTTATAAAAGGCAGCAACCCTAGGGGTGAAGCTTCAAACCCTGGAGCAGCTGAACTTATAATTGATACAAAAGGGAGTGCTAGTAGTTTTGAAAATTTTGTAATATTGCTTGATGATTTAAAATTAAGAAAAAATCATCGAGAGTCAGAAAAGAACTTATTTGATATGCACTCTATGAATGCAGAAGAAATATCCTTAGAAGAATTTGCTAATTTAAACAATGAATTGCATGCAGCATTTAAATATATGCAATCAGAGAAGAATTCAAATGAGTTTAAGGTGTATTTAAAAAACATTAAGCAATATTACAGAAAGTACAACAATTTTGTTGATAAAGCCAATGATATTGTTGCTAAAGCAAGAAGTAGATATAGTAAAAATATTGATGAGTATGTTTTGGATCTACCATTTGGTTTGGAAGAAAAATCACAGTTCCAAAAAGCTCACATTATTGATGTTCATAAAATTAAGCTAAAAATAGTTGAAGCATTAATGCTAGAAAAAGGTTATGAGAGAATGGTTAAGATGATTGAAGATCCTCAAAACTTTATTCCGCTAATAGAGTCTATACACAGGCAATTTGATAGCAATAATATATCTTATGATTTAAATGGTGAAATGATTGCCTTAAATGAAAAGGGTCAACATTTTATCGATAAATATGCAGATGAACAATTTAAACATATAGATGAATTCTTCTGAACTGAAAAAAGACAACAATATATAGAAGAAAGAAATAATAATTCTTAAACTTAAATAACATAAAGGCCAATTGGTCTTTTTTTATTTAAATATATAATTTTTGGTTTATAAATTTATTTATTAATTTTAGCAATATACAAAAAATGGCAAAATGCCATTTTTTTAAACTTATTTATTCTTTTGATTTGCTCTATTGTTATTTGCATCATTGTAATCTTTGTTATTGTGGCTTTGATTAACATTATTATGATTTTTAACATTAGCTTTATGATTATTTATATTTTTACTCATAGTTAGTTCCCCCTTATTTTTTACACAAAATTATTTGTGTAAATTAATCATATGAATTAAATATACGTGATTTTGTATGTTTGTTAAATTAATAAATAATACAAATACTATTTAGTCTTTTTTATTATTTAAATATGACGTACAAAAAATTTTTAGAAAAAATAAAGAACTATTCATATAGAACAATTGAAATATATATAAAATATGCTGAATTATTAGAAAGGTATAAATTAGATTATAAAAGCATGTTACTAGCAAGTGAGAATATTTCAATAAATACAAAGAGACTTATGATATCCGCCATTAAAAGTTATTATAAGTTTCTTAAAGATGAGAGATATAAAGAAATAGAATTACCAAGGAAAGAAGTCTTAGTTAAAGACTTCGTTTCATTTGAAGAATATAAGGAATATATAAGTAGTATCAACAGAAAAACTAGAATGGGGTTTCAAAAAAGAATCATTGTAAGATTACTTTTTGAAACTGGAATAAGATCTTCTGAATTATTGAATCTTAAGAAAGAGGATATAAAGAATAATGAACTTCATATATTCGGAAAAGGTAGGAGACAAAGAAAGGTTAAGATATCAGAATGATTACTTGAGGAGCTAAAAGAGTATTTAAGCGTTTCTCAGGAAGTTCTTTTCCCTTTTGGGTATAAGAACTTATACAACAAGATAAATCTTTTAGATAAGTCTAGAAAGCTTTCTCCTCATATGTTTAGAAGGGGATATGCAAAGTATTGTTTTGAAAAAGGTATTAATATCTATGACATATCACTTTCAATGGGTCATAGCAATATTGAAACTACTGTTGGTTATATAAAGAGAAACAGTGAGGATGTTGAGATTTATAAGATATTTTAAAAAATAAAAGCAAGCAGTGCTTGCTTTTTTAATTTGTATGTAAATCAAATTCATAACTAGTAATCTCATAAATTTTAGAATTTTCTTTTTCTATAGGGTGAACGAAATCTATTTTCACAAAATATGCTCATTTAGTTATTATCTTTTTACTGTTCTCTTCGTGTTTCTCGCTCGATTCCTCTTTAATTTCTTCTTTCCAAAATCTATAAGAATTAATATTGTTAGATAGCATTAAAATCAAGCCATCTTTAGTACGTATTTTATTGGGGTTATGCTTCTTCAGTTTCTTTATACCTTTTATGTGACTAGAAATATTAAAAAGGGCGCCAACTATAAATAAGGAACCAAAACTTATAAATCAAACTTCATATACCATTGTAAACTCCTTTCTTTATTTGAATTCTTTCCATTTTTCAATTCACTCATCGATAAATTGTTGTCTTTCAGGATTTAAGAATTTATCATTAATGATGAATTCATGATAATTATTATATATTTTATTATCTTTTATTGTTGTATTTTTATCTTTATCAAATAATCTGTGTGTATTGGGATCGAGTATCAAACCATTATTGGGGTTCGCAATATCATCTCAACGTTTTTGCTTAACTAAATATCAAACAGGGATTATATGCGCCTTATCTGTTTTGGTCATTTTTATGTTGATATCAAATGTTTTCGCATATTCATCAATAACATTTAACATTAATTTTTCGTAGCTTTTGAATTCTTGTTCTAAATCTTTTGAAAATTGTCTTCTTAGTCTTTCGATAGTCCTAGTTTCTTCGCTCTTTTCAGAAAGGGCTTTCTTTATTTCTTTTCTTGATTTTGTTGTCAAACGTTCTGCAAATTTATTTAATTTTTTCTTATCATTCTCATCGATCAATAAAATATTATTAGTTACTATGTTATATAATGTTTCAAACATATTCTCATATTTTGAGGTATAGCGTTTTTCTTTGAATTTTAGTATATGCTCTTGATGAAAAATCGAAGAATTAATTTTCTTTTTGATGCTATAGCTATATATTGAGCCGACTATTAATTTCTTAAATCATTCTGGATCTTGCTTAAAATTTCGAGAGATATTATCGTTAGCCACTGAAGAATTTATGTATTCTTTCAATGAATTAAATTGTGTTATCTCCGGTATATGTAATCCGCTAGTGATTTTATCATCTTCATAATTCCTATCCTTAATAAGCCCTAGAAAAAATAAACCATTATATATGTAGTGTCATGTTTGGTTTTTACCTATTTTATATTGATTTGGGAAATACTCGAATACAAAATGATTTTCATTAATTTTAGCTTTTAGAATATTTTGATTATATTCTTTAAAAAGAATATCTATTTTTGCAATGAAATTTCCATAAGGATTGCTGAATTTTTGTCTTTCAATATTATTGAAATCAATATTAAATTTATCGCATACTAATTTTATTTTCTTTATAGTCATGAAAATATTATAAATGCTTTAAAAACAAATAAACATATACTGTATTATTTTTATATGAAAAATAAAGATATATTAGTTGGAAATGGTGCATTTATAAAAAATAATCCAGGATTTAAATTAGCTAAGTACAAAGAAGAACTATTAAAACAATGAGGTAGATTTACAACGGGTGAAATAGAAGGAGTAACTACTGATGGAAAGAATTTTGATTATGTAAATACGATGATAAATATGTTTATTGAAGAAATGGATAGAACAAATAGTTTTGATATAGAAAAAAATATTCTCATCCCATATGTTTGATTACAAATGAATAAAAATAGCATTGATATGATTTGAAATAGAACATTGGATATTTGAATGTTGTTTTCAACTGTCGTTGTTTCACCATTTTGTATTGGTGTAAAAAAATATAATAAAGAAATAAAGCAAAAGTTAGAATCTTATGAAAATATATTTACAACTAACTATCAATTTAATAATGTAAAAAATGTTCATTTTCTTCATGGTAGATTTTTTAAATCTCAAGACAACATTAATTATTCAATTATTTTAATACCAAGTATAAAAGATAAGTCTAAATTTGTTGATGAAACCATTAAAGTTATTGATGAAGAGATTAAACAAAGAAAAGAAAAGATAAAAATACATGGTAAAGCATGAATTGAAATGCTTGGAGATCTACCAGAAAAATATAATGAATATGCTTTTCTAAATTTAAATGACGCTTCATTTTATTTAAAAAATTCATTTGAAATAATCGAAACTAAAAATGAAGAAATTTCTATATTTGGATTTTCTTATCAAGGTGATTCGGCACTAATAAATAAAATAAAGGAACACTATAAAGTAATTAATATAGTTTCATATAATAAAAATGATAAGTCTGAATACATCAAAAAATTCAAAACTGATAGCAATATTGTTAATTTTATTAAATTTGAAGAATTATAAAAACTACTATTAATTAGTAGTTTTTTTCTATAAAGTCCTTAATTAATTTCTCAACTTCAGTTCTATTGAGTGGCGCATCCATAAGATTACCTCTTGCTTCTCCATTGGTTTCAATTCTTAAATAAGCTAGAGTACCAGCAGTGATTCAACCTCTATCTCTTTTTCCTTTTGTTAATTCAATATCAATCCCACCATTGCCTCTGTTTTCATATAAATATCTAAATAAAGCTTTGAAAGCAAATTCTTTATTAAAAATTTCAAGATTCGTTTTATCGTAAGCTTTTGTAACGATTTTTCTATATGGTATGTATTTAAAGATTGGGTGTTCATGGTCTACGGTTTGTATTTTCATATTAACCGTATTTCTTCAATCATGTTTTACCCTAATTTTTGGTTGATGATCATTGTTTCCCTCGATTATTGCTTCTTCTTCTGATTCATCAACGACTTCTTGCATATGTTCAATTGTTTGTTTATCTTCTAAAATATCTTTTAAGTTTAAATAAGAAATTTTATCTCAAATATACTTTGCGTAAATAGTATTTTCTCTACTATTTAGAATATTCTCAACTTTCCGATTTTCTTTTTTCTTATTTTTTAGTTCTCCACCTAACATTAATCCATAATCTTCAGCATAAGTAATCAGCAATGATTCTAGATCTCTTATTTGTTCTTTTTCCAATCTATCAATATCAGCTTTATAAGTTGCTACTGTAATTGAACGAATATCTTTATTTTTTATATGCGTTTTTAAACGCGTACTTAATTCCCTTGTTTCTCCAATGTAGTATCCATCTTCTAATCTCAGGAAGTAAACTCCTGGTTGGTCTAAATATTTCTTCTTAAGTTCGCTATATACAGTTTTTTTAATATCTTCTAAATTTCCCGATAAATTATTTAGTTTAATAATTATGAAATTACTATTCATTGATGTGATGAATTGTAATTGATTGTAACTTCTAAATTCAAATTTCTCCATTATATTCCTTTCATATAACCTTAGTTTTCTGTATTTTTTATTATTAAAACATTCCGAAAAAATATTAAAAAATGTATAATTTTTGAGCTATGAGTGCAAAAAAAGTAGATAAAACTAAGGTTATAAGAGTTATGGAGACATTTGCTGGTATAGGGGCCCAGCATAAAGCAATAACAAACATTAAAGAAAAAACACAGAATAAATTTGAAGTTACACAAACATCAGAATGGGATTCAAGGGCTATCATTGCTTATTCAATGATTCACCATAAATATGATGTTGAAAAAGTATTAAATAAAAAAGGGTTAACTGACGAAACTAAAATAAATAAGTTTTTATTTAGTCAAACCTTTTCACTAAATTCAAAAGTGCCTGGTCATGTATTGAGGAAATCACTTTCATTCAAAAAGAGATTAGCTGCAGCAACAATTGTTAATGGAAATAATCCAGATATTATGAAAGTTAAAGGAAAAGATATCAAGGAAATAGACCTCCTTACTTATTCATTTCCTTGTCAAGGTCTTTCTATTGCGAATATGGGTAGAGCTAAGGGTATAAAGCGTGATGCAAACTCAACTTCTAACTTAATTTGACAAATTGGAAGAATATTAGTTGAAGCTAAAGAAAACAAACAACAATTACCCAAATATTTATTAATGGAAAATGTAACGGCATTATTAGGTCCAAAACATAAAGCTGATTATGAAGAATGAATAAGATTATTAAAAGAAGAACTTGGATATGTAACATTCACTAATAAATTAAGAGCTGATGATTATGGAATGGTTCAAACAAGAAAAAGAGTTTTTGCAATTTCAATATTGAATCCTAACAAGGGATGAACACAAGAAATGATTGATGAATTGTTAGAAAGATATAAAGCAGATCTTTCAAAAGAAGAAGCAACAAAAATGATTAACTCAATGATAAAAGTTGATACAAAAAATACAAAACTATTAGAAGAGTTTGAAGAAGCCACTCCTAATGACACGATATCAAGACATAAGATGGCTAATGAGAATAAAGATTTAACACAAAGAAATCTGATAAGAATCAATACATTAACAACAAAACAAGATAGACATCCTAATATAGGGATGATTGACTTTGAATCAAAACAAGAAAATAAATTGCATAAAAGATTTATTACACCTAGAGAAGCTTATCAAATTATGGGGTTTGAATCTAAAGACTTTGATAAGGTTCGTCCATTATGACTAGAAGAAAATATATTAACTAAAGAATCGCTTTATAGACAAGCTGGAAATTCAATAGCGGTTAAGGTGTTGGAAGCTATATTTAAAGTTATTGATCAAATAGAAAGTAGGGAAAATGAAAATTAGAATCGTTGGTACTGGACTTAAAAAATATATCGATAATTTTGAAGTTATTCAAAAATCTAAAGCAACTTCATTTAGAATTGAAAAATTTAATAATCCACAATTATTGGATGATGAGGATAATATTATCCTGGAATTTAAAGGTGATAACGCCACTTTGAAACAAAATTTAGAAGCTTGAGAGGTTATGGGGTTAGTAAAATACAGACAATTTAAATATAGAGTTACACCAATAAAAATTAAATTAATGGAACATATTAAGAAACATATTTGTCAAAGTCAGAAAGAAGAAAAATTAGAGGCTATGAGATTAGGTTATTTAACATTAATTCAACATGCCTCTGATAAGTTTACTGATGAATCAATTGAAACATGAAAAATAAAACAATATAAAGGTAAGTTAAATTCTAAAAAGTTAGACAAACAATGCCACTCTTTTTATAAAGAATTAATAGAAGATAAGGTATTTTTAGCAAAAGTAAGAAAGGAAATATATGATGAGATTAACAAAGAACTTTAATTTTATCCAAGGTAAACCTGGATCTGAGAATATTATTGAAGAAATATTAAAAGTTGAAAAAAGAATCATAGAAAAGGATTGAGAAGTAGTTCCTTTAAAAGTTCGCAATATTACAGAAAACATTTTAAGGCATAAGTATTCAATGGAAGGAAGTTTTGCAATAATGGTCGCAACTTATAAGGAAAGGTATGGGGAACCTACCGTTATTGATGCATTGCACCATATAAGAGCATTAGGTAATAAGTATTCTCACAATCTTCCTAATGAAATAAAAAGAAAAATTGATATGGTTGATATTTTATATTTAATTAAATCACTCTCTATTGTTTGTCAAGACGCTTTTCAAGAAACGCAAGAACAATTCATTTTTAATGAAAGTGCATATTTTAAAATGGAATCAGATGAGAAACCCAATAATGTTGTTACAAATATTAGAAATAAAGAATTGAATATTAAAAAAACTTCTTTAATTTCATGATTTACAAGTCCTAATGTTGTTTTTAAAATACCTTTCTATCAAAGAAGATACACATGAAGTGAACACAATGTTAAAACTTTAATTAAAGATGTTGAGGCTAGAATTGAAGATAGAAATCAACACTATTTTGGTGTTGTGGCTGTAAGTAAAAGCATAAATTCTGATAATCAAGTAATTCTTAAAATAATAGATGGGCAACAAAGAATTACAACTTCATTATTATTGTTAAGAGTTGCATACAACTTATTACTTAAATCTGATATTAACCGAAATAAATATCCACAAAAATTAATAAAGATATTCCAAAATTTAAATATTGTAACAAGATACTTAAATGAGGCGGCTGAAAAACCAGAATTAAATGAATTTATAAATATTATGCAGGATAATATATTGGATGAATTTAAAACTACTTATTATAAGAATTATTTATTAATGGAGAGAATGATGAATTCATTTTCTGACTCAAAATTATTGGATTTTATAAATATTTTTATTGAAAAATTTGAAATAGCCGATTTAGAATATAGAGTTGAATCAAAAAGAGAAATGGATATCTTTGAAAATATGAACTCTAAGGGGTCTAACTTAGAAGAATGAGATTTAATTAAAAACCAAATATTCAATTTTGTTGAAGATGGTGTCATGAAAGATCTTGAAAAAGTTCGTATGATGAGAAGGTACTTTGAATCAGAATTTTCATTAAATCTTAAAGACCCAAACGATAAAATTAATGACTTCTTTAAAGAATTATGTTATTTATCTTTTATTAAAAAAGGAAAAGAGTATGAAACAGAATACGATAGATTTAAAGTTTATAATAACTTTAAAGTATTGTTTAAAGATATAAGTTTCAAAAAAGAACATGATTATTTAAACTTCCTTAAAAATGATATTCAAAAATATGCAATTATCCATAAAGCTTTATTAATGAAAAAAATAGATGATTTAGATAGCGATTTAGCTTACCTACAAAAAAGGATAAGTAATATAACAAGTAAGGAATCAACTTTCTTTTTAATGATGGCTTTAGTTGAGGCATGCTTCAAATGAGTTGGAGATTCTTGACAGATAGTAAAGAAAAAAGAATTTGAAAGATCGATAATATTGTTGGATTCACTTTTTATTCGTAGAGAAGTTACTGAAGGTTTTGGTCATTCATTCAGAAATAAATTAATTAAAATTGTAAAATTAATTGCTTCAGACTTTGACAAAAGTCCGGTAGAATCAATTTCAAAAGTGATTTATGAAGAAGATTCAAAGGGTGAAATTTTAATGCCGAGTGATTCTGTATTTAAGGAAAAATTAATTGCTCCTTATACATTTCATAAGAAAAATTCTTTGGCAACAAAAGTATTGCTTCAATTAGAGCTTTACATTCTTGATAGACTTGGTACAAATAGCTATAATTTAAACTTAAAAAACCCATCCTTAGAACACATTATGCCAAGAACAAATGATGAATGATTAAAAGAGTTGAAAAAACAGATCAAAAAAGGGGAAGTTGTAGAAGAAGAGTTCCAAAAGCATTTAAATATGATTGGTAATTTTTTAGTAGTTCCTAGACCGATAAATTCTTCAATGAAAAAAGCTCCTTTCTTAAAGAAAAAAACTAAGATAACTCAATTTAATGTTCCTTTAATTAAGGGTGATATAGATCTTGGTATTGTATCATTTGATTATTTCCAAGAATGAACTTTTGAAATTATTAGAGAAAGAACTAAGGTGCTTTCATTGATAATTTTGAAAGAAGTATATCCCTTCAAAATATAAACTATAAAACCATAATTGTGGTTTTTTTATTTAAGTAATTTTTCTATGTTTATTCACTTAATTTGACAGTATTTTTTATGTGTTATTATTTAAATATGAAGAACAATAATAAAGAAAATATTTTTTATAAAGACACGATTGACAAAATTACAAATTTAACCAATGAATATATAGAAGATTTTAATTCAAAGGGGAAGAAAAACAATAATGAAGAAGGTATTAAAAAAAATCCATCAAAAATAATTTTGATTGATGGTGAATTTGGCTCAGGAAAAACAATGATGATGAATCATATAAAAAATGGCTTAAAAGAACAAGTTAAAGAAATTGAATTGGGATTTAATAATGAAATACATATCAATAATATTTTTTATAAAAGCTTTTTTTCAAATTCTAGCAAAAATACACACAATTTTATGGGTAGATATTATTGAAGAAAGTTTTGAATGATTTTTGTTGGTTTTATGGCTCCGTTGCTTGTTACATTCACATCTTTTATAATTAGTAGATTTGCCTTTAGGGGCAGTGATTATATTTCAACAAACATTTGTGAATTCGCCGTTTATTCCAGTTTGTTATTTTTATTTTTGGTGATATTTACTCTTGGTATTATATACATCAAAAAAACCCACACATTAATAAAAGAAAAAATTGTCTTTATTGAAAATTTAGATAGGTTACATTGGGATAATATTGAAAATATATTGTCTCAAATTTCACAGTTGGATAAAAAAGTTATCTTAATAACGCTTTCATTCGCAAATCTCTCTAAGAGATATGAAGAAAAATATTCGTTAAAACCTCAAAATATAATTTTTATGCTCGAAAAATATTATGATGATAAATTTGATTTACATAACTATGAAAGAGAAACCTTGAAATTATTTTTAAAAGAATTTCAATATCGAGGCAATAATAAGGATCAAGCTGAGGTAACGGGGATGAGGGTTGAAGGTGGAGAAATCCAAATACACAAAATCATAAATGAAGATTCTTTAAGTAACTTGCCTTTACTAAACTTCCGTTTGCTTAGGAAAAATTTAGAAGAATTCCAAAGTATGTTGCCACAAGAAATGGATGAAAATCCACTGCTTTTTATATTTTTCAAAGAGATACTGGAAATAAAATTTAATTTGATGCTTTTAAACACATTCTCTAGGGAAGCAATTGATGAATTAAAAATTGCATTAGAAACAACATATTCAATTGAACAAAATAAACAAATATTTAGGTGGTATCAAAAGAAAGAATATCAAGTTTCTAAAAAAAAGTTAGAGGGGTTACAAGATGTTGAAAGAGAAACAATTCCGAAATGAATTTTAGATAATAACTTAGATCCACTTTTCATCAAGATTTATTATATGATTTATTCATTTTTTAATATGGATTCTTCAAAGGAAAGTAATGGTAAGACTCTTTATAACAAGTGATTTTCCTGAGATGATTTATTTGTTGGTAATGATATTTTCATTAAAAAAGTTTCAAAAATTATTATTGAACTTTTAAATAAAAACTATGTATTTGAAAATAATTTGAATGCTTATAAAATATTATTGACAGATTTAAAACAAATTAAAGACTCTTTATTAAATAATGGTAAAGAGTTTAATAAAATGAGAAGTATTAGTAAATTTCAAAAAAACAAAAGCAACTCATTTGTAATAATTGATATAAATAATAAAAATCATTCATCTCGTTTTGTAGAAATAAATAAAATATTCGACTTGATAGAAACAATGGTTGTTAATTATAAATTAAAAAAAATAATAGGAAATTTGACTGAATATCAAAATTTAAAAAAAATCACCGATGGAAGCAAAAGTGCATGAGAGTGGGTGTATGACATTAAATTAAATTTAGAGATTTTGAGAGCTGTGGATCGAAAATTCTTTGATGAACTAAAACTAGGGAATCTTTATGAAAGTTCGCACCCTTATAAGTGGTATCAAAGATTTCAACAACAAGATGATCAAAATGAACATTGGCACTACAATATTGAAGAACAAGAATCTTGTTGGAAATGCAATGAAGAATATTATGAAGTTGAAGATACTCCGGACGAGATTATTGCAGCAGGTTTGGAGGACGAATATTCTGATTTATTGTATGAATTAAAACATCTTTTTAATAAGCAATATTATCATGGTTTTAGTATGGGGTTCCCTGAGTTACGAGGACATTTATGAATGGAAAATTGAAATAAAATAAATCAAAAAATTAATTGAATAGATAAACAAGAAACATCGAATATTTTTGAAAAAAAATTTATTTTCTCTAAGATTGATAAATTTAATGATGGCATAAATGCATTGAATCAAATTATTGAAAATATTGAGCAAGATTGCGAATATTTTAGAAACAAACAACTTGACCAAATGAATACACAAAATAACATCATTAAAAATTTATTTTTAATTTTCCCTGAGGTTCAAGTATGCGATCACCCAAAACATATGAGTGAAAATGTGGGAGTTCCTGTAATTTCAAGGAAGATTCAAGGAAAAATTATGGAACACATATTCAAATCCAACAATTCTAAATTAATGTATGAAGTTTACAAACATAATTTTCCTCTTAATTACAATGGCATCGATTTTATTATAAAAATGATTGGAGATTTTGGTGTTCTCAAAAATAAGCGTAAACAGAAATATATATTTAATGTGATAGAGGAAATTTTAGGAATATCTCCAAATATTGCAACTCTATCTGATGAAATAAAAAAAATCGAAAATCTTTTGTGTATTCAAGAAAAGTTGGTTTCTAGTGGTGAAAATATAGAAGATGAATACACATATATAGAAAATTCAAAGAGGATAGGTGATTTAAAAATTATTCAAAAATGTCTAAAAATGTTAAGTCAACCTATAGAAGAAGCGTTAATAACACAAGAAAAACATAATGAAAATTATCAAAAAATAACGAAACAAAAAAAGATATTTATAAAGAAATTAAAAATAATATCAATAAAACAATCATATTATCCAAAAACAATGAAAAAATAAAACAACAAAAAGGTTACTTTTAACATTTATAAAAATAAAAAATAGTAGTACAATAATGTATTATATTAGGATAAAAAATTAAGACACGACTCGGAAGAGTTGTGTTTTTATGAAACAATACAAATTTGAAGATAAGTTATGAGCTTTAAAACAATTAGATAGTTGGAGAAACAAGAGATCAGTCGTTCTTGAATTTTACTATAACCACCAAAGTAGATATTCCGGTAAAGACATTGGAATGAATGTTATATTTAAAAGAATTGAAAGGTTGTTTATGAATTGAATAAAAATTAGAGATAATTAAGGCATGGAAAAACTAAAAAATGGTGACGGAAATAGAACTAGCAAAAGAAAAGGAAGAAGAAAAAATATAAGTATTAATGATCTTGATCCATAAGATAGAGAAGTTTATCAAAAAATCATTAATGACATATTAAAGCAATCATTAGTAAAAGTCGCAATTCAATTGGTAGAGATAAAGTTTACATCATCCTTAAGCACAAATATAAAGTTAGTACCTATTAATTTAGAAAACACTGAGAATCGTTAGATTACAAAAGTAATTATCATATGAAATATCACAAGAAACCTAAAGAAAGGAAATATAAAGGTGTTTGAACAAGAGATAAAGTAAAGTTGGATTTTAATTGCAAATACGAGGATTGAGTGTGATTTTCAGATATTACATATATTAAAGTTGGTAAGAAATACAATATAGCACTTTTAATTAAGGGTGGTTTTACTAAAAAAGATTAAGTTCCTAGAAATTATCAAAGACAGGCAAGTGAACATGGTTATAAAAGCTGTTCAAAAGCTAGAAAGACTTCTAAGACGTACCTTGGTATTTTTAGTACTAATCATGGAGTTGAATATACTAATTTTAAATTTAAAAATTCCTCGAGAAGAATAAAATTATTCAATCTATGTCTTCGAAAGGTAATTCATTAGCTAATAGACCTTCTTAATATTAAAAAGGGAATTTATTTATCCTTTTCCAAGTTCAACAGAAAATGTGGAAAGTTTAACAAAAACATTAAATGACTATGAATATTGATATCATAATAATAGAGTCCAAAGATGTTTAGATAATAAAACACCATACGAATATTCTCGCATGATGTCTAACACTTTGAATGTGTCTTAAATTTTTTACCCTAATATAGACATAATAATGTGCATTGTTTTCTTTATTTTAAATTAAGGATGAAAGACTAAGAAAATTTCACTCCATCTATGGAGTTTAATAAAGCCATAGCTGCTATTTTCAATGGACCATCAATATATGGTGCAAAGTATCGAATGTTGAATTCACTTGTTGTGTTTGAATATCCAAATTCTGGAAGATATCTTAAAAAAGAAGTTTTCGAAGAAAAAAGTCCAGAATCAATAAAAGATCTTTTAAATAATTCATCATCTTTAATTGCTATATTATTAATGTTGAAATCTGGTTTTCCGCCAAATCTCCCAAAGATAATTGTCATTCCGTGATGCAAAGCATCTCTTTTTTCTAAAGGGAAACACGCTCTAATTTTATTTATTATTAAAGGATTATTTTTAAATCACGCAGGATTGTTCCCAACATTTACAATTGAAAGTAAATAACTTCAAACAAGGATGCTTTTTTCTGAAGTTGACGATTCTTTTAAAAAGTCTAAAGCTAATTCTATATTTTTTCTTTCAATAAAATCAGGTGTAGAAATCATATTTGGCATTAAATCTCTAACAAAGCTTGCTATTTCAGCGCTGCTATTTGCTCCTTTTTCTACAAATCTTTTTATTTGCTCAACATGTTCAAAATCTTGTATGTTATTCTGTGCACTATCAGGAACATTTGATTTTGAAATGATATCTAAATTCTCATTTCTTTTTTCAATAATTCTTTTTCCGTTTTCACTTATATTAATATTCCCGTTAAAAGTTGAACCTTCAGCAAGATTGAATTGAATCAATTCGGTTCCTTTTTTATTCTGGATTCCTTTATTAGTGGGTGCTCACTTAAAACCACCTATTAAATTCTTAAATCACTCCATCTTCACCTCTTTCTTTGAAAAGTATTTTTTATAAATATATATTATATTACCATTAAAAAACAATGAATATCTTTAAAGTATTAATGTTGTTGTGTGGTTCAATGCTAATGAAGTGCTTAATAAGAGTAAGAGAGGTAAAAATGTATACTACCATAAAATTAGATAATAAAGTAATTTTGGGAAAAGAGTTTATTCGATCTTTTTTGCCTTTAAGTTATGGGTTTTAATTATCCATATATTAGAGAGGTCTCTAAGTTTTATGAAAGAAATAAAGAAATAACTTTATTAGAAATTTAGTCCCTACATTCTTTTCTGAAAAACGAATTGTTAAGATGTTGTTTTGACACCAAAAAATTATTGAAGTATTTTCATAAAAATGATAAATATATCTTTGAAGTTTTAAGAGAATCAAAAGTGGTGTAGGTATTTGTGATGCTAAGACATTAACTTATAGTAAAAATCAAATAATGATATATCAACACAAGGAAGACAATAGGGAAGTTGAGAGACAATCATCAAGGGGTGTAGTTTAAATTGAAGAATAATGATAAGTCCTTTAGGTAAATAGAAAATAAAATAAATTTTAAAACACTACACAAATATATAATGTTTTTTATTTAGAAAAAAGATATTTTAAAACAAATTTATATTATTTATTTAACTCTTCCAGTATTAATGTATGGATTGCAGAGAGATCAACATTTACATTAATCTCCTTGTTAAGAAGTGTTTCGTAAATTCCCCTTATTTGTTTATGTCTTAATTGTCTTTTGTAACCAAATATTAAATAATCCGGATGATATCTTCCTCTTAATCACTTCAATTGTCTTTCTTCTCCAAATTTTTGACTTATATAATTAATAGAATTTTTAAAAACCTCTAATTGTTCTTCAGGGATTTTAATTTTAATAAGAAATCTATCTAGAGATTTTGTTTCTTGAATCAATTCCCTTATAAAATCTTCATTGTAGTTATCAAATATAATATCGTTATTGACTAATAGATTTTTAAGCGTTCTTAATCTCGTTTCTGTATTTTTTATTGTTGGTTTAAGTGAAGCGTCACTTTCATTATTTATTAATATGACATCCATCTTCATGAAGTGGGTTAACTCACACAAGGTTGACAAACCATCTTTATTGGTTATAACAGTTTTAAAAATATGTATATTATCGAATAATAATTTTCTAATTAAAGTCATTTACATCTCCATTAAGAAAAAATATATTTAAATATTTTCTCGCTCTTGTTCCTGCAATATAAATAAGATTTTTATCTGATTCGACAATCGGCTTATCAATAATTAGGTTGAGTTCTAAGAATTCTGTCCCAATTCACTCTATTGCATTTTTTCTAAGTCTTGAAAGTTTAATTGTTGGCAAACTACGATCTACATCCTTAACTATTTTTACTGAATTTTTAATTGTGATTGGTGTATTAACCTCTATTCTTGATTTAAACATAACTCTTTGAAATATTTCTTTTGTTGTTCTATAAACAATATTTAGAATTCATATTTTTTGATCATAATCAAAAATTTGCTTTAAGTTTTTTACCTCTTTTTCAGAGTATTGTAATTCATCATATAACTTTATAGCATTATGTTTAACTTTTTTGAAATAATGAATTAAAAATGGAAATTTCAATAAAAATGGTGCTTCATCTAAAAATATTTGATCATAAGCAAAGAGTGAACCCTTTTTAATTAATTCCTCATTTTCTCAATACATTTCTTGATGTCTTGTTTCCATAAGGGCAACAGCCTCTTCTTTTTTAATTACATTGTAAATATTTTTTATTAACCTTGAAGAAATCTCACCCTTCAAGACATTATGTTTTATTAAATAAATACCTAGAGCTAATTCATCCATTTCATTATTAAAGACCTTATAAACAGTTTCTTTGTGGTTCTTTAAAATATTATTTAATAATCATGGAATAACAATTCCATTCATTTTAACTTTATATTTATCATCAAGTTTTAAGGATGATGTGAAGTGTTGTGTCAGTTGATCTGACAACTCTTTTGATTTTTCTTCATAGGTAGCAACTTTAAGACCAAATATACCAATTGTTTTAAAAAAATCTTTTGTTTTAGATTTCAATTTATTATTGGGAACTAAAAATAATATAGAACTGCCATTTCTAGAATGTAATTTGCCAGCTAATTCGTAACCAACAACAGTTTTTCCTGTTCCGGCATAACCATTTATTGTTGCACTCAAAGTATTCTCAACATCAGAAATGATATTTTTTTGTTGTCGATCTATAGTTTCAAAAATATCAATAATCTCTTCTTTGTTAGTTTGTTCTCAAATAGTGATTTCTTCATTAACTGTTTGTTCATATTCTTGTCTCAAAGTATTTGTTTTTTCAACTTTATTATCAACATCTCAAACCACATCAAATGTTTCGAGAATATTCTTCATATTTTCATGACGTCTATACCCACTTACATCCTGTGCCAATCGACTAAAACGACCATGTAAGTTTGCATCATCAACTTCAGAATACTCTTCTTTTGTAATATTTTTGTTTATCAAATGTTTGTTTAAATTATTGGCTAGATAAAAATTAAAATAACCAAAATTTCTAAGTGTTTGAAATCAAGCAACTCTCTTAATAGCTTTTTTAGCCAAAATAAAATCTTCATGGTCATTGTCTATGCTAATACCTTGAACACGTGTCATCGATTCTTTATCAATGTATTCAATATATTTTGTTCAAGGATATTCATTATGATTGGGTGAATGAATTATTTTTTCTATTGATGTTATTTCAAAAATATTGTCATATTTTAAGAGGTGTGAATTTTTAATTTCCAATACACACTCTTCTAACGGAAATTCCTCTGTGTCTATTTGTATATATTTTTTTGGTAAAAGATAAATTGCATCAAATTTATCTTTAAATTTTAATCATTTTTTATTATTGAAATTTAAAATCTTTTTTATTATTATTTGCATATGGAAATTATACATATGATGACTGATTAATTTCTTGATAATTAAAACAAGATTCTATTAATTAAAAAACTCACCCCTTCATTTTTAATATATAGATTATAATTTTAGTATGTCTATAAAAAATACTGTTATCACAAAGAAAATTAACAATTATGGTCACGAAGAACATATTGAGTTTATTATTTTGCATTGGATTACTGCTGGAATGCCAGAAATAGCTACTCAAGAAGATCAAGAAAAAGCTCATGAAATCTCTTTAAAATTAGGGAGAGATTTTTCTGAGGCGTTCGCTTCACATGAAATTAGTAAACTTTATAACACTGAATTAGTCTATTCAAATGTTGCATTTAGTCCGACAAAGGGAGAAGCTAAAGGTATTGATGTTATACATGTTGATGATGATAAAAATTTCTATATAATTGAAATCAAATTTACAAAGACTAATACATCGGGTAATTTTACAAAGGTTAAAGATCAACTTAAAGAAAGATTTGAATATCAGAATAGACAACAATTGAATACAGCTATAAGAAATATAAAGCGTTCTTTTCCTAAATATATTAATTCAAATTTTTATGTTAAGGTAGATGAATATTTCAAAGCTAAAAATGATATTAATCATAGAGCGCATGATTTTATGATTCCTACAGCTGTAGTCATTACTGAAAAAGAGATTAAACCAAGTCAAGTTACTTGATTGCATAAGATACAATTTGTTATATAGAAATGGAGAGTTATGCTAAATAAAATGATTGATAAATTAATAAAGTGCAAAATTAATAATTTAGTGTGTAAGTTTACTAATGAAGAATTAGACTATATACACAACAAATGAACAATAGGTAGCAATAGTGATAATTGTGAAAAAAAATTAGCGTATTTAATTATCAACACCAAAAACAATCTCCCAAAATACATACAGGAAAAAATAAAGAATACAATATCTATAATAAATCTAGATATAGAAGGTGTTGATGATAGTAATATAAGTTTTGCGAATGCTTTTAAAGGAATTGAAGTTAAAAATATCGGGGAATTTAAGCCAACATTCAAGCAAATTTCAGTGGTGCAATCATTAATTAGTGGTAAAAATATTGCATTAATTGCAGGGACAGGTTTCGGTAAGACAACTATTTTTTATAATTATTTTAAAGAGAAAATCAAGAAAAATCCTAAGTCAAAAAAGAAATATGTAATTTGTGTGCCAACTGAGCTATTAGAAACTCAAATTATCCAAAAATTATCTTTAAAAAATAGTGATATAACAATAGGTAATAATATTTATTTCGATCAATTTTTAATATGTACACCAGAAAAGTTGGGACTTTTATTAAAATATAAACCAAATGAAATTAACGAAATATTATTTGATGAAGCTCACACTCTATTAACTCAAGACGATCATAGATCGGTATATGCAAAATATATTTTTGATGAAGTTAAAGAAATTTGTCCAAAAGTACATATAACATCACCTTTTTTATCAAAAAAAGAAATTGAAAAATTTGAATACAAATTTAATGCTGTAATAAGAATAAATAAGCAAGATCATCAAAACAAACATTTACTATTAATAGGTGATAACATCGTATCCGATATTGATGAAAATAAATTAACAAAAAAAACTAACAAAGAAATGCAAGGTATTACATTAATTTATCATCCATCTTCAAATAAAGTAAAAGAAATGGCTGCTAAAAAAAGAGATTCAAGAGACATTGAATATATTAAAAAACTTATAATAAATATCGATAATAAATATATTGAAAAATATAATCAAAAATTTAATAATCCAGAAAGAAAAAAGATGGAAAAATATCTTGGTATCTCTATTGTGCAAAGAGGAGTGGCTTATTTCCACGGCTCAATGCCAAATAATATTAAGGTTGATATTTTGTGAGCAATACAACATGGATTTGTAGATTGTGTGTTTGCTACGCATTCAATATTAAATGGAATTGACCTGCCTATTGATAATTTAATAATTGAAAAAACAAAAATTCATAGAAAAAATATGAAAATTAATGATTTTAATAATTTGATAGGAAGAGTAGGTAGATGAACAACTGCAAAAAGAAGTACTAATTTTGGTATTTCTATTTTAAACAAAACGGTTGATAATATGGCTTGGTTAGAAAAACATAAATCACAGATTAAGGAACAAAAAGAATATATTTTTGATGCTCATAATTATGATATATATTTTACAAATGAATCACTGAAGCGCTTTGAAGAAACGTTTAATTCAGATTATAAGATTGATGTAAGGATTAATCCTATTACAACGGAAAAAGTAATGATTAAAAAATTAAAGAACCATAAAACATTGTGAGAAGATTTATTTTATAACCCTACTAATAAAAAATCAAAAGCATTACTTGAAGATATGATATCGGAGTTATTTGAATTATATAAACTTGATGAATATGATTCAAGATATAGGAAAAAAGAGATAAACGAGGAAGAAGCAAAAGAACCGAAAGTTTATCAAAAGATGATTTTAAATGCAACACTTTCTTTTTTGGTAAATGGCACAGTTGAAAAGTCTATGAACAATTACATAGGCGGTCCAGCCCTTAAGAATAAATCTGACGAATATGAATGGACACATTCATTTGAATCTAGATTAGAAAGAGTAAAAACATATGGTAAACACTATTTCAATATGTTTGTATGTCATTATCTTGAAATTCATTTTACACATGGTAAATTACATAAATTTAAAGCTTATCAAACAAAAGATGAGGAATTAATTGCGGTTATTCAAAATAATGAATTAGAAGAAGAATGAAAAGAATTAATTGATCTTAATACACGTAGATGAGATCCAAAATATAAAGATTTAGAGACTACAATAAAAACAATAAGTAGATGAAGAAAAAAACGGGAGGAATTTCCAAGGTTATTTGATTTTTTTAAAAGTAATTCGTCTTCATAAAGTTAATTCAAAACACCCTACAATAATATGTGGTGTTTTTTCATCTTTAATCAAATCTTTAAATAAGTTTTCAAAAAGATAATTATTAAAAATAATACAAAAAATAAAGCAGGGCCCTAACCTTGTTTAATTCTCTTGAGTTTAAAAGTTCAATATCGTATAGATCTATTTGGTGATATTCAAACAATATTATTGACATGTTTAATTATCTTACGATCAAAGTTTTCATCTTTAACTTTTTATATTTCACATAGATTTATTAATGCTATTCAAGTAATGAACTTAATACAACATATTATGTAATTTATTCTTTGTTATTTATTATCAAATACAATTCTTAAAATAATGAAGTAATATAATTTGCTTATTATGAAAAAATCAATTAAAAACGCATTAAAAACATTGACAATTATACCTGCAACCTTACCAATAGCTATTGCTGCATCATGCGGACGCACAATAGTTATAAAAGAAAAGGAAGATCCTGCAATTCAAAAATGAATGGATGAAAAATCATTTGCTTTTTCTAAAGGAGATTTAATAGACTCTCAAACGAAAGAACTATCAAAAAGTTTTTTAGATAAAATTACCAAATTCCACGAAGAAATTGAAAAAGATCTTCTTAAAGAGTTTAAAGACAAAACCGAAGGCGAAGTAATACAACCAATAATTTATGATTTTTCTAAAAGTAAATTAACTTCTTTTCCGCAAAAGATATTCAAGTTATTTAAGCAAGATAAGGGTATATTTAAATTCCACATAGAATTAAAATTAAACAATAATGAATTAACTTCATTTGATTTTGCAAATCTACCTAAAAATGTTGAAAAACTAGATCTTAGTTATAACAAATTCTCTGGTAAGGTTCCCTTAAAAGAAATTGGATGTACGCAACAAGGAGTGTATATTAATTTGAATAACAATAACTACACAACATATGACAAAGAATATTTAAAGAACTTGAAAGATTTTAATCATGGTATTACTATTGTTAAAGATAAAAAAAGTTTAATGTATGGATATAGACCAGTAAATATATCTGATGTTGTAATAAAACCTAATATGACAGATTCTGAGAAAACAAAGCACTCAATTAGCTTCCCTAAAGTATTTCCAAATAAAGAAATGTCTGAAATTGAACTCTTAACTTTTATTAACTTTACTGAAATCAAAAGTTTCACACGTGTATTACTTGTTGATAATAAAATAAAATGATAAAGATAACAATTCAGAATAACAGAAAAACAAGGTTCTAACCTTGTTTTATTTTCTTCAGTTTAAGTGCTAAATATCACATAGATCTATTTAGTGATATTCAAACAATAATATTGACATGTTTGATTATCTTACGATCAAAGTTTTCATCTTTAACCTTTCTTAACAACATAGTGCAAGTAAATATTCCTCAACCAAATACATATACACCTACAGCCCCAATGGCAATACCGATTCATACTTTAACCCCTGGAAAAACTCTTGCTATAAAAACAATCATCATTACTTGGAAAAGAATTAATAAAAATATTTCAACCCCAAGAAAGATTTTTGTTAGATTTCTAAATTTTTTTATTTGTTCACTCATATATAAATTATAAGTCTTTTTAAAAGATATAAGTCTAAAAAATAAATGTGTAATTAGAGTTATAATTTATTTAGGAGGTGTTAATATGTCTCAAAAAGTATGTGAAAATTGCAAAGCTAAAAATTGTTATCCTGAAAATAAACCATCAACTACTGGAAACCCTTCTGGAGATGGAAGAAGTAACAATACATGCGATTGCAAATGTTGTAACAAATAAAATTTTAGAATTAAAAATACCCAAATACATGGGTATTTATTTTTTGAATATTTTTCTTAATCATTATCATCATTAAAAGGATTTCCAAGTCACCGATCGGTGAAAAATATACCTGAAGATGTCATAATCGCCACAAATAATCATAATGGTATACCAAGAAGAGCGAAAGGATAAAGAGTGATACTTTTCTTTTGAGATAATTTCTTGACCAAGAAAGCATCTCAAACAACGCAAATTAACTCTCAAGCAATAACTCATGTTGCCCCAGTTATTAAAATATTATTTTTAAAAACAATTCCAAATATTAAAGGTACAATACCTAAAAGAACTATTAATAAAATATGAGTTATTAAAATAGTTTTGTATTTATTAATTAGTAAATAAATAATTAGTTTTAATAAAGTTGTGGATATGGGTAGTAAAAGTATTCATCATCAATTCAAACCAATGAAGACAATTGGTAAAGCCATTTGAATAACTAATGACAAACTTATAAAATTCATTGTAATTAGACTTCATTTTAAAAATGAAGATTTATCCCATTTTATTCTTTTATTTCAACAAAATACAGCGGCAATAATTGTGGAAATTAATAAAGGTAAAACCATTAATAATATTCAGGCTAAATGGTGTGATCTTTCGAAATTGATAATCACACCCCTAAAAACAAATGCATTAATAGCAACAACATTCACTAAAAGATATGTAATAAATAAAGTGAAATTGGTTTTCAACAAAAAATGTCTATCTTTAAAATATTTTTGAATTTTTATTATCACAGTATCCTTTCTAATGAAAAACTTCTTCTTAAGTATTATCGAATTATGTATATATTATAGGTTTAAAGATAAATTGATTTTGTGTAATACATTTTAAAAAAACGCCCCATGTACAGAGTATTTTTAATATATGTCTTATGTATTTTCATGTATTTAATTTTTGTTCAATTTTAATTTTTCAATATTTTGTTGAATACAGTAATCTTTATTATTATAGAAATCAATAGGTGTAACTTGTACAAAGTCTCATCCTAAAGATTCTAAATACATTTGATTATCATATCTTTTCTCTTGATCTTCTATGTCTTCAAACTTATTAACACCATCTAGTTCAATGGCTCCCACAAATTTATTTTTCAATTTATCAAAAAGAACAATATCAATCTTTTTGGGACCTACATTATAGTTTGTTCAAACTTGTATGTTGCTAGGCAATTTATTAATGAGTTTGGTGTAATATTCCTTTTGGAATTCTGTAACGAAAACATTTTTATGAACTTTGAACGTTTCATTTTGTTCCTGATCTTCAATGAAAGTTAATCAATTCCCAAATATTCTATAATTTTCACTTCCACTTCTTCCTACAATTGCCGCAGGGAAAGATTTTAATATATGCATCCTTAATTTTGAACGTGTAATTGCAACATTAATTTTTTCTTTTGAGAATTGCCCAAAATTGGTAACATATTTACCATCAATATTACGTCCATAAGCAAGAGAAAATATAATAACATCCCTTTCATCTCCTTGAACATTTTTGATTGGTTTTACAAATAATTTATCAAATTGATTTTGAAATAAAGAGAGTTGTTCATCTTCTTGTATTAACTTAGATATAAGTGCAGCTTGATTATCATTGAAGGTTATTACTCCCAATGTTTTTTCTTGATTAATTAAATAATGTTTAATTAATTCAATTGTTCTTATTGCTTCTTCCATATTATTTCTCTCTTTTGTTCAAAGTCCATTGATTTCTTCTACTATAATTGGATCTTTCCCATCATATTTAGCAAGAGGGGTATCAGCTACTTCAATTTCATTATCATAGAAAGTTTCATTTGAGAATTTAATTAATTCTTTTGCTTTTGATCTATAGTGAGTTCTTAGGTGGAAGTTGGCATATTTTGATTGTGCAAAGTTTAGAAGTGTATCGTGTGTTAATGAATCATCCTTTGTTAAATCTAATTCATCTTTATCTTCATCTTTGGAGTCGATAGCAGCAAATAAATCAGTTGGGCCTAATTGCTTGTTATCTCCAGCTACAATAACTTTGTTTGATCTATGAATTGTTGGTAATGCTTTATGCAGTCTAATTTGCGAAGCTTCATCAAAGATTGCATAATCAAATTGGTCTTCATCTATTGGCAATATTTGAGATGCTAATTCTGGATTCATCATAATACATGGAAAAATAAATTTCATAATATTAATTGAATTTTTGAAAAGTGAATGAATTGATCCACTTCTTCTTGAAAGTTTTCCATTTACATGTTTTCGTATTTTTCATAAATTTTGATTAAATGTATAATCATCTTCTGTTTTTTCTTTTATGGATTTCGCAAAAAGTTCTTTAGCTATTTGAATATTATTATTTATTTTTAATTCTTTAAATTTTTTATGTTTCTCTCACTTCATTTTTTTAGGTTCATTAATCAAAGTGGGGTGAGCATAAATATATTCTAAAATATCTATAAATTCTTTATTGAAAATTAAGTCCAATGGTTGTAAAGAATTTTCTTTTTTCCAACTAACATCATTATATATTTTAGACATATCAAATTGCTTGAAATTAGATTCTAAAATTTCTAATCTTTCTTTTGTTTCCTTGAGTTTTTGCTTATTTGTTTCAATTGATGAAACACATTGTTTGTATTGTTTTCTTAAGGGTTTTAATTTCGCAAATATTTGCTTTAAATCTTTGGAGTTCTTTTTGATAAAACGATTAATGAATAAAGGTTTTTTTCTTCTAATCAAAATTACTAAACTATCCATACTATTAACTTTATTTATTCTCTTTATAAATGTTTCCATATCAAAGAAAATTTGATTAATCACTTCGTAATCATCTAAAACAGTTTCAATTTCTGTAATAATTGATTTCCTTTGTTCTGAATCATTTTCAATAGTGGAGGTTAGTTCTTCCTTAGAAAATTCCTCTGATGAAATATCTTCTTGGATTTTTAGTGCATTTTTAAGTGTTGCATCAGAATTATAAAGCTCTTCTAATCTTTCAACCATTGGCACAGTTTTTTCGAAAGAGTTTTCTTGTCCAAAAGTTAATATAAAATCAATAAATTTATAATACTTTTCTTCTTCACCTAATGGAATTGATTTATACAACCTATAATATTCAGCTTCTTCTTTAACTCATTCTTTTGAAAAAGAAATATCTTCGCTTTTAGCAGAGGTTCTATTTGAAGAAAAAATTAATTTAAGTTGATTGTTAAATTTTCTTTTAAAATCATCAACAGAACAATTATTTAAATTAATTGCAAAATCTCCTAATCCTATTTTATTTAAGTTATTTTGAACAACTTCAATAGCTGTTGACTTTTCAGTTATAAGTAAAGAATTTTTTGAAGATTTTATAATTTCTCCAATAATTGCGGTTATACTTTCTGATTTACCAGTACCTGGAGGACCAAAAATTACAGAGGAGTCCTTTAAAGAGGCATTAACTGCTTTTGTTTTGGAATTATCAATATCCAATACATGGTGTCTCTTTCTTTCTATTGTTTCATCCTCAATCATAGTTAATGTTTCATTTGGAATTGAGAAATTCGAGTAAGCTTCTTTTATCTTTCTTAGATCATAGTTAATAAATTCATCGTGATCCTTTATTTTAATCATTAATTCATTGGTTAATTCAAATGTCCCTGCTAATACATCTTTAAGTTTTTTATCTTCATCTTTAATTTTTTCGAAATTACACAATTCTTCTGATTTCGGTTTATTAATTTTAATTCCATGTTTGAAGAATTCTTTTAAAACATCTTCAATTGTTAAAGAAATTTGTTTTAATTCATTTACCTTACCTTCAACATCTACATAGTTTCTTAATATAGGATAAGTATTTATTTTAAAATTTGATTTCTTTGTAATTTCAAATGCATTCATTTTTTCAACTATTTCAATATCTGTATAAACTAGAGGCGCATGAATGACTGTCCCTGTTTTAGTCTTTCCTTTAATGTATGGTCATGCAATAACCAAAGGATTCACTCCTGTTTCAAATTTAATTTTATTAGCTCTTGTTTGAATATCTTTAAGTTTTAAATAACTTTTTGTCCTTTTGTTTTTTATGAATTCTAAAAAATCATTCAATTCCATTTTATCTGAGAGGTATTTTTCTCTATTGGTTTTTGTTGAATAGTGTAATAAGTGTCTTTCTTTCAATGAATCTAGGACGCTTTCTTTATCACTCATCAAATTCTTTGGTACTTCAATTTTCTTTGGCGCATTAATAACTAAAACGTCTATTTCATTATTTATAAATTCTTCAAGTTCAGGTCCCGCTAAATCATAAAGCATTTCAAAATTATAATCATTGATACTCTTAGTCCCGTTATTATATTTATTTTTAGTTAATTTAATAGATTTTTCAATCAATTTATCTATATCATTCATTTCGTTGTTTGTTGTAGTTATAGTGTATTGATTTAACGATTTATAAATGGTATTAAAATCAATTTTGGAGATTAAATTCTTTTCTACAACTGAATTCTCCAGAAATTCATTATTATTTTGTTTAACTTCCTCTTGTATATCAAAATTTGTTTGTTCTTTTGGGTCTTCCTTTGATAATTCAGGAGAGTTTACAAACTCCTCCTTAAACTCTTCTTCATAATCACTAGATGTTATAGTTAAGATATTCTTTTTTGTTAATGTAATTCATTTAGAGAATTTTCCGGTTCCATGTATTAATTCACTTTTTTCATTCAAAATAATATATTGACCCTCTAGATCATTTGGTGAAGAAATCCCATAATCTCATAGAGTAATATATTGTATAGTATACAATGTATTTTTATACTCAAAATTTACACTCTTACCTGAACCACTTTCCTTGCAATTTGTAACTAAAATATTATTCATTTTTATCTCCCTTTATTTAAATTGTTATAAGTATAATGATATAGAAAAAATATCCTCCCATAAGATATTTTTTTAAAATCATCTATAACTGGTAACTATAAAAAAATTAATACTACAATAATGCGTTGGTGTTTTTGTATTGGTTACTTTTTATCTTTTAAAACTTTTAAAGTTTTTTGTAAATTAGTTCTAGCTTTTTTCAGTTGGGCTTCGGTGATATTTGTTTGACCTTGGTTATGTCCTATGACTGTATTAAGCCATTTTGTGAAAGGTTTACCTAATTGATATTTTCTCTTTTCAGCATTGGTTAGTTTTTTGATGAATTCCCTAATACCCGAAGTTGTGATTTTACCCACAATTGAATTATATTCATCATTAATTGCTTCTTGTTTAGCTTTCTCATCATTGATAAATTTCAATTGGGATTCAGATAACAATGTAGGATCCACATTATTTAGCTTTTTCAATAATTTGGGGTCTTTAAGACTATCTTTTATAACTAAAGGTATCTTTGACATCATAATTGGCAATTGAACATTAGAAGCGTCAGTAAGTATCTTAACAAGGTGTGCTTTCGGAAGGTCAACACCGTCAAGTATGAAATTAGAATCATGTAGCAATATTTTACTTAATAGCATACGATCTTGAACTATCTTTTTAAGGATAGCTGGATCTCTTATTATCTTTTCTCTAACGTTAAATTCATTAGAAAAGAATGCTTTATAAATAAATGAATTCAATGTAATATCTTCTTCAATAAATAATCTTAACAACTCTTGATATTGAATTGTATCTTGGTTAAAAGAACCTTCTCTAAAAACTGTATTTTTATAATATGGAAGCTTTTCTCAAGAGTTGATTGTTGTTCATTCAAAACTTCCTTCTTTTATTTTTGTATAATATACTTCTTTTTCATTATTGTTTTTAATTTTATGTCAATCTGTCATTCTTTCTAATAAAGTTTTTGTGAGGAATTCTCACTCTCCTGTCGGAATCTTATTTTTATATTTAGAAAATTTTGATGTTAAATTATTCTCTGTTATTAATCTGGATAATTCCAAGTTGTTAAGTGTAACTGGAATTCCTTTTACGGAAATGGAATCATTATTAAAGTTTAGTTCAATAATTTCTTCTTCAGTTCTAGTGTTGGTTTGAGTTATATTGTCAACTGTTAAGTTTATTGCTTGTGGATAAATTCTGCTCACTATTTCAAGAGCTTTATTTGAAATCTCTTCTTCATCTTTTAGTTGAAATGATTGAGAATTTATTTCTGCAAATCTTATGTCAAATTCCGGATTATAAGACTTGATTTCACCTTCAACAATTTGAGTTCTAACTATATAACCATTTGTAATAACATCACTTAAGGTTTCATGTATTTTAGAGTAATTACGAGTTAACTCCTCATAACCTCTAAAACACGCCATTATAAGTTTGTGCATATCTGAATTTGAATCCATTTCTTTATATTTTAAATATTCATAAACACCCATTTGCATGTTAAATGCTTTAGTAAGTACATCCAAAACAAACTTAGGAAGTTTTTCATTGTAATTAATGTTGATATTAATATCACTAATTGTGATTTCTTTTGTGTAATTTAATGTTTTCATATTAACCTACATTCTTTCATTTCATAGGTGCTTCAAATTCTGTAGTAGCATCCTTATTTACTTTATTAAATATTTCATTGAAAAATAATCTATCTCCATCATCGTATTTCATATTCATATTTTTGAGAATTGATTCATTTCCCAAAACAACAACCAAATCTTTTGCTCTTGATAGTGCAACATTAATTCTTTTGTAGTTGCTACCAAACCCAGTTGACATACTTTTATCAGCTCTAACAGTTGAAAGTATAACAATATCAGCTTGATCACCTTGGAAGGCATCTACTGTATTTATTTTTATATCTTTAAAGTTGTGATTCTTGTGATAATTTGTTTGTGTTAGTTCATTTATCTTTGCAACTTGACCACCATAAAGAGAAATGATAGCTACTGTTAGTTCTTTTGAATTATCGATTTTAGATGCTAAATCTTCTAGTAATTTATCAACATATTCAGCTTCTCTAACATTAACTCTAGATTTATTCTTATTTTTAATTTCTTGTGAATTGTTCATAGAGAAGAAAGTAAATGGATATCATGGTTTAACGTTTCATTGAATATTGCTATCCTCAGCAGTTCTTTTAGCGATTAATTTATCATCATAGAATGTTGAATACACATCAGCAATGGGTTTAATTGAACGTCTATTGGTTTCTAACATTATTGCTTTTCCGTGTTCTTTCATAGTTTCGAATAATTTATCAAAGATTGAAACGGAAATATATTTCTTGATTATGTCTTTTTGTCTATCATCATATGCATCTCAAATTGAGTCATATTGATCAAAGTCATCTAGTGGTTCTAATTGACGTTGATCTCCAACAAAGATAATTTTCTTTGCATTCACAACATATCTAATTAATTCAGGAACTGATGATTTACTAATTTCATCAATTATTAATATTTCACTATTCTCATAGAAATCTCTTCACACTCTTTTCTTTAATGAAGAAGAGGTTGTAGTTGATCCAACAATGCTTGAACTAGTTAAAATATCATTAACTCCAAATTTACTTAAGTCAAAATCATCAACATCTAATAGTCTTGATATTTTTTTGCTTAACACACTTGGTATATTGGGTAAAGAGTAATCACTTTTACCGAAATCAGCTTTAATTGCTAATCCACCATACTTATCATTACCATTTAATTTTTCTAAAATATTTTCAACAGCTACATTAGTTTGCGATGAGACTAGAATGCTTTTGCCTAATGATTCGTAATATTGACAGATCAATGCAATAACATGTGTTTTACCTGTTCCGGGAGGACCTTGTATAAAAGTTATTGGATATGAATCAACGGCTAATCTAAAGGCTTCTTTTTGAAGAGTATCAAGACCTTGTGTATATTGTTGTATTTTATTTTCATCCTGAATTCATTCATCTAGATGTGCTACTCTATCTATTGAACCATTATTGAATAAGAATTGGAATAGGTTGTTATTATTTATTCTTTCGTTTTTAATGTCATTAACAACTGAAAGCATAGTATTAGAACGTACTCTTTCTAGTCTATCAAAGATGTTTATAATTTTATCTTCATCAATATCATCTTCAATGAATAAAAATAGTTTGGATTTATTGTTTAACATTCTTTCAATTTTAAAGTCTTTCAATTTTACAAACTCATCTCCAAGAGATATTCTCATACTATCTGAAATTGTTAGTTGTCCACCATTTTTCATAATAGATATTAACGTCTTTCTGATATCTTTTGGAAGATTTATACCTTCCTCTAGAGAAAGCATTAGATATTGATTACCTATTGCATCTGAAGGTAAGTTTGGTATATTTGAAATTTTTGTATATGTATTCTTTTTACATTTTTTATATGCCAAAGAAGTGTCTTTGATTTTAGAATAATCAACATCGACAACTTCATATATATTAAATTCAGATACCGGTATACTTTTTGAACCATTCTTCTCTCTGGTGTTTACTAGTTCCGCATAAAGTTCAATCGCTTCAATGATGTCTGCATTATCTTCAAATACTTGAATGAAGTTCGGGTGTTGAATTAACTCTGCCAATTCTTCTTCGAACTCTTGGAAATTAACATATCCTCTTGATATTATTCCTGCTACTCCATTTGTCTTTTTACTTTTGAATGGGAAAAGTCTTGTTAAATAAAGTTGAACTTCCTTATCTCTAGCATTATATGAAAGGTTACCAACCATCTTATAATATCTAGATTCACCTTTATATGTTATTTGAACTTTTTTAACTCCCCTTTTGTGTTCTCCACCATAAGGATCGTTATAGATATCTCAAGTAATTTCTTTTAATGTTGAAAGTTGGATTTCTGAACCCTCTGTTTCTAAAGCTCCAACAGCTTCGTTAAATTCTTCTTGTAAGTTATTATCACGAATTCTTTCTTCTAGAAATTTTGCGATAATAATTCTGTTTATAGTTAATTCCATATTATTTCCTTTCTTGATATAGGAAAATAAAAACCGCGGGTTACCGCGGCGTGAGTGTCCATAATTTTGGATAGAAATGAACGACTCACATGGTCTTTATCTATCCGTAAATTATTATACCACCAGACTTAAAATTTAGATGTTAAAAGTCAGGTCTGCGCTAAGCGGGTTTGATTCCTATATTCACTTGTGTCTTTTTGAATTATTTTTAGCAAGCTGACCGGGCTTGCTTATGCTTTGGGTTAAGCATTGCTTTCTTAATAAGCCTTTTTATTTTATCATGCCCCGGCTTATTATAATTACTAATTTTTATTTTTGTATTTCTTAAGTATTTTCTTCTTTTCATCTTATTTCAAGGATCATAAATATAATAAATTTTCTGGATATTACTTATGTTTTTGATATCGTTGTAACAATCAGAACAGGGTGGTAAAGAGATTATAATTGTTATATCTCCTAACTTTTGTATATCTTCATCAAGAAGCATTCGGTATTCAGCATGATTTCGATAATCAGTTTTGTCTTTATTTTGAGCTTTAATATTTTTAAAAGTTTTTACAACTTTACCAGTTTTTAAAACAATTAACACTACGGGGAAACCTTTGCATCTTTTTGAAAGATTAAGCATCATTTCTATAATTTTATTCATAAATTTAACCTCCTTTCTTTAAATTTGGATATAAAAAGACCTACGTGCTTTCGCAAGTAAGTCATTCATTTCTATCCACTTTTATTATATCAAAATATTTTTAATAATTTGATTAAAAATAAATCTTAAACATAAAGATATTAAACATTTAGTTCCAAATATATTTATAAGTTTAATTTAATAACGAAATTGGGTGTATTATTTATATAAAAGAGGTGAAAAATGTCTAGTTCTACAAAACAAATAGGATTTGAAAATCAAAAAATAATATTAGCAATGTTATTAACAGAAGTGTGGAAGGATATAAAATGATCTTATGAGGGCAAAGATGAAAACGAAGCTGATTTTCAAATTGGTAAAGTTAATTATGAAGTAAAAACATTTGTTGATGGTGCAGATAAAAAAATAATTGTTGGTTCAGCAGCGAAAACAGAAATAAAAAAAGCTGTTCACCAATTGTTGAGTGTTAAATCACTACATCAAAAAATAATTGTAACTAATAAAAAATTATTTATGAAAAACAAAAAAGTTGAATATCCAATAGATAATAAAATGTATTCATTTTTTGAGGTTTTTAAAAAACAAAAGATTACATACAAACCAAATAAAAGAAGTAAAACTTTTACATATAAAATAAAAGAACTCGATGATATTAAAGTATTAGTTCTTGGTGTTGAAGATGGTAATACTACACGAGATATAATTGACCTTGCATTCAATAGGGTAAAACCAATTTTATTTTCAAAGATTGGAACGGAGGATGCTTTAAGGGTATATTTCAAAACGGCTACAAATACATTCAAAACACATATATCTGAAAATATTGCAAAAAATGAAGTTGTTAATCCTATGAGGTATTATTTATTTCATACAATATGCGAATTTAACAAATATGATTTAGATAATTTAATAAGGAAAAAGGAGTTTTCTAAATTTAATGATGCAATGAAATTTATATCGGAATCAGAATTTATGGGTAATAATGAATGGGAAGGTAATTTGGAACAAATGGGTTACAATCAAAGTGAAATTAAACAATTCAAAGAGAAAAGTGAACTTATACAACGAAGTGTTGATATATTAAAGGGAGAATAATGGAAATACTAAAAATGAAATTATATAGCAATGATGTGCTTCAAAAAACATTTGATTTTTCAAAAAAATGAACTGTAATTACATCAAATAACAAAAATTCACAAGGTAAAACAACTATTATTAGGTCTATTTTATATGGTATGGGGTTAATAAAAAAAGATAACTTTGTTGATGGCACTCATGTGAAGGAATTCATGGTTAAAATTTATTTTGATAATGGGTTTTGCATGATTAGGTATAAAGAAAAGCTGATTATTAAAAAAGAAGGATATAATAAAATATTTTTATGTAGAAATACCTCAGATTATGAAAAGATATTAAATGAATATAAATATATTTTAGGTAATGACTGAGAATTCATTAATGCCTTTCTATTTGCTAACTATTCAGATCAACAATATGGTTCTGATGTTATAAATCATGGTAAAACAGGTCCTTTCCCCCATCGATTGGAATTCTCTATTGATAAATTAACGGAATCATTGGATGCTGATTATGTGACATTATCAGTTTTAAGAAAAGAAAGAAAAAAATTGATTCATTATTCAAGGGATATAGATTTTATAAAAAAGAATGTTGAAATTCAATCCAATAATCTCAAAATGGATTTTGATGAAGTTATTAGCACATCTCAAAAGATAAAAACTTTAAAACTAAAAATTAATTCAATGAAATTCCTAGCAAACGAATACGGAGACAGATTGAATGCTTTGGCTGCTTTTGAAAGTAATGTTATGTCATTGGGATTAATTTACCAAGATGACCAAGGACGAGATAAAAAATTAACTATTGATAATTTCGATAAAAATATTAATATTCAAAAGAATGTTATTCAAGAAAAGATAAACCAACTAAATTATCAATTGGAAGAAGCGATATATAAAATGAACAAATTAAATTCTTACATTGATGAAGAAAGTTTAATTGATGAACAAAATATCAAAAATATCAAAACAAATATTATTGCCAATAGAGTAAAAATAAGCGAGAGCAACTTTTCTAGTTTGCTTAAACAAAAAGAAAAAATAGAAAAAAATATAAAAAAAATGGAAAACAAGGTAACTCTTAATAAGTTAGATTTTATCTCTTTCAAGATTGATGATAATTTAAAAGCTTTTTCAATGGTTAACCCTGATATTAAAAAATGAATAAAAAAACACCAAGGTAATCAATACAAGGTATTACTTGATAAAGATTCGAAATTTAATACATATGTTGGTGCAATAAGATTTATTATAACAACATCATTTAAATTTGCTATTTCAAGTTATTTATGAGAGAAGGGTATAAAGTTTCCAATAATTATAGATAATTTATTTCCTGAAGAATTGGACGAAAAAGTTAGGGGTGTATATATGGACTTATTATATAAATTGCCACAAAGAAAAATAATTGCGGAAATTAATCAAGACTTTTTAAAGATTAAAAAAATAAATCCTAGCGATATTAATAGAATTACTGTCGAAAAAAATAATTTCAAAGAAAATCAAATTAATCTTTTTTCAACTATAGAATAGACACAAAATGATTTTCTTTAACGTTAAAAATAATCAAATATTTTTTAATTATATGAATATTGATGAGGATTATAAATACATACTTAAAAAACATGTAAAATATAGAACTTTGGAAATATGAAAAAATGGCAAAATAGAAAAAACTAAACATGGCAAGAAAGTGGTTTCAAAAATAGGGGAATATAATAGTAGTAAACAAAAAATTACTTTTGATAAAGAAATTTTTTCTGGGATTGATTATATGCAACCTATTAAATTAGATGATATAGCTATAGTTTTAGAGAAACTTTTTACTAAAAAATACCATTCATTGATTTTGAATCGATATAAGGAATTTTAGGAAAAGTATCCAGATGATCCCTTTCATGATTTTGAAATTGAAAAATTTAATTTATTTTATAATAAATCAACTTCAAGTTATTTGGCAAAAATAGCTTATAACAAAATCATTGAAGATATGTTCCGCGAAGAGAGTGATATGGGTGAAAAATGAAATGTTTTATATTCAAAAAATATAGAAAAGGTTAGAAATCAAAATACTCATAATGGGGTATTTGATTTAGATATTTTTAGAAAAGAACTTTTATGGGATGTTAGGCGAAATCTCCACCAATTAATTAAAGAAGAAGTTAATGAAATAGAAATGCAAAATTTTTTCTATAAAATAATTAAAATAATTTGACCAAATTATACTCATGTTAGAAAAGGTGTATTTTTTGCTTCTTTAATGGGTGGTGTGATATTTAAAAATGAAATAGATTTTGTTTGTGTAGATATAAATGGTAATTTAGATTTAATTGAAATTAAAAACCCTAAAAAAGTAATGCTTATAAAAAAAACTCCATATAGAAATAAAGTTTACGGTTTATCTTATAATGTTGCTGATCCTGCTTCGCAATTAAACCATGCAATCAATAGATTTATTAAATTAACAAATGTTCAAAAAAATGATATAGAAAAATCTCTTAAGATGCCTTTGAATAGTATAAACTTTGATAGTCCAAGAGGAATATTAGTTTTGGGAAGAAATATGGAAATGAATGAAGATCAAAAGCGTTCCCTTCAGTTGAACATTAGAGAAAATACAAAAATAACACACTTTTTCACATATGATAATATTTTAGCAATCATTGATAATGCAATTCAAACAATTGAAAAAAATAAAAAAATGAAAATTGATGGGGAGTTTGTTTAAAGATTTTGAGTTTTATGATTTAAATAAACTGTGTAAAAACACCAATGCATAATGTGGGGTGTTTTTTTATTTTTAATTTAATTTTTATAATATCAACATTTTGTGAATAACACTAAGTAATATTCACATTCATTATAATTCATTAAATATATTAGCTTTTTAGTTTCTAAAATAAGGATTTATTATATAGAGGAGTTTATTATGAATGATAAAACATTAAAATACATTAAACTTATATTTTTTATCATATTTTATGTTTAACTATACTTGGGATGTCTTTAAGAAATAACGAGGCTGTTATACCATTCAATATTATTCAAGTGTTATTGATAGTGGTTATATTATTTCAAAGAAAATATAAATTAATTGATATTCTATTTGGTTTGTTCTTTATAGTTTTATTACTCACTATGGTATTTTTTTGAGGGCGAATGTTGGTTCAATATCCAAGTGGGGGTTGAACCGAAGCTAATGTAACTATAGTTTTTAATTCAATTAAATGAATGATCATTGTTTCTGGAGTTATATTTTGAATTGCGGTTATGGCTTTAATTTTAGGAGTAGCTTTCAGAAAAAAACATGAAATTAATTTTTTAAAAGTTTCGTTTAATAATCTTAAATTAATAATTCTTCATTTAATTGCATATCTAATATTAACAACAACAATTATGATAGAGTTTATTGCACCAGCCTTAAATCAATGAACTAAACCCTGAATTATAAGCATGTTCTTTGTGACATTGGTTTCTTCAATGCTAACGTTATTAATCGTAAATAAACTTGAAACAAAATTCACACAAACTTAAAAGAATGCAATCTATAAAGCAACTTGTTTTAATTATAAAGTTTTAAGATTTTATGAAAATACAAAAACTAGTTATTTCTAAATATATTAAAAACACTACCATAAACATAGGTGTTTTTATTTTGTTATTTTTGAATTAATGATCCGATTTTTACTAAACTAGCTTTTGCGTTAATTTTAATTCCTTTAGATAATTTTCTCACTTTTGGGAATACCATATCTAATGTAATTCTTATTTATTATATATAAACACAATGAGTGCGATGTTTATTACAGAGTAATCTACAATTTTAAATAAGTAGCTTCAATAATTGCATAAAAGTTATTAATAAGATATAAAAAAACATGCCAATTAGAATTAGGCATGCGGATTAATTATTATCCTTTTTTATTCAGATGTTTAAGTCAAGTTAAGCATATAATCGAAATAGTTGTAAGCGACATTAAAACAATTAAAATAATTTTATTTGCTTTAGAGTTGTCGGCTTCAATTGGCCTTGGCTTCAATATTTCTTTTATATGTTCTTTAATTAACTTGTCTGGTAAACCGATTAATCGACCATGCAATCTTTGAATTCCGCCAGCTGTATTAGTAACAATTACGAATTGTATTGTTCCATTAGTAGAGTCTGGTGATGTCATGAATTCAATTATCTTTGTGCCGTTAAAGGTTGAGTGTATTTTTATATTAGTTCATTTTTGAAGTATTAATAATTTCTCATCAACGCTTCCTTCACTCATCTCACTTGAAATTACATTAACAGAAACATTTCCTTGATTGATCAATTTTTTGTTTGTTAATGAGTTCATAATCGCCAAATTATTTTTTTTCATGAGTGAACTTTTGTTTAAGGTTGACTTATAGAAGTTAGAACTTCTTTTTATAACCTCGTATGAATCCATTATTGAATCCATAAGGCGTGAGGCTATAAGTCTCTCTTTAGAATAATGTTTATTAATTGTGTGCATTAATTGGTGATTACAATCACCTTGCTTTGCGGCGGGTAAGGGGAAAGATATACCCGCCGTTGTAGTACTGAATAATAAAACTAGAAGAATTTTCAAAAATAGAATGAAACTCATTTATTTATAAAGAATTAATCTTCTTTCAGAAATCATCTTCATTTTTCTTTTTATTAGTTTTGTTTTTCTTTGTCTTAGGTGTAATAAGTTCTGTATCTATTTGAGGTACAAATTCTTTTTTACCACCTTTGAAAGAAGAAACCTTTTTGCTTTTATTGTTTGAACTGGATTTATTCTTCTTGGGTGAATTAGTCTTTTTATGTTTTTTAAACTTTAGTGCAAATACACCAATCATTGATCCCAGTGCTAAAACTGCCATTACATTCATGATTATTAGAAGTGTAGTAGGTTTCTTATCTTTTCCTTCTTTAGTTTTAGTGTTAGTTAAAACTTTTTGGTTTGGTATGTGTTTACTTTGTTGCGCAATTGTTTTAGAGGGTTTAGAATAGATATTCAAGCCTTTTGTCAAAGGAATATTTTTAGTGTTAAGAATTGTTTTTGAGATATTGTTTGTTTGTGAAAGCGAAGTTATAACAATTGCTGGTAACGCTAATGGAGCCGCGATACCTAAAGAAACGATCATGCTTTTTCTTTTATTCATATTCTCCTTTCTATAGGGTATTTTAAGATTTTGAATTAGAAAGGGAAAATCACTATGAAAAGATTCATTAAGTGTCCACACACTTGGCAGCAATACCCTTTTATTTTTGCTTCTTTTTTTTCAAAAGCAGCAAGCTTGCAAATGAAGCGATAATTATTATTGTAAACATAATCCCAAAGGGCAAAAGTAATTTATTAGATAATACTTCTGTATTTGGTTTACCTTTTAAAGTTATAGTAATAATCTTTTTTGTGTTGAGTGTTAAGGCCACAAAAAGTAAACCTTTTATTTTATCTGCACTTGCTTTTATGCTTTTTACTTTAATATTTTCTAAATCAATTCCACTTCATGTTTTGATATCTTCCTTTTGTTGTTTTAAACTATGATTATTAATTACATTTGCCATTTCTGTTATAGTTTTAGAACCTTGATTCAAAAGGGGTTTTGTCCTTAATGATTCCAACTCTTTATAATCCATCGGTTTATTAGGAGTGGCTTTATAAATATCAATTGTATTTTGATTATTCAAATGACTTAAATGTTTATTTGAATATTTTAAATTCTTATTAAATTGAGGGTTATGCAATATTATCGCTATACCTACAATGAGTGGCATTGATATAAGAGATATAAATATTAATTTATATTGTAAGTTTTCAAATTTCTTGAATTTATTTTTTATAAACTTCATGTACTACTATCTTTTAAAATTTAATTATCCTGATTTCTTGGATCATCAAGAAGTGTTTGAATAAGTTTTTTTCTAAAAGGGTCATCTTTATTTAAAGCTTCATTCTTCAAGGTTTGTTTTTTAAGTTTTCTTTTCTTGAAGAAACCATTTGTATTTTTATGGTTATCTTTATTAGGGTTATTTTTTTTCATTGAGAAAGTTTGAGTTAATCATAGTTTTTGTTTTTGTAATAAAGAGGCGTTTGG